>CAIYJU010000015.1 GCA_903926565.1 uncultured Bacteroidales bacterium
ATGATGATTTTTTATTCAAAAGTAGTGATTTTTCGTTTGTAAACGAAAAATATCATAATATTTTTCGTTTACAAACGAAAAATTCATAAAATTTGACAATGATTATCCTTATATCCACATTTTATCAATAGATGAAAAATGGCTATTTCCCGATACAAAACAGGTTTTTATCTCCCCTGATGATGATCTTTCCATCGGCAAAAGCCGGGGTACAGGAGGATCCTTCGCCAAGTGATGACTGACTGATTGAATTGTATTTCTGATCTGCCGGAAAAACATGCATAACGCCCTTTTTATCGAGAAGGAAAACGTTTCCCTCCGCAAGCATGGGCGAGGCAAAAACAGGGGTTTCCAAATCCTGCTCCCAGTATTTTGTGCCGGTTTTCCCGTCATAGCAAACAACGGTACCGTAGCTGGTTGTAAGGATAAGATATTTTCCGGCAGCCAGCGGGCTGGGAATATCGGAAAGGTATTCTGAACTCTCCCACAGGAGTTTGGGCGGATCGCCGATCTCAATGGCGGCGAGTTTTGAATAATCATTCACGGAATAGACCACCCCGTCGGAATAGGCCACACTGGGGCCCACCTCGCCCGAGATGCACTTCATCTCCCACAACTCCTTCCCGTCAGCAGGGTTATAGGACACGACCATGGGGTCGGCTGCAAGGATCAGCTCCGTGCGTTTACCTGTGTTCACAATCACCGGCGAAGCCCATGAAATCTTCACATTCCGGCTTGTCTGCCAGACGGGTTCACCTGTTTTTCCCGAAAGTGCCATCACCATGCCCGAACCGCGCTGGTCGTACTGGATGATGAGCATGTCACGGTACATGATCAATGAAGAGGAGTGTCCATAGTGATTCTGTGGCATGCCTAAATTTTTTGCCCACTGCTGGTTGCCGTCGAGGTCGAGTGCAATGAGATCGCCATTGGCAAAAATGGCATACACACGACGGCCATCGGTGGTCATCGTCGGGGCGCTGAAGCCAGTTTCCTTAAGGATTTTAGGTTCCTGCGATGAACTGCCGGGTATTTTGTCAACGCTCTTGCGCCATAATAATTTGCCGGAATTAATGTCAAAACAATAGACCTCCCTTTTCGTCGAACTGGCCCCGGTCAGAAACACCCTGTCATTCCAGATAATGGGGGAGTTGTAGCCGGGCAGCGGGACTTCAGTCTTCCATTTGATATTCTTCCCGCTCTTTCCGTCCCAGCTGACCGGAATGTTTTTTTGACCTGCTATCCCGTTTCCTCCATTTCCCCTGAAGGATGGAAAGTTTTTCACCAGCTCCTGTACAGACGGATAGCCGTCAAGGCTCTGTTGAGCCGCATTCGTCGCTGTGTCTGACTTTAAGGTTGAATCTGCATTTGCATCCTTCACTCCCTGGTTCGCAGACTCTTTCATCCCGGTATTCCCGGATTCAATATCCCCCGGATTCTCTCTTTGCTGCACTGCTGCTTCAAGGGCCTTGCCCAACTCCCTGTGTGTCAGGAAAACAAGCAGGGCGGCACCGATGACAATTGCAATTCCTGTGTAGGCAACCCAGGATCTCCTGGCCGACCCGGTGATCCAGAGGTCAGATTTTATATTCGACGGAACTTCCGGCATCGACTTATGAAGAAGTTCAATGGTTTTAATACAAATAACCACAACCAGCAGGCTGAAAAACAGCAGGTACCCACCCATGCGGACCTGCCATTGGCTGGTGAAAAACGCCTTGCGCGACAAAAGGTCAATTTCACGGATATCCTGCCTGAGTTGTTCATCCTGGGGATTGGCATGCATCCGCTCAACCATCACTTTCATCACCTGTGAATTAAGCGGATCAGAACGTTTGATCTGGATGAAATTTACCACGATGAGGACGCACAGGATCAATGCAAAAATGGCACTGGCACCGGCAATATACCGTAGGGACGCGGCATGCCGCGTCCCCACGGCATGCTGCATATCATACTGTGGAGACGCGGCATGCCGCGTCTTTACCGGGTTGGTTGTATTTTTATTATACATTGTCATGATGATCAACCGGACAAAAATCCACACACCTTGTACAACTGAAGCAGGTTCCCTTGTTCGGGGTGTAATCTGTCCGGTATGTGGTTACCATACGATAGGCAATGGTAATTCCAAACACCAGCCCAAGAAAACAACCAAGGATCCATCCTCCGAGATAAAATTGCCTCAGGATTCCGGATGCCTCGCTATATACCATGGCAACCGGCTTTCCCGATGATTTGAACGCAGTTACTTCCATTAATTCAGGTTTGCCCGTTGAGGATGGAGGTTCCAAAAGTGCTTTCGCCAACCGGACTTTCCCGTTGACCCCGGCAAGTGTTTCATGCATCCTCGAACCGGTATATCCCCCGAGGAGCATGAGCATTGGAATCAATGCGCAGATCAGGATCATTTTCCTGATTCTCCCTGATCTGCTCTCCGGGTTTTTATCAGTCACCGGCATGTCGATGGCATCGTAAGGGCAGGAATCTTCACAAAGCCTGCATTGAATGCAGGTTGACGGGGTGATGGTCAGGTGTTTCCATGAATAACGGCTGACCCAGTTCAGCAGCACCCCGTAAGGACAAAGAAACCGGCAATAGGGCCGTGCAATGAAAATTCCTGACAACAACAGGGTCCCGGTGAAGATAAACATGCCAAAAGTAGCGTCAAACCTGAATATTCCAACAAACGGATCATAACGGCAAATGATAAAATCGGTGCCGGTGGCGGCATAGAGAACCGCCAGCCCAAGGTAGATATAAGGAATGAGACCCAACACGGTATTTAACCGGACGCCAAGTTTCTGTGGTTTAAAGGAGACAAGGTCCTGGATTGCTCCGAACGGGCATACACCAGCGCAGAAAGTACGGCCGAAAAACAGGGTGAATACCAGTGGAAGGATGAAGAAGGCAATGACAGTAAGCGGGATGACATAAGCGTTGTCAAAGACCGCCAGGGCCATGTTCTGGATGGCGCCGATGGAGCAGACACACCCGTGACGGTAAAAGCCGAAATAGCCCAGGGAGAGCACCGACATGCCAAAAACCCCGATTCGGGAACGTTTTTTCAACACAAGCCATGTCACAAGTGCGAGGGCGATGGCAAGAACAATTACGTCAACAACCGCAAGCAGTCCTGCATGGGCTGAGGGTTGCATGGTTTCCGGTTGAACATAACCAGACTCAAATTCCGGTTTCGGAAATCTTTGGACACTATAGGCATCCAGGAACTGAATCGTAAGTATGATGGTTAAAATAAACAGTACCAGGATTTTTTTCATTTATTGAAATCGGTTTTTCATCTTTTACTATATTATTTACTTCGTGGTACTTCGTGTGAACTCCATGGTACTTCGTGAAATATTATTTCACAGATACACAGAGAAATATCACGAAGAGCCACAGAGCATAAGTCATTTTTACTTAATAAGATTAACCCGGTAAGAATAAAATATTTTTCATGCGCTTATACTGGTTTTTCTTGTGTAACCTGTTTGAGGAGGTACGGCTGACTGAGCGGCACCCTGCTGAATGCTTCTGAAGGACAATTGCGCGCAATCGCGCATTGGTTGCAATTCACGCAGATGTTGTGTCGAACCTGCAGTTGCAGTGATCCGTTTCCGAAAGCACCGCATCCCTTCACACATTTGCCGCAACCGATGCATAAAGGTTCGTCTATGGAATATTCAAAAAAAGGATCTTCAATAAATTTCCGTTTAACCGCATTGGTTGGGCAAAGCTGGTTTTCGGCCCCGGTGGTGAGGGTTTTTGTTTCGGGTTTGAAATATCCGCCGCAAAGATCGCAGTATCCGCACATCGCATACACATGCACGCATTTGACCGCCGAAGGGGTCAGCACGCAATTGGTGGCGCAACGTCCGCACTGGATGCATTTGGCCGGATCAAGCTGCCATACCGTCTCACCTGTGGTGGCCTTGTCCGCAACCAGGGCTGCAGCCCCTCCGATACCCAACAGCACAGAAGCCCGCACCCCTGTTGAGAGAAACTTACGGCGGTTGATTCTTGAATTATTTTCCGGCACTTCCATCTCCTGAATCGTTTTTGTTCATCCTGGCTTTCTCAAGGCGGTGCTGATCCGCTTCAGGCAACCGGCACTGCCCCGACAGGCTGCACCTGCCGCAACTGTAATTTTGCCTGCAATCTTCTGCTTCGCTCCACCGATGGATCAGCACTCCGCTTAATGCAGTGAGTGAGCCTAAAATGGTTCCCCTGAATAACGTGCTGATGAATTTTCTTCTGTCTGGCATAATTATCCTATTGAAATCAGGGTTAATTTCCTGGTTTTTTCATGGTAAAAATACGCACCTCTTTTTTCTCCGGATCAAGTACAAGGATACGATCTTTTGAATCAACGGCGACATCGATCCCCCTGGTTCCTTCAATGAATGAGTCAGGGCCGGCTACCACACACCTGAAAACGCCTGCCGGCGAATAAACTTTGAGGCGTTCGATCCCTTTCTCTGCTGTGACAAATGAGCCGTCGGACAGCATTGCAAAATTAGAAGGATTGCAGCATCCACAAAATCCCTCCATGCTCATGGAGGACTCCCCCCAGGATGAAATTAAATCACCCGCGCCGTCATATTTTTCGAACTGGTGGCGGCCGGGATTCACCACCCAGAGTTCTCCCTTCCGTCCGATGCCAAGGTCGAAATATGGACTGGGCACAATGAAGCCGGGGATTCTGCGCTCCGGGTCTTTCTCCCCGATCTTTTTAAGGAGATTGCCCCGCTGATCGAAATGATAAACGACCTTATTCCCTGCATCGGCCAGGTAAACATCCTTACCGGAAACCTTAATGGAGGTGATGATGGCATCTTTTCCGCAACTGGTCCATTGCATGAGTTTTTTACCGGTTTTATCGTAAATTTCGACATGATCCTGCATCCCCAGGTAAATCCTGCCTCCCTCATCCACACAAATGGAACCCGCAGTTCCTGAGATTGGAAATCCGGATTCCCTGTCCCCTGCAGGATTGAAAATTTCAACCCCATTGTCGCCACAAATGCAGATACGATCCGATTTGTCAACATCAACGCCATGAATGGCAGATAGTTCCGGGCTGAAATGCCCGGTCTCCTCATACAGGATCTTTGTGGTGTCGCCCGACCTGAGCGACTTCAGGTCATACGCATAAGGGTTCACATTGTCATCCGGGTTGTTATAAAACATGTCCCAGGCCATGAACAGCACGACAGCCAGCAACAGGGACAATGATATAATGATGATGATCTTGCTTTTCATTTTATGGAGCTTTAACATCGATGCATACCAGCTGTTTTGAATCCCGCATCAGCAGGTAGCCGCCTGTGATGGCAATCGGACCCCAGGAATCCTGTCCGTCGATAATCCTGGCCTTGTCAAGTACGATAAACTGCTTTGATGATACTTTCGCGATGGTCATCTCCCCGTCGTCGTTCAGGATGAAGAACTTTCCATCGGCCATGATATAAGGCCCAAGTCCGAAACGGTCGGTCTTTCCGCTGCTCATAACCGCGGTTTTACAATCACCGGATCGATAGCAGGCAAATTGATTTCGCAAACTTCCCGCATCTTTGGGTAAGATGCCAAAAATAAACCCGTTGTAAAAAACCGGTGTTTGCTGTTCCGAGGCAAGTCCTTCCTGTGGTTTGTACTTCTGTAAAACCTTTACGGTGAATTGTCCCTCCGATTGCCGCACCTGGAGGATGGCCGATCCGGCGCCATACCCGGCGGTGAGGAAAATTTTCCCTTCATCGAGCATCAGCGGTGACGGGGCGACTACCGACGGTGCAAATTCTGAGGATTCCCACAGCACTTTTCCCCTGTCGGTGCCAGATGCCGAAATCCCGCAAATCCCGCCGATGGCAAAATAAACATACATTTTCTTCCCGTTGAGTGTCATCGGCATCACCGAGGAGTGCGACATCTTCCATCCCTTTGGATTGGGGGTCTCCCACAACTTTTTCCCGGTGTTACAATCAATTGCAACCAGGATCGCTTTTCCGCCGGGAGCAATGATCGCCGTGTCGTTGTCAAGAAGCGGACACTGCCCGGTAAACCAGAATGGGATTTCCGTGTCGTAATCTTTTACCAGGTCGAGGCCCCACAAAAAATTGCCATTCAGCCTGTCAACACACATCACCTGGCACTTTGGCCCAATGGTCAGGACAAATTTTGCACTCACGGCAGGTACTGTTCTTGAAAGTCCGTGATTTCGCTTGAGATGCACCTTATACCCCCGTTTCCACATTTCTTCACCGGAGGAAAGTGAAAAACAACGTAACTGGTCTGACTTGTCAGCTTCATCATAATCAAGAATATAAACCTTTCCGTCGTAAACAGCCGGGGCCGCATGCCCTTCTCCCAATGTCTTTTTCCATAAAACAGAAGGACCGGTTTTTGCCCACCTGTCAAGCAATTTGACAGGCTCCTTGCTGATGTTGTCGAAACCGGAACCCCTGAATCGCGGCCACCTTGTTCCGGGAATGTCCGGTAATGTTTTGTAAAAACTGAATTGAGATCCGATGATCACCGGTTTTCCTGCAACGGCTGCGCCTTTTTTTCTGTTATCCATTCCGGGCAGGGAAACCTTAAAGTCCTTCACAGGATCATAAAAAAGCCACCATGCAACGATACCCGCCGACAAAACGATAAAAGCCAGCAGCACGAATAAGGCCCGCCTGTCCATCCGTCCGCCGGCCGGCCTATTTTCTCCGGATATCATAAGCCATCAGCGCTTTCCCATGCCGGATATAAAGGACTCCATTCTGGATTACCGGATGTGCAAAATGTTCAAGGGTACCCTCCGTGATTTTAAAAGAACTTACCAGTTCAACTTTTCCCTGGTCCGGTTTGATCAGGCCCATCATGCCCTGGTCGTTGTAACAATAAAGCATGTTATCGGCAAAAATGGTTGAACCGCAGCTGAATTTCAGCGAGTCAGCGGCAATACCGGTGACGGCTGAAATAGTTTCAAATCTTCCCGGGCGATACCTGGAGCCATAAAGATAACCCCCGAGTTTAACCGATCCGCCCTGGACATTGCCCCCTTTGAAATTACGCCACACCTCTTTGATGGACCCTCCGTCGGGTGCCAGCTCCAGTTTCACGATCCCATTGCCGCCACGATCATCATAGTAAATAAATCCGCTGTCGAAGGCAGGCGTGTTACAATGGATGTCGTTGGGCCGGTCAAACGGATGTGACCATAACAGCTCTCCCGTTGAAGCATCCACCCCGATGAGATGATGGATCATCATGGTAACCAGAAGCTTTTTCCCGGGTAAAGGGATCATCATGGGGGAGCAGTATGCTGCTGAATCGCCCATCGCTTTCCCTTTCCAGATTAGCTGACCGGTAAACCTGTTTAAAGCGGCCACATTGGTGTCTCTGCCGCCCGGAAAACAAAACAGACGATCGTTGTCAATCAGCAGCGACTCGGTATAACCAAATCGTACATTGACTCCATGAAGGTCTGTCAACATGTTCACCGACCATTTTTTTGTTCCGCTCGCAGCATCAAGACAGATGATCTCACCCATACTGGAGCAATAGTAGATCAGGTTGTCAACCAGGGTGGGCGTTGACCTGGGACCGGGAAAATTCTCGGTCCACTCCCTGCCGGTTCCTGTTTTCCACACCAGGCTGCCGCGTTTATCAAAAGCAAACAGGTAACCAGTGCTGTCAATCTCTCCGGGAACATAAATCCGGTCGTTGGTCACAATAGGTGATGCAAACCCATTGCCGATACTGTCGATCTTAAGGATCTGCCCGGGTCCGGTTTCCGGCCACGATTTTAAAAGGTTTGTTTCATGATAAATGCCATCGCGGGCGATACCTCTCCATTGCATCACTGATTGGGCGATTCCGTCAGAAGTATGGATAAACAATGCTGTCAGTGCGATAAGCATCGTTGTCACTGGTGAAAATCTTTCTGCTGACATGGCCGCTACCTTGTTTTAATATCATAAACCATGATTGAGGTGCCATGGCGGATATACAGGCGCCCGTTTGCAATGACCTGGTGTGCCCAATGCTGATCTGCTCCATACGGAACGCTGAAAGCACTGATCTTTTTGAAAGAGTTGGCCAGCGGCTCTGCCAGGACCATCTCGCCTGTATCACTGTATAAATAGAGCATGCCGTCGGCGCTGATGATGGTTCCCCTTCCGGTAATTTTTTCGGAAAACATGTTGGTCCCGGTCTTCCAGTCAAGGCAATACCATGCTTTTCCGGAGTCATCTGAACCAAACAGCTTGCCCTTAATAAGTACAACGCCGCCCATCCGGTTGTCGATATTGGTGTTTCTCCACAGTTCAGTCACACTTTTGCCGTCATCAGCCAGTTTCAGCATTACACCACCTTTTCCATAGCCCGACATACAATACAGATAACCTTCATGAAAGAGCGGGGTGTTGGCGTGGACTGAATACTTATTGGGCTGGTCATGACTCCACAACAGTTTCCCGTCAGCCACATCGATGCCAAGGATGGAACTGGCAGTTTGGGTGACAAGGATGTGCCTGTTTGCAAGTTTGATCAATTGCGGCGAACCATAGGCGCTTTCCTCCCCCTTGCCGCTGCATTTCCATATCAGCCGGCCGGTATTCGGGTCAAGTGCGATGACATTTGCATCTGCCGCACCCACGGTACAGAAAAGCTTATCGCCGTCAATCAGCAGGTTCTCAGTGACTCCCCATTTTATATTCGGTCCCTGGTAATCTTTGAGCACATCAATACTCCAGATGAAGTCGCCGTTTTCAGCACTGCGGCAAACAAGTTTACCGAAACCGCTGAGCTGGTAAAGTTTTCCATTATGGATAAGCGGGGTACTTCTCACCCCTGGCCAGCTTTCAGTCCACTCTTCCCCATATGGAACTTTCCAGAGTACTTTCCCTGCCTGGTCAAAACAGAAGATATAACCGATCCCTTCAAGGGTTCCCGCAGTGTATATTTTGTCGCGGGTAACTGCCGCGGAGGAGTGTCCGGCCCCCAGTCCTTCAAAATGCCACAAAAGAGTCGGGCCGGCCTGAGGCCATTCTTTAAGTAAACCGGTTTCAGGGTAAATCCCGTTCCGTTCAGGGCCGCGCCACTGAGCAGTTTCCTGGGAATAGAGGTTAAGGCATAACAGGGATGCCAGGCTTAATAATGGCAGGATTCTTTTCATGGTGATCGGTTGTTAGAGGTTTTACAGCAGGCATTGAATATCAGAGAATAATGTTTCGTTTGTTATGGATGTCAATCCGGCAATCAAAGGTATGATAAATTTTCATAACGGATTGTTGAATCTGCCCTGAACTTTGACAACTAAATATTTTTTTTTCGGTAAGGTTGTTTGTATGCCATATTAAAATTATTTCCTATTTTTGAAAATAAATTTTAATATTTCAGCCATGATTAGGTTATTTGGAATTGATGATCATTTCCTGATTCTTGAGGGATTAGGTCGGGCATTTAGTGCGGAAAATGATGAAATTGAACTGGTTGGCTCAGCGGCAAATGTTGATGATGCATTGAAGAACATACCGGGAATCCTGCCTGATATCATCATTTTGGATCTGTTCATTGATGATTCTGATCCGGTTGAAAATTTTCGTAGACTTCATGATGCCTTCCCGGCTATCCCGATTGTGATCCTTAGCCTGGAGGATTCCCTCCGCTGGCAGGTGAAAATGTTTAAATTAGGGGTGATGGGATATCTGAACAAGGGGGAGAAAAAAGATACCATGAAAAGTGTTTTTGAACAGGTTGCCCAGGGAAATCTGGTTATCCCCAACCACGTATCCCAGGCACTTATTTCTAAAACGACCTATCCAAAATAGGGTTTGGGCGTTGGTTCTCATGAGACTAAAAAGGATTTTGAAAAGATGAAAAGAATGTGCTAATTTTGGCACTTCATCTCATGCTGCCTCATGTTGCTATCCGACGAAAAGAATAACCACGGGCAAGACCTTCCCGAAGATATTGATCTCAGACAGCTGGTTTATGAAAACCAGGAAAGACTCAAAGAGTTAGCTGCAATCAATGATACCACTGCCATTATCAAGGCCGGCAAGTCAATTCCGGAAACCCTCAACGAAATTTGCCAGATCATGCCCGCCGCGTGGCAGTATCCTGAATTTACAGCAGTCAGGATTCTTTTCGAGGAGATGGAATTCACAAGCCCCGGATTTGTTGAAACGCAATGGAAACAGGAGCAGTGGTTCGATACGATAGATAACTTACGTGGCACCATCGCGGTTTTTTACCTGGAAAAGTTTGATGAACGTGACGAGGGACCGTTTCTCAGGGAGGAACGCAACCTGATCCTCAACCTTGCCAGCCTGATCGAGGGGTATCTGAATGGAGTAAAGGGGCGTGAAGGCCGGTACATCACCAGGGAACGCCTGAAAGAACTAACGGCCATTAACCAGACCACTGCAATCCTGCGAACCGGTAAACCCCCCGAGGAGGCACTGCACCAGATATGCCTGGTTTTACCCAAGGCGTGGCAATATCCCGAATATACCGCATGCCGTATTAAATATGCGAATGTGGAAGTAAAAACCCCGGCATTCCGGGAAACGGAATGGTCACAAAAACAAGGGTTTGAAACAATCGATAACCAGCAGGGATATATTCAGATTTGCTATCTGAAGGCCTTCCAGCCATCGTTCGAGGGGCCGTTTCTCGAAGAAGAACGGCATCTGATTATCAACCTTGCAAACCTCATCACCGGCTATCTGAATTCGGTGAAAGGCAAAGCCATTTTACGGAAAACAAGTCACAAAGAGATAGCTGAGACCAGGGAGGGGCCCTCGGTGCCGGTTAAATACAGCCGCAAGCTCCTTCAGACCTTTCTCAACCGAACCAACTACAACCGTGACCTATACCATGACCTGATGCCGTTTAAGGTGAAGGAGATCCTGCTGGTCGCCAATTTATATGATGCCTACAGCATCGAAAAGGAGGGCAGGTTTTCGGAACATGTGCTGGGTGAGTTTTATTCGCTGAGCCTGAGTACCATGCCGCGCATCACCGGGGTTTCCACCACGGAAGAGGTGATGGAACAACTCAACACCAAGCATTACGATCTCATCATCGTCATGATCGGTTCAGATAAACAGTTTCCTCTGGAACTCAGCAGGACCGTCAAAAATCAATACCAATATATCCCTGTCTTTCTGCTTCTCAACAGCAACTCAGATATTGCTGTTTATGAGGAAGAACCCGAAAAACTGACCTGGATCGACCGGGTGTTCGTCTGGAACGGCGACTCCAAAATTTTCTTCGCCATGATCAATTATCTTGAGGATAAGATCAATGTGGAGAATGATACAACCATCGGGATGGTCAGGGTGATCCTGCTTGTGGAGGATTCATCGAAATACTATTCGCTCTACATGCCGATGCTGTACAACATCGTGCTGGAGCAGACCAAGAATATCATTGAAGATGTTACGACCGACGAACTGTACCGCATCCTGCGCCTGAAAGCCCGGCCGAAAATATTGCTGGCCTCCACATATGAAGAAGCGATCTATATCTTCAATAAATACCGCGACAACATCCTGTGCCTCATCTCTGACGTGAAATTCAAAAAAGATGGAAAACTGAACGATTCTGCAGGATTCAGCCTGGTCAAACAAACCCGTAAGGAACTGTTTGACCTGCCAATTGTCCTCCAGTCGTCCGATGAACACAATGCCCAGAAAGCTTATGAGTTAAAAGCTTCCTTCATCAATAAAAATTCAGAGACACTCCTGGTTGATTTCAGGAGTTTCATCACCCACTACCTGGGATTCGGGAATTT
Organism: uncultured Bacteroidales bacterium; assembly: GCA_903926565.1. Classification (GTDB taxonomy): domain Bacteria; phylum Bacteroidota; class Bacteroidia; order Bacteroidales; family FEN-979; genus CAIVAT01. The sequence continues at coordinate 11,795 of CAIYJU010000015.1, forward strand.
TATCTACCGTGACAAGGAGGGTGGTCAGATCGCTGTAGCCAAATCGCTGAAAGAGTTTGAAGACCTGCTAAAAACAATCCCGGAAGAGTCGCTGTTATACCATGCCCGCAAGGACCATTTTTCGCTCTGGCTCATGGCCCGCGGGGAGATCCAGGTTGCTAAAATTCTCAACCCGGCAAAGGTTACCGACTTCAAAGACCCGGCATCGCTGCGTAACTATCTTTTCAACGTTATTCAGAATTTCCGTAACGAACAGAATATCGGGAAGGTGATCCCCTTTGAAGAGACAGGCATCATGGATGAGCGGAATATCCTTGCACTCACCGAAGGTGCCCTGGGTGGCAAAGGCAGGGGCCTTGCTTTTGTGAATACCCTCATCTACAATTACGATTTTGCACAGCATGTGCCCAATATCAACATCCGCACCCCGAAAACTTCCATCATCGGTACCGATGAATTTGAATATTTCCTCGACCGCAACAAACTGCGGGAAAAGGCTGTTTATGAAACCGATTATGATCAGATCAAACGCTGGTTCATCGAAGGAAAGTTGACTGAAACCCTGATCAGAAAGCTGAAACTGATTGTAAAACATATCACCAAACCACTGGCCATCAGGTCCTCCGGGCTTTTCGAAGATTCACAAAATCAACCATTTGCAGGTATATTTGAAACCTACCTGATCCCCAACAACCACGCTGATCCCAAAGTTCGGCTCGATCAGCTCATGGATGCCATCAAACTGGTGTATGCTTCGGTATATTCACCAACCGCCAAAGGTTATATTGAAGCCGTGAATTATCGCATTGAACAGGAGAAAATGGCGGTGGTTATCCAGGAGGTGGTCGGCCACCAGCACGAGGATGTATATTATCCCCACATCAGCGGGGTTGCACAATCATTCAATTACTATCCGTTTGCCCATATGAAACCCGAAGAGGGTTTTGCTGTGGCGGCGCTGGGACTCGGACGTTATGTTGTGGAAGGAGAGAAAGCATTCCGTTTTGCACCACTTTACCCGAACCTTGAAATTAATTCAGCCAAAGATCAGTACAAGGGTTCACAGGTCTATTTTTATGCCGTTGACCTTCAGAAACAGGATGTCAACCTCCTTGAAGGTGAAGATGCCGGGTTGAGAAAACTGGACATCTACGATGCAGAAATGCACGGCACCCTAAAGCATCTTGCATCAGTTTATTCACTTGAAAATGACCGGATTTCAGCTGGTTTGCGCGATGCGGGCCCACGGGTGGTCAACTTTGCGGATATCCTGAAATACAACTACATCCCGATGGCTAAAACCATTGAGGTAGTGCTCGATGTGGTTAAGGAAGCCCTGGGATCCCCGGTGGAAATTGAATTTGCAATCGACCTTGACAAGGATGAAAATTACAAAGCTTCATTCTACCTCTTACAGATCAAACCCCTGATCGGGAATGTGGCCGACTATGTGATCGAAATGGACAAGGTCGATAAAAACGAGATCCTGCTCTATTCTGAGAAAGAGATGGGCAACGGGATGATCGATACCATTGATGAGGTCGTTTTTGTCGATCCTGATACATTCGATAAGGGAAAGACAATGGAAATGGCAGAGGAGATCGATAAGATTAACCGGGAGATGGGCAATGCAGGAAAAAAATACATCCTGATCGGCCCCGGACGGTGGGGCACCCGCGACCGCTGGATCGGTGTCCCGGTTGTGTGGCCACAGATCAGCAATGCCAAGGTCATTGTCGAAACGAGCCTGGAAGGTTTTCCGCTGGATGCCTCCTCCGGCTCCCATTTTTTCCACAATGTCACCTCCATGAATGTGGGCTATTTTTGCGTTCAACCTGAATTGTCCGACAGTTTCATCCGTTACGATGTACTGAAACAGCAGAAAAACATAAGGAAAACGGAGTATTTCTCCATCGTAAAATTCGAGAAGCCTTTAACTGTCCGCATGGACGGCAAAAAACGCATCTCCGTCATCACCTGGCAAAACACTTAACACTTAACACTTAACACTTTTTCCCATGCGCATTGCACGACTAAGAACAAACACTCCATCCGCAAACGGAGATACCCAGGACCTGGACCTGCTGGATCCGATCATTGCAAAGTATAAGGGAAAGAAGGGAAACCTGATCCCATTGTTACAGGGAGCCCAGGAACTCTATGGCTATATCTCCGGGGAGGCATTTGACAAACTCTCCCGCGAAACCGGGATCCCCCTGAGCGACATGTTCGGCGTGGCTACTTTTTATGCGCAGTTCCGCCTCAGTCCGGTCGGAAAGAATATTATCAAAGTTTGCCACGGCACGGCATGCCATGTGCAGAATGCCGTTGAGATAACCGAATCGCTGGAAGAGATGCTGAAAGTGAAAGACGGGGAGACAACCGAAGACCGCTTCTTTACACTTGAGTCGGTGGCCTGCCTTGGCTGCTGTTCCCTTGCCCCGGTAATGATGATCGGAGATCAAACCTATGGGAAACTCACCGGCAACGAAGCCGTGAAGATTGTGAAAAACATCCGGCTTGCGGCTGAGAATTGAAAAATGCAAAATGCAAATTCAAAATGCAAAGGGGCAAATCATTCGTTATTCAATATTCGTTATTCATAATTCGTAATTCAATATGACAACTACCGTCACTGTAGGCCTGGGAAGCTGCGGGATCGCCGCTGGTGCAAACAAAACCTACGACAAAATCAAAGCGCTGAAGGAATCCGACAAACTCGATTTCCAGCTAAAGAAAACCAGCTGTGTTGGCATGTGTTACCGTGAACCACTGGTGGAGATCACCGATGAAACAGGAACCTATCTCTATGGCGAAGTTGATGCCGACCGTGCTGTTGAGGTGATTGAGAAGCACATCAACCAGCAGGATCCGATCCGCGACTACATCGTTTATACCGATCTTTTTGATGCGCCGGAAAACGATTTCATTAGAGATCAGGTAAAAATTGTGTTGCGCAATTGCGGGTATATGGATCCCGAATCCATCGAAGAGTATGAATCCCGGGAAGGATATAACGCGATTAAAATGATTGCCGCAGAAAAAACCAGCCGCGAAATGGTGATCGACACCGTACTAAAGTCTGGATTGCGTGGACGCGGAGGTGGTGGATTCCCCACCGGAATGAAATGGAAATTTGCGAATGCCAACAAATCAGCGGATAAATATGTGATCTGCAATGCCGACGAGGGTGATCCCGGTGCCTTTATGGATCGTTCCGTTCTGGAAGGTGACCCCCATTCGGTGCTCGAAGGAATGATCATTGCCGCCTACGCCATCGAGGCCACCGGTGGGGTGATCTACTGCCGTGCAGAGTATCCCCTGGCCATCAAACGGCTGAACATCGCCATCAAACAGGCTCATGACAAAGGATACCTTGGAAAGAATATCTTCGGAATAGAGGGCTTTAACCTTGACATTTATATCAAGGAAGGTGCAGGCGCCTTTGTATGCGGTGAAGAGACTGCACTCATCGCCTCCATTGAGGGCGAACGCGGCATGCCACGCAAACGCCCGCCTTTCCCGGCCGTTTCCGGCTTGTGGAAGAAGCCGACCAACATCAACAACGTTGAAACATTTGCCAACATCCCGTGGATCATCATCCATGGCGCCGAGGCTTATGCACAGTATGGCACCGAAAAGAGCAAGGGCACCAAGGTTTTCGCGCTGGCAGGTAAAATCCGCCATTCCGGACTTGTTGAGGTTCCGATGGGAATGACCATCCGCGACGTTATTTTTAAACTGGGTGGCGGTATTAAAAATGATAAAAAATTCAAGGCAGTACAGATGGGAGGGCCCTCCGGAGGCTGTATTCCCGAGTATTTATCAGATACCATCGTCGATTATGATTCAGTAAATGCGACCGGCGCCATCATGGGTTCCGGAGGCATGGTGGTGATGGATGAAACCACCTGCATGGTGGATGTGGCCAAGTTCTTCCTCGATTTTACCTGCAAGGAGAGCTGCGGAAAATGCACCTTCTGCCGCATGGGAACCAAGCGCATGCTCGAAATCCTCGACCGAATCACCAACGGCCATGGCAGGGAAGGCGACCTGGAAAAGCTTGAAGAGCTGGCCTACCAGATCAAAGATAATTCGCTGTGCGGACTGGGCCAGACTGCACCCAATCCCGTGCTTACAACCATCAGGTATTTCAGGGATGAGTACGAAGCCCATATTAACCACAAAAAATGCCCGGCTAAGGTATGCCGCCCGCTGCTGACCTATAAGGTTGATGAGGAAAAATGTACCGGCTGCATGGTATGCCTGAAGAACTGCCCGGTAAAAGCCATCACCGGCGAACGCAAACAGAAGCACCTCATCAGCCAGGATCTCTGCACCAAATGCGGCGTCTGCTTCACCAAATGCAAATTCCAATCCATCCTCCTCTCTTAATCACTTTGTACTTTGTACTTAACACTTAACACTTAACACTTCAAACCATATCCCCCCAATGGCAGACAATTCATTAAACATCATTCTCAACGGAAACATTGTTAAAGGGTTTCCCGGTGAAACCATTCTGACCCTTGCAAACCGCCATGGCATTGAAATTCCCACGCTTTGCAACGATGACCGCCTCGAACCATTCACCTCCTGCTATGTGTGCGTGGTGGAGGTGGAGGGCATGCGGGGACATCAGCCCTCCTGCTCGACAAAACTTACCGAAGGGATGAAGATCATCACCGACAACGAAGGGATCCGTAAATCAAGGAAGATGGCGCTGGAACTTATGCTCAGCAACCATTATGCCGATTGCATCGGCCCCTGCAAGCAAACCTGTCCTGCCGGTGTTGATGTCCAGGGATATATCTCCCTCATCGACAAGGGCCAGTACAGCGAAGCCGTTGCCCTGATCAAGGAGACCAACCCGCTGCCCGCAATATGCGGCCGTGTTTGTGTAAGACCCTGTGAAACAGAATGCCGCCGCAACCTGATGGATGAAGGTGCCCCGGTTGGCATCGATTACCTGAAAAGGTTTGCTTCAGATTATGACCTGGCTTCACCGGAGAAATATGTGCCGGTTGTAAAACCAGCCACTGGGAAAAAGGTTGCTGTGATCGGAGCCGGCCCGGGTGGATTATCTGTCGGCCATTTCATGCAGATAGAAGGCCACCAGGTTGATATCTATGAAGCTGCCCCTAAGTCGGGCGGATGGCTGCGTTACGGAATTCCTGAGTACAGGTTGCCGAATGACATCCTGGATCAGGAGGTAAAGAATATTACAGACCTGGGTGTTAACATATTCTATAACAAGAAGCTGGGTGATAATGTCAGCTATAAGGAACTCAGATCAGCGTATGATGCCACCGTGCTGACCATCGGTTCACAGAAAGGGACCGGGGTAGGTTGTGAAGGTGACGATGCCGGCAATGTTTTCTCGGGAATCGACTTTCTGAAGAACATGGAGATGACCGGGCAACGATACGATTTCCGTGGAAAGACCATCGCAGTGGTGGGTGGAGGAAATACCGCCATGGATTGCTGCCGGACATCGATCCGCTGCAAGGCCGACAAGGTTTATGTGATCTATCGCCGAACCGAAAAAGAGATGCCTGCAAACCCGATCGAAATCCATGAGTCAAAGCTGGAAGGAGTGGAATACCTTTTTCTGACACTTCCCAAAAGCATCAACAAAAACAAAAATGGTGAAGTTGAGTCGGTGACCTGTATCAAAATGGAACTTGGTGAACCGGATGCCTCCGGTCGCCGCCGTCCGGTACCTGTTGAAGGATCTGATTTTGAGTTAAAAGTTGATTTTATCCTTGCAGCAATCGGTCAAAAGACCGATGTCAACTTCATCGAAGATATCAATACCAATGCAGGGGAGGGCGAACTGAGAATTAACAAATGGGGAGATATCGATGTTGACAAGGCGACCCTGCAAACCGGCATTTCATCGATGTTTGCTGCCGGCGACGGCGTTTCGGGACCTGCCACCATCATCGAAGCCATTGCCCAGGCCCGGATCGCATCCACCAGCGCGCATCAGTTTTTAATGGGATTACCCATGGAACCTGTTAAGAAAACCTTCACCAGCAAACGTGATAATTTCAAAAAGCAACTGAAGGAAGATTACTTTACCAATTTTGAAATCCAGTTCCGTGAGGAGATGCCCACACTTCCTTCCGATGCCCGTTTTAATTTCAATGAAGTAGAGTTGGGATATGCCGGGGCGGATGTGGCCCACCATGAAGCCCAGCGCTGCCTTGAATGCGGCTGTGTGGCATTCTTTGACTGCGATCTCCAGAAATATTCCAGCGAATACAACGCGCAGCAAAAATCGTTCGAAGGTGAATTCAGGGAGTACCAGGCCGATTTCAGGCATCCCTTCATTGAGATCGATAACAACAAATGCATCCTCTGTGCCCGTTGCGTGCGCATCTGCCGTGAAGTGACCGGTGCCAATGCCCTTGGCCTGATCAACCGCGGATTTCACACCTACGTGGCCCCCAGCATGGGCAATGCTTTACAGGATACCCAATGCGAATCATGCGGGATGTGCATCTCTACCTGTCCCACCGGGGCAATTACAGAGAACGTATTGTTTAAACCCGGCCCGGTGAAGTCAGAAGCTGCTACGACTATATGTAACTATTGTTCAGTTGGATGCGCAATCGACCTGCACCATAAAAATAACTTCGTGCTGGGCGTGACCGGCAATTCAGGACTTGTCAACACCGACGGCAACCTGTGTAAATACCCTAAGTTTGGCTACCAGTATCTCAACGATGGAAGGCGCATCACGAAGCCAATGTTGAAGGTCAATGGAAAATTTGAAGAGATCTCTTTCACCAAGGCCCTCCAACTGATCAAGGAAAGGATCACTTCTGTGCCACCAAATGAAAATGCCTTCTTTGGCGGTGCCCGGTTAACCAATGAAGAACTCTACACAATTCACAAACTCGCACGTGCGGCTGCAAGGACCAACAATGTCGGCAGTTTCCATTACCTGGGAAGGGGAGAGGGCTACCGTACCAATTCAGAGCTGAACGCGTCATTCTCGGAAATTACAGGGGCAAGTGCGGTTTATCTGCTTGGAACAGAGATCAATAAAGATCATGCAGTCGTGGGGTTCATGGTTCAGAACGCCCGGTTCCTTAAGAAAACCCCGGTCATCATGGTTACTGAAAAAGCGGAGAATGCCATGTCGCATAAGGTATCACAACAGATCGTCGTGAAATCCTATTACCATTTTGTGAAAGCGGTAAACCATTACCTTATCTCCAAAGGGCTGGAAAATGCGCTTTTCCTCCGCGACCGCGTAGATGGATTTGAGGGTTATAAAGCCATGCTCCTGAAAGAGGATTTCAACCTGCTGGTTGCTGCTTCCGGAATCACTGCAGCAGAAATAACTGAATTCGCCGAAACCTATAACAATGAGATGAATGCCATCCTGATCTTCTCTGAGAAGGAGGCCTCCGGCAATACTTCTAAAGAGTTGTTCAACCTTGCAAGGATTACAGGCAAACTTGGCAAAACGGCCAACGGCCTCATCGCGCTGAAAGAGAAGAACAACGCCCAGGGTGTCTTTGACATGGGCGTAAGCCCCCACCTGGGAATTGGCGGCCAGGATATTGCGGATCAGGAATATACCGGCCGGGTGAAAGAGAAATGGGGCGTCACGGAGATCGCATCAGAAGAGACGGAATGTCTCCATGGCATGCTGAACGAAGGCAGTGTCAGCAACCTCTTTATTTTCGGAGAGGACCCGATCGGCTGCGCTACCGACCGGCTGGCCATAGAAAAAGTGTTCGCACAGGCATCCTTTAAGGTGGTCCAGGATTATTTCATGACGGAATCGGCAAAAGCTGCAGATCTCGTACTTCCATCCTCCTTCCCGACGGAGATTGGCGGTACCTTTACTAATGCCCAAAAAGTGATCCAGGAGTTTGAAAAAGTGATGAAATCCCGTGTTGAAATGACCTCCCTGCAGCAGTTCGCAGGAATCCTCAGCGAGTTCGGGATCAATACACCTGACAATCCAAAAGAGATTTTCATGGAGGTGATTACCTTGTTACCCGTGAAAAAGGAGCATGGCAAACTGCTGATGCGGCCGACAAAAGAAGACAATAACAAGCGCCATTACCATCATGGTTGTGATTCAGTCACCATGCGGTTTGAAGCTGAGTTTCATTCATCATTCGCCAATCTTAATTCCTAATTCAAATGAAAGAGTTCAACAACATAAATGATATCCTCGACTTTGCGATCGGGGAGGAGCAGGCAGCGGTAGATTTTTACCTTCATCTTGCCTCACAGTCTGCAAACAGGCAAACAAAGGAAGTATTCATGGAATATGCCGGAGAGGAGATGCGTCATAAAGCTAACCTTCTGTCTATCAAAGAGAGCGGGAGTTTTAATCTGTCTGATGCTACAGTCCATGATCTGCGGATCGCCGAATACCTTGTCGATGTCAAACCGTCGGCCAACATGTCGTACCAGGATGCCCTTATCCTCGCCATGAAAAAGGAGAAGGCAGCCTTCAGGATGTATACAAAGCTGGCCGAAAAGGCAGAAGACCCGGTGGTGAAGGCGCTTTTCCTGAACCTTGCCCTCGAGGAATCAAGGCATAAGCTTGCGTTCGAGGTTGAATATGATGAGTATATCCTGAAGGAGAATTGATCACCGCAAAGTATCCTCCATTGTGTGCAAGACCCCACCCCCGGCCCCCCAAAAAGGGAGGGGAGCGGTATGCTAATAAACCTTTAATTTGTTATTGTTTGACCAGGTTTCTCAGGTCACTGAGGTAGCCTGATGAAACATTGATCTGCAGACTTTGCGCTTTTAACGCATCATCAAGCGCCTCTTTGTACCGCAGCATTTTAAAATAGACAAACGACCGGTTTAACCAGACTTTTCCCCCTTCCGGAGCAATCTTCAGTGCAGTGCTGTAATCGGTAAGGGCAGCGTCATACTGGTTTCTCGCAAAATATATATTTCCGCGGTTTACATAAGCATCTGCATAGTTTGGGCTAATCCGGAGAGCCGAAGTGTAATCGGCAATGGCGCTGTCGGGCATGTTCATTTTATTCCAGGCAACGCCGCGACTATAGTAGGATTGGATATGAACAGGGTTCAGTCTTGAAATGATCATGGTAAAATCGATAATTGCAGAGTCATACCTGGTCAATGAAGTGTACGCAAGGCCCCTGCCGAAAACAGCCTCCACCATGGCAGGTTTAAGGGAGTGCGCCATCGTGAAACTTTTCAGTGCCTCTTGGTTTTTACCCACCTTGGCACAGGTGCTCCCGAGGTTGAAATAAGCCTGGAAAAGATCTGCATAAGCGGCCTTGTTCTGAACCGCCTTTTCAAGCATAGCAATGCTTGTCTGATAGTCCTCCATGTCTGCATAATGTTTCCCCAGATTCGTACAGGCAACCCCGTTATCGGGATCCTGCCGCAGGGCATTCTCCCATAAAGATGCATTATCGTGCCAGATCCGGGATTGTGCGTAGGTCTTGATAGAAAATATCACGAAAAGAAGGATGGGGATTGCCAGATAATAACGGGCATTACTGGTTTTCCCGGTGATGACCTGGTCAAGAAGCACCCCGATGATAAAAAACAACCCGATATAGGGGATATAGGTATACCGGTCGGCGATGATGGCATTCCCGACCGGAAGAATCTGCGTGACAATGGAAATGGTGAACAGGAAGAAGAGCGAACCGAAAACCACCGGCTTGTTTTTTCTGAAAAAGAATGCTGAAAAGCCAATGATGAGAATGGCGGCGACGCAACCAGCATAGATCAAGAGCATGTCGTCCGGGGCCGGGTATTTATAAAAAGAGCTGAGGTTGAAAGGAAAAACCAGCTTGTAGAGATAGGCCGTGATGTTAAACCCGGAAATCGCGATGCGGTCAAGGAATGAATGGGCTACCAGCCGCTGTTCGGTCAGAGAGGTATGCTGGGCAATGATCGCAAGGATACCTGATGCCAGGGAGATGATGAAATAGGGCACTTTGTTCAGAACAGTGCGCCACGTCAACTTTTTATCGTACCAGTAATCCACCAGGAAAAGGGTAAGCGGCAATACCACAGCCTGACCTTTGCTCAGGACGGAGAGGATGAAAAACGCAATTGAAAGAAGGTAATATTGGTTGTTTTTACGCTCCTGTAGCAGGAAATAGACATAGGAGATCAGCGCGAGCAGGAAGAAAAAAGTGTAAAGCACATCCTTCCGCTCGGCGGCCCAAACCACCGACTCCACCCGCATCGGATGAACCGCAAACAATGCAGTGGCTATAATGGTAGCGTAGTTTTTCCGGGTGAGCATCCACATCAGCCTGGAGAAAAGGACAATGTTGAACAGGTGAAGCAGCAAATTGTCGAAATGATAGAGAAACGGCTTCAGTCCGGCTAATTGATATTCAACCATATAGCTTAGCACCGTCAATGGATGGTAATTGCCGACCACGATCGTTTTATAGTTGAATACATGCATGATATTCTCCCAGCTAAATGATCTGATCAGGGGATTTTCACTGATGTAATTGTAGTCATCCCAGCTCAGAAAATTCCCGGTCAGCCCGGGAGAAAAGGCGATGAATGCGATAGCGACAATCACCCCGATCAAGATTGGCAATTGGTTTGTCGAAGCAGGTTTTGCTTTGCCTGCATCCTTTTGCGGGGGCGGAGCTTTCTTATTATCGGGTTTTTTTGCTGGCTTCATGGGGCTTCCCGGCATTTTTGTTTGTAATTGAATTGGCGTGTATTCTGGTAAGGCAAAATTAGATTAAATTTTAATATTTCCGGGTTTGGGAGGACCCCACCCTGAATCATTTACCAAAGGGGGCAAAACAGATTTTTTTCATCCTGTTAATAACTTTCCCCTGTTTCCGTATTACCTTTACACCCTGAACCGGATTAAACAATAAAACCTAATCCGCTGGAACATGAAAACGCTATTTCGAATATCAATTTACCTTTTGCTTTTGATGCCCTCTGTCATCAGGGCCGAAACAAAAGAGATTCCTTTCACCCTGGATGACCGCGACCGGATCATCCGCACTGAACAAAAAGTAGAGTCGGTTAAAACTGAAATGTCAGTAAGGTTTGAGGCAATTGACAAAAGGTTCGACCAACTCTTCAGCTTCCTTTGGGCCATCATCGGTATCTTTACCGCCATGATGATTAGCGTGTTCGGCTTTGCCTTCTGGGATCGGAATCTATCACTGGCCCCCATCAGAAAGGATAACCTCAAAACTCTCAATGCACTCCGCGACTATGCCGAACATCAGCCCAAACTGCGGGAGATTTTGAAAAATGCGGGGTTGTTATAATCTGGTTTTCACCGGAATGGATTTATTGAATTTTCAACAAGTCTTCTCTCAACTTCGGAATGTGGTTCTGTATGATTTGCCAGACTTCTTCCTCATCAGTTCCAAAGTAGTCGTGGGCGATTATATTCCGGAAAGCATAGATTTTTCGCCAATCAATGTGTTCAGTGTTCGACCTGAATTCCTCACTGAGTTTGTTGACGAGTTCCCCCAGTGCAATGAAATTCATTAACGTGGCATCATACGATTTTGGATCTTCCGCAAATAACTCTGCAGAAGAAAATTCGCAGGAAAAGAGTATGATCTTTTCAACGAGTTCCAACATCTGTCTAACAATATAGTGGTCCCTATACATAAATCACTTCGTCTAAAATCATGGGCCTGAAAATGGGACGAATGGCTTTTTCCCGGCAGATATCTACTTTCCGGTTAAACTGCTGTTCCAATGTTGACCGAAGCTCCTGCTTTAATTCAAAAATATCCTGAGTGCCAGGTTCCAGTTCGATCAAAATATCAAGATCGCTTGACTCGTTGGCATCTTCTCTGGCAAATGAGCCAAACAAGCCGAGTTTCAACAAATGAAATCGTTTCTGAAACAGCGGTTTGTTGTCGGTAAGATAGATCAGAATATCTTTTTTAGAAATCATCTGAGTGGTTTTATGCAAAATTACGAAAAATGGTTGATAACTTTCCCCCGTTTCCGTATTACCTTTACACCCCGAACCGGATTAAACAAGAAACCTAATCCGATAAAAAATGAAAACACTCCTTCGAATTGCATTTTACCTTTTGCTGTTGATGCCGTCTGTCATTAAGGCAGAAACAAAAGAGATTCCCTTCACCCTGGACGACCGCGACCGAATCATCCGAACTGAACAAAAAGTTGAATCGGTTAAAAATGAGATGACTGCAAGGTTTGACAAGCTTTTCAACTTCCTTTGGGCCATCATCGGTATCTTTACCGCCATGATGATAAGCGTTATCGGCTTTGCCTTCTGGGATAGTAATCTCTCGCTGGCACCCATCAGAAAGGATAACCTAAAAACACTCAATGCACTCCGCGACTATGCCGAACATCAGCCAAAATTGAGGGAAATTCTGAAAAATGCCGGGTTGCTATAATTTTTTTTACCGCGAAGGCGCGAAGGAGCGAAGGAGCGGAAAATCATCTCCTTTTGTTTTTGCGTCTTTGAGCCTTAGCGGTGAAAACGAAATCCCTGTTTGGGATGATGTATAAAATGGAAAGAACTTGATATTGTTACCAATATTTGGTACTTTTGTTAAAAAAACGATTATGAGTAAGAATACATCCATCTCCCTGGGCGATCATTTTGAGAGTTTTATTCTGGATAAAATTGGATCAGGACGATATCATTCCACCAGTGAAGTTATTCGTGCAGGATTAAGATTGTTGGAAGAGGAAGAGAGAAAGACAGATGCCTTAAAAGAAGCCTTGGAATTTGGGGAAAACAGTGGTATTGCAAAAAATTTCAACGCAAAAAAGCACTTGCAGGATCTGCATGAAACGTATCTTTAGCCATGGCCGGTTTCAAATTGACGAATGCTGCGGTAAAAGACCTGCAGGAAATATGGGTTTATACCTGCAGGAATTGGTCAGTTGAGCAAGCCGACAGGTACTATACTTTGATTATGGATGAAATTGAATTTCTATCGTTAAATCCTCTTTCAGGAAGATCCGTGGATTTTATTAAAGAGGGATATTACGCATCGAAAGTCAAGTCACATTTGGTTTTCTACAGGGCAATCAGCAACGGCGAGATTGAGGTTATCAGGATCCTTCACCAGAATATGGATGTTATTCAAAGAATTAAATAGCGGAGCGGTTTGCCAATAATCATTTATGGCAGATTATCAGGGATAAATTGGATTAGAACAACTTCCCCTTCCCTTCTTTGGGGAAGGCGGCAGGGGGATGGGGTCATAAAACGGCAAAGAAAAAAGTTTCGAATATTAACAAAGCCTCCGGGTGTTGAGGCCTGATAAACGCAACATGAAACAGCTATTTATTTTATTGGTGGAAACAGTGCTAAGTGGAATGCTGGCTGCCCAAACCTATCTCCCCATTTCAAACAACATGGTGATCACGAGCAACTCGAACATCAAATTTGCGGCCGGGAACTATACGTTTACCGATGCCCCGGCCGATGGCGTAATCCAGCTCAGCGGGGTTCAGAATGTCGTCCTCGATGGCGACAGCTGCCGCGTGAACGGGGTGGGAATGGCCGGGTATATGATCAAAATCAGCAATGCCCACAACGTGGTGATTAAAAACTTCGATTCGGTGTTCGGATACAAGTATGCGTTGTATGTGACAAATTCTGATCATATTACCATCAATGGCAATGTGTTTTGCCGCAACAAGGTTGACTCGGCCGGATGGATCGACGTCTGGGCCAACTACACCCAGGCGCTGGGCGGTGGCGTGATGATGTACCATAGCCGGGCCGTAAACATTTTCAACAACGAGATGACGGGGCAGAATGATGGCGTGGCACTCTATCATTGCGACAGCATCAAAATTCATGACAACGACTTCTCATGGAATACCTCTTACGGCATCCGCATGTTCTGGACCGATACCTGCCATATTTTTCAGAATAATTGTGCGCATGTCAACCGGCCGCTCACCGACCCGAGCGACTGCGCCGCCCTGCTGCTGATCGTCTCCAATGCCAACCGGGTCGAGTACAACGATCTCTCATATTCCGGCGATGGAGTGTTTCTCGGCCAGTACCAGAACTCCAATACCCCGAACAACAACTACTTCGGATACAATGAATGTTCCTACTCACCGCATAATGCCATCGAAGCAACCTTCGCCGATGGCAATGTGTATGAGCACAACAAGTGCAACTACAGCCACTATGGCTTATGGCTCGGATACTCCTTCAATTCGGTGGTCAGCAGCAACGAGATCATTGGGAATTACCAGTCGGGACTGGCCATTGACCGGGGTTTTAACAATATTGTTTCAAACAACCTGATAAAAAACAACCCGATCGGGATTGAACTTTGGGAAGGTTCTCCTGTAACCGGCTACGCGAACTACCGCTCCCAGAATTACCCGATCCGTCTCAACACCTTCGAAGGAAATACCAAGGCGATCTCCTCGATCAATACAAAGCATGCCCTCATCGCTGACAATGAGTTCAAATACAATCAGCTGGCAAGCGTTTTTCTTGAGGGAACCTCTGCTACCGACACCATCACCGGGAACACCTTCAGGATGCCAACAGGATATCATATTTACAACAATTCGGCTTACACGAAATATGCTGCCGGCAATATGTTCCTGCCTTCGGATACGGCCATGATCAGCGCGAAAATCTTCGATAAGCACGGCAATGCAGCCAAAGGTGATGTGACCTGGGAGCCGGCCATTCCCGGGCCTCCTGTACTTCTGCAAAGTCTTCCCCCTGCGATATGGCCGAACCTGCTTCGCTTTGGTATGCCTACCCGGAGGTGGGATATCCGGCAAAGGTGAAATATCCGGATTCGGTTTATTTTGACTACAATATGAAGAAAACAGGTTCTGCATCTGTCAAACTTGTAACAAGCAGAGGGTATGACGTGGCACTCAACTATCGTCCCGCCGGCGATTCACTGTCTGGTTGGACATTGTCAGATACTGACACGTTGTATTTCTGGGTGCGCACCATCAAACAACCTCAGTACGGCTTCCAGTTTTTCTCCATCCGGATCGGCGATGACCATGGAAACTATTACAAATACACGGCATCGCCAACCCTGCTGAATGCAGCCAACCTGACATGGAAGCAGTATAAGTTCCCGCTTTCGGGGAACACCCAGTTCTCGCGAACCACCACCGGAATCATGTCGCTGGCACAGGTGAACTATGTTGAGATCCATGCTGATACCTGGGACTACGGGTTCACCTTATGGGTTGACGGGGTTCAGTTTGCTGCTTGTGAACCTGTCATCACGTCAGTCGAACAGGAACAGTTCCCTCAGAATGGTTCTCTTGTCAATTACCCGAATCCTTTTTCAACAGGCACCACCATCACCTATTCTATAAGAGAGTCAGGCCCGGTAACACTGGAAATTTATGACTCCCATGGAATGATGATCTCATTGCTGGTAAACCGGAACCTGCTGGCAGGGGAACATCAGGTTGTGTGGAAACCAGGCTTGCAGGAACAATGCAAACCAGGAGTTTATCTTGTGAAGTTTACCACCTCTTCTGGAATCCGTACCCGGAAAATCCTTCTGATGAAATAAACAGACCGGTTTCCACTACCTCAACAATTGAATTCCCTTCCTGTAATATTTTCATGTCACCGTCGTCTGGCATGGAAGTTGTCATAATCAGACCAATTTTAAATAAGTATTGCTTTTCTATGCTTTTTCTCCATGGTTCTTCGTGACTCCTTCTATGTCACTTCGTGAAATAAAAATTACACGAAGTGATACGATGAAAAGACGAAGAGCCACGAATAGGAAGCTTAGGTGATTCCAAAATCAGAAACAAACTACCTCATGCATAAACAAATTCTGACATTTCTATTTATCCTCATTAGCGGAACGTTACTCGCGCAAACCGGTACCATCAAAGGCCGGGTCTTCAACCATAAAAACAACGAACCCATTCCGTTTGTCAACATCATCATCGATGGCAAACCCACTCAGGGTGCTACAAGCGACATCGACGGCAAGTACGTCATCACCAAAGTCACCCCCGGGTATGCCCGCCTGGTGGCAACTTCCGTGGGTTTTAAAAAATTCACTTCAGATGACTTCCTGGTTACAAACTCCAAAACGACCGACCTGGATATCGGTCTCGATGAACAGGTAACCACCCTTGCCCAGGTGGAGATCAAACCCAATGTGGTTGAACGGAATGAAGAGGTGCCGATATCGCTGCAAAAGCTCTCAATACAGGAAATTGAACGAAGCCCGGGCTCAAACCGCGATATCTCCAAGGTGATCCAGAGTTTGCCGGGGGTTGCCTCTTCTCCCTCATTCAGAAACGACGTCATCGTCCGCGGTGGCGGCCCCGGCGAAAACCGGTTCTACCTCGACGGAGTGGAAATTCCCTACCTGAACCACTTCTCCACCCAGGGATCTTCCGGCGGCCCGGTAGGCATCATCAATGTCGATTTCATTAGGGAAGTACAGCTTTATTCCAGTGCTTTCCCTACAACCCGGGGAAACGCCCTCAGTTCGGTGATGGACCTGCGCCAGGTTGACGGGAACAAGGAGAAATTCGGAGGAAGATTGTCGGTCGGCTCCAGCGACTTTGCGCTCACCCTGAATGGCCCTATCACCAAAAACTCGTCCATGATCGTCTCTGTTCGCCGTTCATATCTTCAATTGCTTTTCAGTGCATTGAAACTGCCATTTTTACCGACCTATAATGACTACCAGTTCAAATACAAGATTGACCTCGGCAAACGGGACCAGCTTTCAGTCATTTCCATCGGGGCGCTGGACAAGAACAAGCTGAACACCGGTCTGTCCAACCCGGATGCCTTCCAGAATTATGTGTTGCAGGCACTTCCCGTGAATGATCAGTGGAGTTATGTCTTCGGACTTGTTTACCGCCATTTCAGGGCCAAAGGATACGATACCTGGGTGCTCAGCCGCAATATGCTGAACAACGACCAGGTCAAGTACACCAACAATGTGGAGGTCCCCGACAGCCTGCTGTTTAAATACAATTCCCAGGAGATCGAGAACAAACTTCGTTATGAAGGACTTACCGATCTTGTAAAATGGAAAATCACCTATGGTGCCGGGATTGAGTATGCAAAATACAGCAACAAAACGTACCAGAAGGTGTATGCCAACAATCAACTGCTCACCCTCGATTACAACTCCAGGATTGAATTATGGAAGTGGAACCTTTTTGGCCAGGTAAACCGGGCTTTTTTCAATGACCGGCTGAATCTCAACCTTGGGGTCAGGATGGATGCCAACAACTATTCAGCCAGTATGAACAACCTGCTTAACCAGTTTTCGCCCAGGTTTTCAGCGTCTTATGCAATTGTTGCAAACAAATTCTTTATTAACGGAAACGTGGGGCGTTATTATCAGTTACCAGCATATACCACCCTCGGATTCCGCAGCAACAACGGCACGCTGGTGAACGACTCCCTGGGAGTGAAGTATATTTCTGCCGACCATGCAGTACTTGGCCTTGAATATCTTCCAAAACCAAATGCAAAGATTTCACTTGAAGGATTCTATAAATATTACAAAAACTATCCTTTTTCCATCAAAGATTCGGTGGCACTGGCAAGCAAGGGAACAGAATTCGGATCAGTCGGAGATGAACCATTACTCCCAATTTCTAAGGGAAGGGCCTATGGATTTGAGATACTCCTTCGCAATGCCGATTTCTTTAAGTTCAATGTGATCATAACCTATACGTTCGTTCGCAGCGAGTTCACAAATTATGAAGGGCAGTATATACCATCGGCATGGGATAACCGTCACCTCATCAATGTTACGGTTGGCAGGAAATTCAAACACAACTGGGAAATCGGGGCCAAATGGAAGTTTGCCGGAGGACAGCCCTATACCCCATGGGATATGAACAAATCGAGCCTGGTCGCCGCATGGGATGCACAGGGCAGGGGATACCTCGATTATGGGGCATTCAACACCCTCAGGCTGAATTCATTCAACCAGCTCGATATCCGCATCGACAAAGGGTTCTTCTTTAAAAAATGGTCGCTGATGTTCTACCTTGACATTCAGAATATCCTGAATTTCCAGGCGCAGCAACCCGATTTACTGGTGAATACCCAGGAAGACGGCTCTGTGGTGAAATACGTTGACGATGGGGGCCAGGAGCGCTATAAACTCCGTTCCATCGAAAATAGTGCCGGTACGGTTCTGCCGGCCATCGGCATCATGGTTGACTTTTAACCGTCACCGTCAATGCTGCATTTCCCGGCGGCGGGCCTTCAGCTCTTCAACCTGTTTCAGGTAAGATGTGTACTGCGCTGGTGTGAGCACAGCCTTTAATTCAACATTTTTCTGGTCGTTAAGGCTCTTTGCTGTTTTTCTCTGAACAGCCGTATCTGATATTTTCCTGACATCCTCCATTTTTTTGGCATACTTCAGGTTGATGGCAGCAACTTTTGGCTCCTGGGCAGCAGTAAGAGACAAACTCTCCTTCATCCTCTCTGTCTGGCGGGTTGCCTTCTGCTCGGGAGTGGCTTTTCCTTTGTCTCCCCCTGAGTGTTTTTCCTGGGAATAAAGGGATGTAGATGAGATCAGCATGATCGAGATCAAACCAACGGCAAACCGAAGGTTTACTGGCAATAATTTTAACATGGTTTTCATGGGTAGGTTCTATTATTTATTGGGTTTACTAAATCAGATTATTTCATTTTTCTTTTAAATGGGCTGTCCATCACCCAGTTCCTGGGTTTTTTTATGCGTCCGAACACCATGCTGCGGTAATTCCAGTTGCTCATATACGACCAGTATGCAATGATGAAACTACCTGTCCGCCACCATGTTTTCAGCATGCGCCGTTTCAGGAAAGCAGGATCGTAAACCTTGTCATACGCTTTAAAAATATAATCCTGCAACTCCTTCCGGTCCATTGTTAAAGGATTGAAAACCAATGTGTCATAGCCAAAGTTTTTCCAGTCTTCCGGGAAGTTGGTCATCACAAGTTTGCCTTCACTTTTCATTCGGTCAAACAATTTTGTTCCGGGTAAAGGCGTGAGCATTGTCGATTGAATTGCATCGGCATGGCACTCACGGGTAAATTTCACCCGGTGGTCGATCCGTTCGACGGTGTCATTTTCCCACCCGAAGATAAATCCGGCAATTACTGCTATTCCGTATTTGTGAATTTTCCTGAATACATCATCATAAGAATTTACCCCCATTTTGACATTCAGCTTTTTGTTGGCTCCTGTCAGCTGATCTTCCCGTTCTGATTCTATCCCGAGGAATAACATCCGGCAACCGCTTTTTGCCGCATATTTCAGAACTTCTTCATTGTCGGCAACATTCAGGGAAGCCTGGCTTACCCAATTCTTGTTGATACCCTGGTCAATCATCGTCTTGAACAATTCGATCGCCCTGGCCTGCGATTTTGCAGTACTGCCCACGATGTTGTCGTCAAGGATAAAGATGTTCTTCTGCGGGATTTCCTTCATTTCACTGATTACCTCATCGATGGGTCGATACCGGTATTGACTCCCGTTAAAAGCTGTGACGGAGCAGAAATCGCAGTTCATGGGGCAACCGCGTGTCGTCTGAACCGAAGCGAATACATAGCCGGGATAAAACAGGTCCCGCCTGGGCTTTGGCGACTGTATCAGGTCGGTCAGGGCTCCTTTATAGATACGTTGCAGGTTGTTGGTTTCAAAATCCCTGATAACCTGTGGCCAGCTGCTTTCAGCCTCTCCGACAACCACTGAATCAACATATTCTGCGGCCTCTTCAGGGCACATCGATGCATGGATCCCTCCAATAACTGTGGGGATTCCCTTGTCACGGTATATTTTTGCAAGTTCATAAGCACGCGAAATGGTTGAGCTGAATGCGGTGAGCCCGACCAGGTCAGCTTCATAATACCTGAAATCACGAAAATTCTCATCGATGATCTTTACCTTCCAGTCAGATGGGGTCAAAGCAGCAATAATTCCAAGGCTCAGGGGCTGATAACGGGTATCTTTGTTCATGATGAATCCGGTTCCGCTTTTATTTGCAGGATTCACCAGCAGGAGTGTCTTGGTTCTGGAAACTTTCATGTCACAAATGTACGGATTTATGACTTGTTTTAATTAATGATCCTTGTCGGGGAGGAGGCAATTGAGGAAACGTTCCGGAGAAAGTTTATTTGCAAAAATGGATGGGCCGTTCCAGCATGATATTCCTGTACTGGAAATTTGCTTTCACCGACCAGATGGCAGTCTCCAGGCTTTTGGTGTTGTAAAGTGTTTGCAGGAAGCGGACATAGAGGTTTTTTTTGGAATAAATCTGTTTCCACCCTTCGGTCATCTGGTGTGCAAGGTCTTCGGGGGCGATGTGGGGATGTCGTATCACGATGTCTTCCCAGTTATAATATTGCCAGTCGTGCGGAAAATTGCTGCAGGTAAGCCTTTGCTCATCCTGCATGCGCCGGCTGAGTTTGGTGCCCGGATAGGGTGTCAGCATGCTGGTCTGAATACAATCGACGTTTAGTTTTGAGATAAACTTTACCCTGCTCGTTATATCTTCCGGATGATCCGTTTCCATCCCGAAAATGAAGGTGCCGAGCACACCAATACCGTGTTTGTGAAATTTGTCGATGATCTGCCGGTAATTGTCAGCTCCTTTTCTGAGGTTGTTCTTTTTGTTGGCCGATTTTAATCCTTCTGTACTCTCTGTTTCAAATCCAACCAGGAGCAATCTACAGCCACTTGCTGCTGCAAGCCTCAAGGCTTCGGGATCATCGGCAAAATCAACCGATGTCTGCGAAAACCAGTTGAATTTTAGTTTTCGTTCAATAATCCCCCTGAAAAGTTCCTTCGCCCGCTCCCGGTGGTTCTGGGTAATTCCGCCGATGTTGTCATCCACGAAGAAAATATTTCTGCCGTCGCCATGGTAGGCTTGAAGTTCATCCAGCACATGTTCGATTGGACGGGTGCGGAAATGGCCTCCGTTAAAGGAGGTTACTGAGCAGAAGTCACAGTTCATCGGGCATCCCCGCGATGTTTGTACAGAACGCCAGTAATAAAGCGGGTATTGCAGGTCATGCCTGGCAATTGGCTGCTGTTTCATCTCGGTAAAATCTCCGTGATAAACTTTTTGAAGCCTGCCTCCGGCAAAATCAGCAAGAACCGTTGCCCAAATATTTTCTGCTTCACCTACAACTACAGCATCCACATACTGCAAAGCCTCCTCCGTGCACATGGAAGCATGGATTCCTCCCATCACTACCGGGATGTTTTTTTCCCTGTACACTTTTGCTATCTGGTATGCCCGATATGCATTCGGAGTATAGGCGGTAATTCCCACCAGATCAACTTCCCGAAACCGGTGTGTCTGATAATTTTCATCAAGGATCCTTGTTTTCCAAGGTGCAGGAGTAAGTGCAGCAATAATACCCAGGCAGAGCGGGGGCATTTTATCATGATCCTGGTGAGCCAGTCCAACACGATATCGGCTCACCGGGTTTATTAGAAGCAATCTTGGCGAAGTGTCTTTCATTCGATTTTTTGTGGCGCAACAGGCAGCCAAATTAAGTTTTTATCCCCTTATTGCAAAATTTTTTACCTTTGTCATCATAAAACAATTGAAAATGAACATAGAAGAGTTTATTAAACATATTGAGGCTGAATTTGATGATCTTAAACCGGGTATATTAAAGGCTGACAGCAATTTCCGTGAGACATTTGAATGGAACTCCATCAATGCCCTGATCCTGATTGCGATGGTGAAAACAGAATACGATGTTACGCTTTCAGCAGATGACCTGATCAAATCAAAAACAGTAAAGGATATTTACTCACTCATCGAAAATCGCATATCGTAAATCGAAAATCGTAAATCGAAGATCGTAAATCGTAAATTGACCACCTTCCATGGCTCTGTTTTCCCTTCCCGGGATCAAAATTAGCGGTATTTCAGCGGCAGTTCCGAAGAACAGGGAATTCACCGCCGGCTATAAATGGATTTCTGCCAGAGAACGGGAGTCGCTCGTGAAAAACATTGGTGTGGAAACACGCAGGGTAGCCATGAAAGGCACCACAACATCTGATTTGTGTGTTGCTGCTGCCGGAAAGTTATTGGATGAACTTCAGTGGGATCGTGCTGAAATAGAGCTGCTTATCTTTGTTTCTCAATCACGCGATTACCTCGTTCCAACAACCGCCTGCATCGTTCAGGATCGTCTCGGACTCCCACATTCCTGTATGGCCATGGACATCGGGCTGGGTTGTTCCGGTTACGTTTACGGTCTCTCTGTTATTGGCAGCATGATGCAGACAGGAACCATCAAAAAGGCATTGCTGATGGTAGGGGATATCTCAACTTTGACGACCTGCTACCGCGATAAAAGCACCTATCCCTTGTTTGGTGATGTGGGTACTGTTACCGCCCTGGAATATGACCGGGATGCACCAAAGATGCACTTCAACCTTCAAACCGATGGTGCCGGATACAAGGCACTTATGATTAAGGATGGCGGTGCCAGGAATGTCATGTCGAGGAAGTCGTTCGAAATTAAAAAGATCGGGAAAGGGATCTACCGTTCACGCCTTCATCTCGAACTTGATGGGATCGAAGTGTTTAACTTTACCCTGAGGGAAGTGGTTCCAAACATAAAAAAACTATTGTCATTCAGCTGTGAATCCCTTCCAGCCATCGATTTTGTCGTATTTCACCAGGCCAACCGCCTGATCAATGAAACGCTGAGGAAAATGCTTAAGCTGGAGACAGAAAAGGTGCCCTATTCCATCAGGGAATTTGGGAATACCAGTGGAGCCTCAGTCCCGCTTACCATGATTGCGGCCCTGAAAGAGCCCCTTGCAACCGGCCGGAAAAAACTGTTGCTTTCAGCATTTGGCGTTGGATTGTCGTGGGGCTCTGCCATCGTTGAAACAGACCGTATCTGTATCCCTGATCTGATCGACTATGATGGATGATTTCTCATTAACCGGTAAAACAATCCTTATCACCGGGGCCTCTTCCGGGATCGGCCGCCAGGCAGCCCTGTTGATTGCCGGTTCAGGTGCCACGGTTATTGTTACAGGCAGAAATCCTGAACGGCTTCAGGATCTCTTTGACCAGTTGGTTGTAACACCGCATCTGTCGCATGTCACCCGGCATTTGTCATTTGTAGCAGATTTAACCGTTGAAGCCGAATTGGATCATCTTGTCAGCAACCTGCCCCCAATCAACGGCATCGTTCATTGCGCCGGCATTGTAGGACCACTTCCCGCAAAATTCATTGCCCAGGCTGATATCGACAGGATGTTTGCGATCAACTATTGTGTGCCGGTAAACCTCACCGGCAAAATCCTCCGGAAGAAAAAACTGACCGGCAACAGCTCCGTTATTTTCATGTCAACCATCGCCACAAAAAATCCCTATTTTGGCGGTGCGTTGTACAGCGGATCCAAAGCGGCACTCGAAGCCTATTCCAGAACCCTTGCACTCGAGATGGTTTCAAAGGGGATCCGTTCCAACTGCATCATGGCAGGATTGGTGGACACACCCATGATCGAAAATCCGTCTGAGAAAAATATGCAGGAGGAGGCTTTGGAAAGGTACCTTAAACGTTATCCGCTTGGAATTGGCAGGCCGGAAGATGTAGCCAATGCCATCGTCTTTTTCCTGTCGGATGCGTCAAAATGGATCACCGGGACCTCACTGATCATGGGCGGAGAGTAGTATGATGCAATATGTAACGCATAGCAGAACTTTATTCGTTATTCGATATTCAATATTCGATATTCAATATTCATAGTCCCAAAATGGCAGATCCAGTTAAATACTCAGTCGTAGTTCCGGTTTTCAACAGCGAACCTTCGCTGGAAGAACTGTTTACAGGGATTAAGTCGGTTTTTGACAAGGCGGAATATTCATTTGAGGTTATTTTTGTGGAGGATAACAGCAAGGATAATAGCTGGGAAGTGCTGACCAGGTTGAAACAACAATATCCTGACCATGTTACAGCGATCAGGCTCAGCAGGAATTTCGGACAGCATAACGCCACTTTTTGCGGTTTCCGGTTTGCCAAAGGGGATTTGATTATCACCATCGACGATGATCTTCAAACACCTCCGTCTGAAATAACCAAGCTGATTACTGAGTACGAATCCTCAAATGCAGACCTGGTTTATGGTTACTACGGCCATAAAAACCATTCCCGCATGCGGAACCTGGGGAGCCGGTCGCTTAAAACTTCGGCCAGGGTTTTTCATAATTCACCCGGCGAGGGATCTTCTTTTCGGCTCCTGACCTCAGAACTGGCAGGTAAAATCCTGCATCATGAACAGAATTTCATTTTTCTTGATGAGGTATTGCTTTGGTACACTGACGATCTCGCATTTACGGAGGTGCAGCACTTGCCGAGAAAGTACGACCAGTCAGGCTATTCCATTACCAGGCTCTTCAAACTCTTTGCAAACCTGGTTCTTTATTATACCATGGTCCCATTGAAACTTCTGGTTTACGGGGGATTCATCATTTCCCTGGTAACCTTTGTCTTCGGTTCCTATTTCATCATCAAAAAAATGGTTTTCAACGTTCCTTTGGGATATACTTCCCTGATCGTGACCATCCTCTTTTCCACCAGCATCATTTTGTTCAGTCTGGGTGTGTTGGGCGAATACCTCAGCAGGATCTACCAGGTTCAAAACCGCAAACCGCCCTACTCAATTAAGAAAATATTGTAATGCAAACAATGCAAACAATGCAAGCAATGCAGGAATTCAGTTCACCAGTGTACCTGCTTACCCGTTTACCTGTTAACCCGTTCACCAATTTAGCCTAAATGAAATTATCCAGATACGGACTATCGTTCCATGTTCTTAAAGAGTCAGACATCGAACTGGTCAGGCAATGGAGAAACGATCCGGTTGTTGCAAATAATTATGAGTACAGGGAGCATATAACTCCTGAAATGCAGCAGGAGTGGTTTAAATCAGTCAACAACATCAATAACCTCTACACAGTTATTGAATACCAGGGGGAGAAGATCGGGGTGATCAATATTAAAAACATCGATTGGGAAACGCGTGTTGCTGAAGGAGGAATATTCCTGCCTGATCCCAAATATCACCAGACATTTGTTCCGGCTGTCATATCTTATGTGACCACAGAAATCATCTTCGTCATGTTTGAGTGGACCATTGGTTATGCCCATGTGATGAAGGAAAACAAAAGCGTGCAGGCATTTGTGAAAATGTTGGGTTATGAGTTGTTGCCAGGGCAGGAGGATGTTGATAATCAGCTATATCAGATCACACTCGAGTCTTTTGAAAAGCGTGCACCAAAAATAAAGAAGGCAATTGCGGTACTTACCGGGAATGAAGAAAAGGGTGTATTTTCTATTGCAGCGGAAGAGTTTGAAGATCCAATGGCTCAGGAATGGGAAGAGAAAGTAAAAGGAAGCAGGTTTATCATGAAGGTCGAAACCACCGATGAAGGCAGATTCTACTATTTCTCATGAGCCCTTGCCGGTTTTTTTTCTGAAAAGCGACCGTGGATTTTTGCAAGTTTGGTCAGATTCAGGGATAGCCACCGGCTGCTGCGATATGGCAACATCGACGCCCATTGCATCAGACGGAAAAGGATTCTTCCATAAATCGCCATGGGTAGGGATTTTATATAGATCACCGGGTTGAAAGTTTTGGTATTCCTGAAATAACCCATGGTATCGGCTGTCTTTCCTGCAACCTGGTCTGCTATTTTCACCTCCAGATCAGTTAATTGAGTTTTCCATAAATCCATACGGCCGGTATTGACCGGATCCATCAGGCTCTTATGAATTTTTCCAATCACCGGGTCGGGGAATATTTTCAGCAGTTCATCCTTTTTTTTATGATACTCGAACACTTCCGGTACATAAGGAATGTTCAGAAAAGTACATATTTCGCGAAATGACTCCTCCGGTTTTGTTACCAGATCCTCATAGCGGATAATATAAAACCGGTCGGGAAACTTTTTTTGACAGGCCAGGAACAACTTGGTGACATAAACCCACCTCGCGATCTGGAGGGTAAGCACAGGTGCCTCCATTCTGACCTCCTCCAGGTTCTTCAGGGAGACATAATTATCCCTGTAATCGCGGATAATGCATATAAACCATGCGTTGGGAAAAATCCTGATCAACCGGTTCATGTAAACCGAATATACGGGGTTTTTATCCCCGACCAGGAGGATTTCTTTCTTTGGGAATATCGACCAGGCGTGCTCGTTGAGCTTCACCAGGAGGTCCTGGACGGTACACTGCCCTTCCATTTTTAACAGGTCAGCCAGGAACACCTCCCGGTCGATTTTCATATTTTCAATTTTCCTGTTGTTGAATACATTTGGCTGAAAAACATGATCGACGAATGAGGTGATGTTACCCTTATCCCATTTTTTTATATGTTTGAATTTCTGGTATAAGGGCAGAAATATTGGAAGTTCGGGCGGAATTTTTACATTCGGATGGGCGTCAAACAGGGTTTTTAACAGCGTTGTCCCGGATCGGGGACGGCCAAGAATAAAAAAAAACGGAACACTCATGAGGGCGGAGATTGGAGGAAGAAATTTACATTTTTTTTGAAAGGTAATGCCATGCCCTTACAAGTACCAGCAATTTAACAGACAGCCATAAACTTATCCTGGCCGGGAGATAGGAACCCCACACGTACAATTTAAAAATAATAAAACCGTAAATGACCATCGGCCTTGATTTCAGCCAGAGCATGAGATTTGTTCCCTTGTCCGGCTTATGATAGTGAAAAATACCAGCATATTTCCCGGCCACGAAATCAGCCATCCGGATCTCCTCCGGCGTCATCTCCTTTTTGTAAAGCTCCATTCTCCCGGTGTTGACGGGATGCATCAGGTTGCCATGGAACCGTTCAATCAAAGCATTGTTGTAGGTTTTAAGCGTCTCCTCCTTTTTTTTGTAGAAATCAAAAACGGTCGGATCAAACGGGATGCCGATAAACGCACAGAGGTTTTCAAGTGTCCCGGTTTTATTCGTCACAAGATCCTCATAACGGATGATCCGGAACCGGTCGGGATACTTTCTTTCACATTTTAAGAAAAGTTTGGCCACATAACGCCATCGGAAAACCTGCAATGTTAAGATGGGAGCCTCGAGTTTAAGGTCACTGAGCTTTTGCATCGAGACATAATTGTCGCGGTAATCACGGACAATACAGATAAACTTTGCTTCGGGAAAAATTTTCAGGAAACGTTCTGTGTAGATTGAATAAACCGGATTTTTGTCCCCGATCCTTAGTATCTCCTGCTTGGGAAAGAGCGAAAATCCCTGTTCATTCAGCTTCTTTAAAAAATCCTGGATTGTTCCCTTGTTTGCCAGTGTCATCAGGTCGGCTGTAAATGACTCACGGCTGATCTTAAGGTTCTCAAGGGTGCGGTGAATGAATACATTATGCTGAAAGATAAATGCGACAAATGCAAGTATGGCCTTTTCGTCCCAGACCTTCACATTTCTGAACTCCTGGTAGAGTGGAAGCATGATGGGAAATTCAGGCGGGATCTTCACATTCGGATGTGCGTCAAACAGGGTGCTGAGAAGGGTCGTCCCCGACCGGGGTCGCCCCATGATAAAAAAGATCGGTACCATCTCACAAAAGTAATCATTCGGACGGATACAAAAAAAAAGCCGGACTTTAGTCCGGCTGTGTTCGAAAAAAGGGAGCCTCCCTTTGGTCTAGGATCAGAACGATTTCCAGCTGTCGGTATCAGGATAGTCGGGGAAGAGGTACAAGAGCGACAAGTTTGGTAAATCGGCTGAATAAGTTGCGCAGGTGGAAAACCAGAAAACTCCCTTATACGTTTGAAATATCGAAGGCAAATGTAACTGTTAAAAGTATCACAAATGAAAATATTAGACAAGCAGATCATTTTTACCGACAGAAGTACATAAATAGACGATGATATGTTGCAAGGGAGCAGATTCAGCCCGATTTTCAGGTAAAATATCAGGTTGTCGGCCTGCCTTTCAGCCCTCTTTTGAGATCCCTGAAAAAATAAAAGTCACTCGCACGGTACCTGAAAATATCCCCGAGCGGCATTTTAACCATCCTGGAATAGATGATCACGAATATGATGGATCCGGCAGCATAGCTCACATTGGTTGACCAGGCTGCCCCGATACCTCCAAAACGGGGAATCAGAAACAGGTTGAGAATGAAGTTGATGACAAGTGCCGGCATAAACGTATAGATGGCAATCTGCGGTTTCCCCATGCCGGTAAGCCTGCTGTTCAGGATACGGAATCCAACAAGGATAAGCACACCCGGAAGAACAACCTGGATCATCGCCACACTCTTAACAAATCCATGCCCGAAGACCAATGGAATGAGGTAAGGCGCAACGAAAAATATAAGCAGACCACTCGCCAGCCCAACAAGTAAAGATACCCTGAAAATGGAGGCAACGGTCCGGTGCACAAATTTATCATCAGTTGTGTTGGCGCTCCTGCTGAGCACAATCGATTCAATCGCATAGGGGATATGCCATAATTGTTCAGCGATTTGCATCGCCAGGGAGTAAAATCCGACCTCTTCCAGCGTGGAGAGTTTTTTCAGCATTAAAATGTCGAGACGGTAATTGAGCTGCATGATGAAAATTGCAATGGCATTCACAAGCCCGAGCTTTATCATGCTTTTCATGATCCCCTCATGATATTTCCAGGTGATGTTATACCTGAATTGCACAACGACAATACGGTAGGTGATGAAAAACATGATGAAGTTGGCAAGGGCAATTGCGCTGAAAGCACCGAGAACGGACATTTTCAGCCCCCACACAAACAGGATGGTGAGCAGGAGGGTCATGATGGTGGGCCCTGCATTCACAATGCTTGCTCTTTTGATATCCTCTTTTCCAAGAAAAATACCCCCGGCAAATACATTGGTCAGCAGGAGCGGAATGGTGAGCAGAACCAGAACGATGATCAGCGGATCAAAGGGCTGGCTTTCAGAAAGGAAATAGACCAACCCGCAGATAATGATGCTCAATGCACTGGTCCAGAGCAGTAACAGGAACAAGGCCGATACAATATGATCTTCGGGAAGAAGTTTGTTGCCGATATGGTAGATGGCGCTCCGCCGGATGCCTAGTTGCGTAAAACCTATCACCATGATCGGTACCACAATTATGGAAGAATACAGCCCAAAACCTGCAGCGCCAAGAAAGCGTGTAAGGATTACGCCTGTAGCAAGGTTGCAGGAGGTCACAGTGAGGTTGCTGCCCAGGATGCTAAGGATGTCGCGCAGGTAGGTTCGTTTCGCCAAAGGTCGCAGAATAAAAAAAGAGTTAATTTAGCAGCAAATTTAGAAGAATAATCTGGTTTTAATATGCCAATCCCATTTAACAAGCCTTTCATCCCCTGGTTCTCCTTCAGATACCTGATCGGCGGAGCACTCTCGGGTACAATTGCCGGAAATGGGAAATACACAAAAAAATGCCATGCTTTTTTTGAAAAGCGCTTTGGATTTGCAAAGGTGCTGATGACGACCTCCTGCAGTGATGCGCTGGAAATGACCGCACTGCTCTGCAGGATTGAGCCCGGAGATGAGGTGATCATGCCCTCGTTCACCTTTATGTCAACTGCCAACGCATTCCTGGTCAGGGGAGCAAAAGTGGTGTTTGCCGATACACTTGCCGATATTCCCAACATTGATCCGGCAGAGATTGAGAAGCTGATAACTCCGAAAACAAAGGCTGTTGTGGTCGTTCATTACAGCGGAATTGCCTGCGAGATGGACCGGATCATGGATATCGCGCAACGGCATGGATTATTCGTAGTGGAGGATGCCGCTCATGCCGTCGATTCGTATCACAATGGAAGACCACTTGGATCCATCGGACATTTCGGGACATTCTCCTTTCATGAAACCAAAAATATCATCTCAGGAGAGGGTGGGCTGCTGATGGTAAACGATCAGGAATTTGCCATGCGGGCAGAGATATTATGGGAAAAGGGAACCAATCGTGCAGCGTTCTACCGGGGTGAGATTGACAAATACGGCTGGGTCGATATCGGTTCTTCCTTCCTGCCATCCGATGCAGTGGCTGCTTTTCTGTTTGCACAGATCGAACGTTTTGACAGGATTCAGTCGGCCCGGAAGAAGTTGTGGTGGAATTATCATGCGATGCTTAAGCCCCTTGAAGAGAAAGGTTACCTGAAATGTCCTGTAGTTCCTGGTTTTGCCACTGTTAATGGAAATCTTTTCTATATAACGGTATCCTCCGGCGAAATGCGCGACAGCCTCCTTGCATTCTTAAAAAGCCGGGGCATCAGCGCCCTGTTCCATTACCTGCCACTCCATTCCAGTCCCTATTTTTCGGCTAAACACGATGGACGTGAACTGCCGAACACTGACAGGTTCTCCGCGTCCATCCTGAGGCTGCCATTTTACAACTCGCTCTCAAAAAGGCAGGTGAAACTTGTGGTCAGCAGGATCAACGAATATTTCCTCCGGTCAATTTAACTGTTTCAGCCAGGTATAAAAGCTCCCTTTCGGTTATCTCCTCCATTCAGGCAACCTTCCCGGTGTTACCGGTGCTCCGAGGTTTTCCAGTGCTTTTTCCAGCTGGGGAACATCTGTTTCACCGATGCGCTTGATCTGTTCGTAAACAGGCGGGAATTCAGCTTCCAGGATGGCGTAGGCATCTTTTTGTGTTTGCGACGGGTCGCCTGTTGACATCCAGCTGATCCAGCTGAGTTTTCCAAGGCGGCTGTTCAATGGCACCGGGGCTGGAGGATTTTCCTCTTCACTGGGTTTTATCGTGTTGCGGTTTAATTTTACATTGAGGATCTCATCCAGCTGAAGCTGAACTTCACGGGCTTTTTTCATCAGCTCAGGACTGGCAGACGGTGTGCTGTTTAACGCCTGCAGAATGCTTGAGGTGCGCCTGTTCAAGGCCTCGGCATAATTTTCTGTTCCCTGCATGACGCGTGTGATTTCAGCTACTTTTTTCTGGAAGTCAACCATGGCACTGCGGTCAATGGCCGGGAGGGTGGTGTTATTCAGTACCACGGCATTGAATTCAACAGGTCCGGCCAGCGGTTTGGTTTCACCGTTGGCGGTAAGGGTCATGCTGACTTTGTATTTGCCGGGCATGGCAAGAACCCCGCTTCCATTATCGCCCAACGGATCAAATTTGTCGGTTTCAACAACCCTGGTCGACTGGTATCTCAGATCCCAGTTGATGCGGTTAACCCCTTTCGAAGGGCTTTTGCGGATTATTCTAACGGGTGAGCCAGATGCATCTGTTACCGTGAAGGTCAGGAACGGATCAATCTCCAGCTTTTCGGTCCGGAGTTCTGCTTCTGTTGGCTGCGGGATCCTTTCACCTTTCTTGAATAATTCGGTTTCCTTCTCCTTCCGGATATCTTTTTTTGTCTTGGGAACATCCTTGATAAAATAGGTGAAGACTGCACCAAAATCGGGATTTTTTGCAATAAAAACGGTTGATCCCTGTGATCCTTTCGTGTCGGTTGGCAGGTACATCAGCGCATCCTTTACCGGGAACATGTAACCATTCTGATCCAGGTTCTCCTTCTTCAGGTTACGTAACGGGGTGAAATCATCGAGAATGTAAAAACCACGGCCAAACGTTGCAAGCACCAGGTCGTTCTCCCGCTTCTGGATGGTCATATCCTTTACGCATACTGAGGGCAGGCCTGATTTGAGCTGGATCCAGTTCTTTCCGCCATCAATGGTGAAAAAACAACCGAATTCAGTTCCTGCAAATAACAGGTCGGGGTTGACAAAATCCTGCATGATGCTGTGAACAGTTCCGTTTTCAGGAAGGTTTCCTGCAATGGAACTCCAGGTTTTACCTTTGTCTGAACTTTTCAGGACATAAGGTTTGAAATCGTCGCGTAAAATGTTGTCGAATGAAGCAAATACAATGTTCTCATCAAATCTTGATGCGAAAATGTCGCTTACATAAGTGTTTTCAGGGACTCCCGGGAATTTGTCCGTTTTAGTCCAGGTTTTTGCATCCTGCGACACCTGGATCAGCCCGTCATCCGTTCCGGCGAAAAGGAGGTTCTCCTTCAGGGGTGACTCATCAAACGAGATAATGGTGCCATACAAAGAGGTCGAGATATCTTTTTGAACGGCATCGATGGGCCAGTATTTTCCCATGACCGGCCAGGTATTGCGATCGATTTGAGCTGTCAGGTCATCGCTGATCATCTGCCAGGTATTTCCCCTGTCATCGCTGCGGAAAACCTTGTTAGCCATGGTATAGAGGCGGGCAGGTGAATGTGGGCTTATAAGGAGCGGCGTATTCCAGTTCCACTTGTAACTGTCCTCACCTTTGCGTGGCTCCGGCCTGATATCAACCGCTTCCTGGCTTTTCCGGTCATACCTGACCATGCCGCCATACTGCGATTCAGCATATACAATATTGGGGTCAACAGGGTCGATTTGTGACCAGAAACCGTCGCCGCCGTTGGTGTTGAACCAGTCATCGGTAAGTACGCCCGCACCTGCGGTACTGCGCGACGGGCCACCCATGCTGTTGTTGTCCTGGGTACCGCCATATACATAATAGAAGGGCCTTGAATTGTCAACCTGTACCCTGTAAAATTGCACAACCGGCAGGTTTGACTTGAAAATAAACTCTTTTCCCCCGTCGAATGTCTCATAAGCCCCGCCATCGCTGCCGATGAAAAAATGTTTTGTGTCTTCGGGATCGATCCACATGGCATGATCGTCAACGTGACGTTTGTTGTTGCCAACCTGTTTCCATGTTTTACCACCATCCTCTGAAACCTGGGAAACTGTCTCAACGGAATAGATCTTATCAACATTTTTAGGATCACAGTAAATTTCGTTGTAATACTGGCCCTGTGCAGAGTGATCGCTCATTTTCGACCAGGAGGCGCCCCTGTCCATGCTGCGGTAGAGGCCTTTGGCATCCTGGGTCGATTCAATGATGGCATACACCACATCCGGGTTTACCGGAGAAATTGCCAGTCCGATGCCGCCCATATCTGCCCCGGGAAGTCCTGACGTAAGTTTATCCCAGGTTTCGCCGGCATTGGTTGATTTATAAATGGCCGTCTCAGGCCCGCCACCGATCTTGGTAAATACATGGCGCCTGCGTTGTTCCGATGACGCATAAAGCACATCCGGGTTCCTTGGATCAAGGAGCACATTGTTCACGCCCGTATTTTCACTGATTTCAAGAACCTTTTTCCAGGTTTTCCCGCCATCCGTTGTTTTATACAGCCCACGCTCTCCGCCGGGTCCCCATACCGAACCTTCGGCTGCCACATAAACCACGTCTGAGTTTCGGGGATCAATCAGGACTTTGCCGATCTGCCGGGAATCTTTCAATCCCATGTTTTTCCAGCTCTTGCCATTGTCACTGCTCTTGTAAACGCCATTTCCGTATCCAAGTGAACGCTGATGGTTGTTTTCACCGGTTCCCACCCAGACCACACTGGTGTTGTTTGGGTCGATGACCACACAGCCAATGGAGTAAACGCCATTGTTGTCAAAAACCGGCTCGAACGTGGTTCCGTTGTTGACGGTTTTCCAGACATGGCCTGAAGCAACTGCCACATACCATTCGCTGTGGTTTTTCGGATTAACGGCAAAATCTGCGATACGACCGGAACAAAATGCCGGTCCGATGCTGCGGAATTTCAAACCACTCACCAGCCCGGAGTTATAAACGGAATCCTCCCTGGGTTTATCCTTGTCTTTATCTTTATTTTTATCTTTTTCTTTCGACTCCTTTTTCTTATCAACCGTTGTTTTTGCTTTCGGAGTTGAGGTTTTTTCCTTTTTTTCCTCTGCAAAACCAGGTGCAGTCAAACTGAGCAAAAATGCTCCGGTGAGGAGCCACAAGGTGAATCGTGATATTTTCATGGTCAGGGATTTAGTGTATGATTAAGGAATATTTATGATAAAAGCGTATTGATCGTTTCTCTGTCTGGCCTGATGATCCCTTTTTCGGTGATAATACCTGTGATATATTTTGCAGGGGTAACATCGAATGCGGGGTTTAAGGCAGAAGATCCCGGCGAACACACCAGTATTCTTTCAAGTCTCCCGTCGGCAGTAATGCCATCCTGGTAAAGCACTTCCTCTTCACTCCGTTCTTCGATGGGGATATGCTTACCGTCGGCGCATTTTACGTCGAATGTGGATGTCGGGGCAGCTACATAAAATGGAATTCCATATTCTTTCGCGGCAATGGCTTTTTCAAGTGTGCCTATTTTATTGGCGGTATCACCGTTGGCGGCAATCCGGTCGGCTCCAACGATCATCATGTCTATTTTTCCCAGCGACATCAGCCATGCGCCTGCATTGTCGGGAATGATGGTATGCGGCACTCCCGCCTGTTTGAGTTCCCAGGCGGTAAGCCGCGCCCCCTGGCTTCTTGGCCGGGTTTCATCTGCATAAACAAAAATGCGCTTTCCCAGTTGATGGGCAAGATATACCGGCGATAATGCAGTGCCATAATCAACAAAAGCCAGCCAGCCTGCATTGCAGTGGGTTTCAATATTCATCCCGTCACGGATCAGTTCATTTCCGAATTCACCGATTTTATGGGAATCATCTGCATCACGATCGGCAACCTGTTGTGCAGCCATAACGGCCATATTCCGTGAAATAAGCGCAGCTGCATATACTTTTTCCACTGCATGGAAGAGGTTTCGGGCGGTGGGACGTGTAGATTCAATGATGATTCTGGCCTTTGCAAGGAATTGATGATAATTGTCTTCAGGAGCTTCAAGCGCCGCCTGGGCCATGGCAAATCCGGCGATGGCGCCAATGGCGCCTGCCCCGCGTACCATCATCGTGCGGATCGCATGACAGCTGTCAGAGAATGTTTTTGCCTCCTGAATGGAGAATTGAAAAGGCAACAGGTTTTGCTCGATGAAAAAGACTGACGTGTCTTTCATCCATACTGTCCTGTATTCTATGCCATTAACCTTCATTTTTCAGCAGCCATTCACGAGGTTATTGAATCACATCAAATCCGGTATAAGGCACCAGTACCTTTGGAATATTGATTCCCTTCGGTGTCTGGTTGTTTTCAAGCAGCGCTGCCACGATGCGTGGGAGTGCAAGGGCGCTTCCATTGAGCGTATGTGCGGTTTGCATTTTCCCGGTCTCGTCTTTGAAACGCAACTTCAGCCGGTTTGACTGGAAGGTCTCAAAATTGGAGACCGAACTGACTTCAAGCCACCTTGCCTGTGCCGATGACCATACTTCCATGTCGTAAGTGAGTGCAGAGGTGAAACTCATGTCACCGCCGCAAAGTTTAAGCACCCGGAAGGGAAGTTCGAGTTTACGAAGCAAACCCGTAACATATTCACGCATCTCTTCCAGGATCTGATAGGATTGATCCGGATGGGAGATCTGCACGATTTCAACTTTGTCAAACTGGTGGAGGCGGTTCAGCCCGCGTACATCTTTGCCATAAGACCCGGCTTCACGTCGGAAACAGGCGGAATAGGCAACATTTTTCACTGGAAGATCCTGGACTTTCAGAATGGTGTCGCGGTAGATGTTGGTGACCGGAACTTCCGCTGTAGGGATAAGATAGAGATCGTCGAGGCCGACATGATACATCTGTGCATCTTTGTCGGGAAGTTGCCCGGTGGCATACGCAGAGGCTGCATTGACCATATAAGGTGGCTGGACTTCCATATATCCGGCTTTCATGGCCTCATCAAGGAAGAAGTTGATCAGAGCCCGCTGCAGCCGTGCCCCCTTACCTTTATACAAGGGGAAACCAGCCCCGGTAATTTTATTGCCGGTAATAAAGTCGATGAGATCATATTTTGTTGTGAGGTCCCAGTGCGGAACATCGGTTGCAGATGCCTGCCGAACTTCTCCCTCATGTGCCACCACAACGTTGTCCTCTGGTAACTTTCCGGCTGGAACACTTGAATGGGGGAGGTTGGGTATCCTGACCAGGATTTCATCAAGCGCAGTTTTTATGTTTTCCAGTGCAAGATCAAGATCTTTTCCCTGGACTTTCAATTCACCGGTCTTTTCTTTCAGGATGTTGGCCTCTGAAGCCTTTCCTGATTGAAAGAGAATGCCAATCTCTTTGGCAAGCTGGTTGCTCTGCGACTGGATGTCGTCAAGTTTTTTCTGTGTGTCGCGGCGTTGATTATCCAGTTCGACAATCCTGCCGATGATTTCACTGCCATTAAAGTTTTTAATTGCAAGACGATCAATTACTTCCTGCGTATTGTCACGGATAAAATTCAGGGATAGCATAAACGAGGTTATTTACAGGGCAAAAATAGTGAAAATCGGACATTATAAAATAACAAACCTTCCAGGTTTAGAAAACCTGGAAGGTTTGGCATCAGATGAAATGCTTTGCGAAATGTCTTTAATTGACAGATTCTTCCATCGGAATGATCGAAACAAAAGAGCGGTCGCTGCGTTTTCTCTTGAATTCGACAATACCCTCAACAAGTGCAAATAGGGTGTGATCCTTGCCAATGCCTACGTTAAGGCCTGGATTGTGAACTGTTCCACGCTGCCTCAGGATGATTGAACCTGGTTTTGCATACTGTCCACCATAAATTTTTACGCCAAGGCGTTTGCTATGTGATTCGCGGCCGTTG
Source organism: uncultured Bacteroidales bacterium (assembly GCA_903926565.1). Taxonomy (GTDB): domain Bacteria; phylum Bacteroidota; class Bacteroidia; order Bacteroidales; family FEN-979; genus CAIVAT01. The sequence goes on from CAIYJU010000015.1 coordinate 48,383, forward strand.
CTTGAACTACCCGCCCCTTTTTTGTGTGCCATACACTATGTTGATTTACGATTTGTTGATTTACGATTGATGCAAGGAATTATAATTCTGCAGGTTCCTCTTCTGCCTCTTTGGCTTTTTTAGCCTTGGTTGCGCCTTTTACACTGATGTTTTCAATCAGTATTTTGCTGAAATCCTGGCGATGGCCGGATTCCTTTTCGTATCCTTTGCGGCGTTTCTTCTTAAAAACAACCACTTTGTCGCCTCTGGCGTGATCCACAATGTGCCCGGTGATGCTGGCGCCTTCGACAGTCGGCTTGCCAACATTGATCTTGCCGTCATTGTCCAGGAGCAATACCTGATCAAATTCAACTTTGGTTCCTGGGTCACCTTCGAGCCGGTGAACAAAGATTTCGTCATTCTGTTCTACCTTGAACTGTTGACCGGCTATTTCAACGATTGCGTACATGTTATAATGAATTGATGTTCGTTTATTTGGGAGTGCAAAGGTATAATTTATTTCTTATTAACAAACCAAAACTTGAAAAAAATCCATATTTTGTGTAAGTTTGTAACATTAACCCCTTTTCCTACGTTCAAATAAAAGAATGAAATTTTTTCCAAACCGGTTGATCATATCTGTCCAGAGATTACGGGCATATTATATCGTGCCGACTTTTATGCTTATGATCTGTTGTCTGGCTTTGGCACAGTCAGCACAGGCAAACCCTGCGATGTTGCAGGGGGTTGTCACCAACGGAGCAACCGGACTCCCTGTTATCGGTGCAAAGATAACAGTAAACGGGCAATTTGCATGGTCCACCTCCGGAGGGATTTATAATCTTATGGTCAACCCCGTTGGCACCTTCCCTGTTTCGTGTATAAAAGCCGGCTTTGACAATTATATTTCGCAACCCGTGGTTTTTATCCCCGGCGGGTCATCGTTGCTTAATATTTCAATCTGGGAAAACGTCAATCCTCCTGCAAATGTCACGGCACTTCTCGATTCAGGCAGCCTGCATGTGCCGGTTTCCTGGAATCCCCCTTCAGGCAACTATGAACTGCTTTATGATGATGGAATCCAGGATAATTTTGCAATCTGGACGGTTCAGGGGAACATGAATGCACTTAAATTTTCCCCTTTGGGCTTTCCTGTAAAATTAACCGGTTGCTCCATCAGCATAGGTTCCTCCTCCAATTACCCGGCCGGAAGCAACCCGCTCATCCCTTTCCAGATCAGGATCTATGATGCCACCGGGGCAGGAGGCACACCCGGCAACAGTATTGCCGGACCCTTCGACATCCTCCCTGCCGCCCCGGGCTGGGTTGAATTTACCCTCCCGGTGCCGGTAAGTATAAATGCCGGCTCATTCTTTATCGCCATGATTCAGGGAGGTAATGCCCCGAATGCAGCAGGAATCGCCATCGATGAAACATCACCGCAGTACCGGAGCTATTCCAGGTTTGTCAGTGGCGGCGGCCCCTGGTTTCCCGCCGGCGGAAATTTTATGATTCGTGCACGCTGCCTGGGACCCGGAGGTCCTGTTGTTCTTGCCGATGAATTATTATCAGCCGGGGTAAATAACATTTACAGGCTGCGACAGGGAGAGGAGCAAAACCCTGCTGCCTGGACCATGGTTGGAATGACTTCCCTCAATTCAATCACCGACACCTCCTGGGCTATGCTCTCCTGCGGGCCGTTCCGCTGGGGGGTTAAATCTCAATATCCGGGGAACCGGTGGTCGCCGGTCTCCTTTTCAAACATACTCGGAAAATGCTGGACTGCCCCCGTAAACCTTCACCTTGATTTGAGCTGCGACAGCGCTGAAATGACAGGTGTATCGATGAGCATGGTCAACATGGCTTATCCCGATACACTCTATTCGGCAACATTCGATTCATTGGGGAATGCTTTTTTCCCGGGGGTTTGGAAGGGAACATACCAGCTTACAGTGAGTAAATTCGGATACGACACCATCATTCAATCTATACCGGTCACCGGCCCTGTAACGTTGAGTTTATTTTTGGCCCAGGTGAAAATTCCTCCTGCCAACCTTGTGGTGGATGACAGCAGTCTCATGGCCCGATGGGATGTCCCTCATTTTGAAAAGCAAATTTTCTCGGAAAAATGGAACAGCGGCTCGTTCGCACAGAATGGCTGGACTCTTGAAAACGGAATGAACTGGGGTATTTCCCAGACACTGGGCAATCCTTTTCCTGCGGTGATTTTTAATGCAATACCTCACCAGGTAAACTATTCTCAATCACTCGTGAGCAGAACCATTTCAGGGCAGCACTCTACCCTGCTTAAATTAAAGTACGATATTTTTCTGGATAATGTCGGAACAACCACCGTCAACCAGATGGCAGTTGAGATCTGGGACGGACTGGCCTGGCATACGCTGAAAAGCTATTCCAATACAGGGGGAGACCTCCCCTGGACCCGCGATGATCTTGATATCTCAGCCTACTCTGACCAGGATTTTAAGGTCAGGTTTCATGCTACAGGTGGAAATTCATCCGACATCATCAGCTGGAGTATTGACAATATTGACGTAATCGCCTCTGAACCTGCACAGGAACAGGCCAATTGTATCATGGGGTACTATTTTTACCTGGGAAATGCGATCGTGGGTTATACCACAAAAAATGCCTTCCCCATTCCCGGAAACCTGGTTCAGTTCGGTCAAACATACGATGCCTGTGTCAGGGCACTTTATGGAAGTGGATATTCTGATTTTGCCTGTACGAACTTTACCTCCGGCTTTCTTTACCCTGTACGGAATCTGAACGGGTATCCCATTGAAGATGCGGCATATATTACCTGGGAGAAACCGTTGGCTTCCAACGATACTGTGCAGTTTACTCCCCCGGGCCTGGTTGGATACACCATCTTAAGGGATGACAGTATAATTGCCACAATCTACGATCCGGACTCACTGTCACTCTATGATTTCGGACTTGAGCCAGGTTATTACCGTTATGGTGTTTCCGCCAGGTACAACCTTACGGATTATGGGTTTCCCGGTCAGCAGGGGGAAAGCCTGCCTGCCGGTCCGCTGCATGTCACAATTACATGGGGCCGGCAACTGCCATTTTATGAATCATGGAATGCCGGCACATTCTCTTTTAATGAATGGCGGCTCAACCCTTCCCAGGGAAACTGGATCATTAATTCTGTTGAAGGAATCCCGGCTCCGGCAGCCAATTTCAAATGGCAGCCACCGTTGGTGAACTATGACTATTCACTTGAAAGCCCGCCATTCAATGGATTGCCGTTTAACTGTGCAGCGATCTGGCTTGATTTTGACCTGAAACTCGACGACCGCAACTATACCGGAACCGAACGGATGATCGTTGAGGCTTACTACAACAACAGCTGGCATAAAAAAGCTGAAATAAAGAATACAGGCAGCCTCCCATGGACAAATTATCATCTTGACATCAGTCCGGCCCGTGGGAAAGGATTCCGGATCCGTTTCAGGGCATCTGGCCAGAACTCTTCTGAAATTCTCAACTGGTATATTGACAATGTCAACATCTACCCGGTTTGTTATCCTGCAACCAATCTTGCAGGGATGGCAATGGGAAATTCCGTCAGACTCACCTGGAGTCCTCCCTCATGTTATGGAGGAACCCTCTTAAACGAAGGCTTTGAGGAGAGCGTTTTTCCGCCGCCTGGCTGGATCCGGCAAATCATCAATCCGTCAGCAACCTGGTCCCATACTCCTGCAGGTTCAATACCCGGAGTTCATAACGGAAATTTTTCAGCAGGCCTTGACTGGGATTACAACCACCAGGATGAGTGGCTCATCGCCAGGGATATTTATGTGAACGGAGACCTGAATTTCTGGAGCTATGCATACCAGGGATCGCTTCACCAGGACCACTATTATATTAAGGTGTCACCTGATCATGGAGCTACCTGGGATGTGCGGCTGGATCTGTCTGCTCTTCCCCCTTATCCGTCTCCAACAGGGGTGAATGCCTGGAATACACCATATCATGTAAATCTTTCCATGTATGACGGCGAAACAGTTGACATTGCATGGCATGCAATAGACGGAGACGGAAATGGATTGTGGTATCCCTGGGCAATTGACGATTGTTCAATAGGAGCAGATGATCATCGCCAGTCAATAGCAGGCTACGATATCTACCGGAAGGGAGCAGGGAATGCCTGGTTTAACAAGGTGAACCCCGAATTGGTGCTGGACACTTCCTGGATTGACGAAAATCTCCCCCTGGGCCAGTTTCACTATTTTGTCCATGCCCAATATGCTGAATGTGAAAATGCTTCAAATTCGGACACCATCATGGCGGATATTGTTACAGGACTGAGTGCAATTTATTCACCGGATGTTTCCATATTCCCGAACCCGGTGACGGACCAGGTTACAGTTGCCTCTTCTGAGAATCTTGGGGAAATCGAACTCTTTGAACCTTCAGGAAAACTTGTGTGGAGGCTGTTAATGAAAGACGAAAAGAGAATATCGATAGATACCCGGGGTTTCCATACAGGGATATACTTTATGAAGGTTTTTGCTGGTGGCAGGATGAGCGTTTTTAAAATCTGTATTATTAAATCATAGCACACTGATGCTGCAATCAGGCTGAGTTGTCTGGATCAGTTTCTGAGGGTTATTCTGAAGAAGAAAATAAATATTGGTATAAAAGGTTCAGGCATCAATAATTTTGTGTACCTTGCGAACCTATTTCAATATTTTTAAAGTGCTGATTTGTAATTTTATTCCCCTAATTCCATCAATAGCAATATTGATTTAATATATTTTTCAACAATAATCATCATTACAATTATTCACAATTATTAATCTAAAAATCAAAACTATGAGAAATTTTACCAAAACGCTGAAGACATTGGCACTGCTTGCAGTATCGATGTTTGTCTTCGTTTCCTTCGGGTTTGCTCAGCAGACGATGCTGGTAACCGAAAGTTTCGAGACAGGTAGCGGCACAACCCCTCCGGCAGGATGGACACTGGAGCAAGTCACAGGTACTGTCATGGGCACTACCTTTGCAACCAGTTCGACCAATCCG
>CAIYJU010000016.1 GCA_903926565.1 uncultured Bacteroidales bacterium
GGATTTTATATGGGTAGAAAATCGTGCATAAATGCATTATTTCGTCCCGTACGGGACGAAATGGCTGTGTAAACATTCGACTTCTACCCACATTTTGTGCCTACGGCACAGGTTTAAAAATAGAAGTACATTCAATTAGGAAATTTAAACAGGTTCTAAACAATATCAGGATTGTAAAACATTTTTAACGATTGACTGGCATGACCAATTCAAAATCAAAAAACGGTTCCCATCAGATCAAAGGAATCCATGTTAAGTTACGTGCCCTTGAACCCACTGATGTGGATTTGTTGTATGCCTGGGAAAACGATACAACCATCTGGGAAGTCAGCAACACCCTGGCTCCGTTTTCACGGTTTCAGATTGAAGAGTATGTGCTGAATGCACAGCACGACATTTTTACGGCAAAGCAGCTTCGGCTGATGGTTGAACTGGCTGAACCCGGGAAGGAGGCTGTTCCTGCAGGCACCATCGACCTCTTTGACTTTGATCCGCTTCATCATCGTGCCGGCGTCGGTATTTTAATCCGCGAACCATACCGTGCAAAAGGGGTTGCACTGGAAGCCATGACCATGTTCATTCAATATGCATTCAACACCCTCCGCCTTCATCAGCTCTATTGCAATATTTCACCAGACAATGCAACAAGCCTGCACCTCTTTGAAAAACTGGGCTTTGAAAAATGCGGCATCAAAAAAGAGTGGGTACATGATGGTCAGCGCTGGCAGGACGAATGGATGTTTCAACTGATCAATCATGGAGAATAATCAACCCGCTCAGACTGCGAATAAATCCGGGCATTTTCTTTCCGGTTTGCAGAAGGCCCTGCTTTTAGTGGTCGTCGGTGCAATTATTATTGCCATGGTTTTGGGCTGGTACTACCTGCGGCTGACCAAACCGATGATCCGGCTGAAAGAACGGAAATTCACCTATTTTTATATTCATACCGGGTCCGGTTTCAATGCCGTAAAAGATTCGCTGGTAAAAAAAGGATACCTTACCGACCCTGAAACATTTGAATGGCTTGCCCGGAAAAAACATTATGACCAGCATGTCAGTCCGGGCCGGTACCGGTTGACCAACGGCATGCACAACAATGCTCTTGTAAACCTGCTCCGGTCTGGGAACCAGGAGCCGATAAGAATCATCATTCAGAATGTCAGGAACAGTGCAGAACTTGCGGGGAAGATCGGCCGGCAACTCGAGGTTGATTCAGCACAACTTGGCCAGCTATTCAGCGACAGCAACTACCTGGCAAAATTTGGCATCTCCCCTTCTTCCCTCTTTACACTTTTCATCCCAAACACATACGAGTTTTACTGGAATACTTCCGGAGATCAGCTATTTAAGCGGATGTTCGAAGAATACGAGAAGTTCTGGACACCGGAGCGAAAGCGACTGGCAGGCACGTTGCATCTGTCAATACCGGAAGTTGTCACACTCGCTTCCATTGTTGAGAAAGAGAGCAATAAAAAAGATGAAAAACCAGCAATTGCCGGTGTCTATCTCAACCGTTTACGCAAACAGATTCCGCTACAGGCCGATCCGACTGTGATTTTTGCATGGAACGACTATCGCATCAAACGCGTTTTCAAAAGACATACTGAAATCAATTCACCGTACAATACTTACCTCCACGCCGGCCTTCCTCCGGGGCCCATCTGCCTTCCCTCGATTAATTCGGTAGATGCGGTCCTGCATGCCCTGAAGCACAACTACTTCTATTTCTGCGCCAGGGAAGATCTGTCGGGATACCACAATTTCGCCACCGACCTTGACGGGCATAACAAAAACGCAAAAAAATACCAGAAAGCATTGAACAAAATGAATATCCGGTGATTGGGCTGAAACTTTCCTGTAAAAAAAAATTGGGTAGGGCCATGGTTATTCTTGGAATATTCTGGACCCTTAACCTGAATGCCCAATCCTCTGACTCCCTTTATCCGGATACTGCCGTGATTCATAAAGGCCGGTTAACCGGTGTGCTGATCGCTGAAGGCACGCTCTATGTGGCTTCCATCACCGGGCTCTATTTTGCATGGTACAAGGATTATCCCCAATCGACGTTTCACCTGTTCAATGATGGTGGTGAGTGGATGCAGGTTGATAAGTGCGGCCATGCCATCACTGCCAATTACATCAGCAGGATCGGCTATTCCACCTATCGCTGGGCAGGAGTGAAAGAGAACAAGGCTGCCTGGTTTGGCGGATTGCTTGGCTTTGCCTACATGCTGAACATCGAAATCCTCGACGGATTTTCATCAGAATGGGGCTTTTCATTGGGCGACCTTACTGCCAACACCCTGGGAACCATGATTTTCGTCGGGCAACAGCTTGCGTGGCATGAACAACGCTTTTCGCTGAAATACTCCTTTCACCAAACGCAGTATGCACCATACAACCCAAATCTGCTGGGAGACAACCTGGTCCAGAATATGATCAAAGATTACAACGGGCATTCATACTGGATCTCCTGCAACATCCACTCTTTTCTTCCTTCAAAATCCAAATTTCCAAAATGGCTGAACATTGCTGTGGGATATGGTGCGGAAGGAATGACCGGGGCCTTTGGCAACACCATGATTCACAACGGGCAGCCGGTTCCTGAATATCCCAGGTACCGCAGGTATTTTCTTTCCGTTGACGTTGATCTGACCAGGATCCCGACAAAATCAAAGGTACTCCGGGGGATTTTCACAGTTCTGAGTTTTATCAAAATTCCCGCTCCGACTCTTGAATACAACTCACTCGGAGAATTTAAACTCCACGCTTTTTATTATTGAAAAAACTATTAACTTTACTGTGTCATTCACTATGCAATTGAATTCCGGTATTTTAGTAACCTTCGTGAATTTGATAGCTTTATACAGCCACCCGGTTGTATTGTTTTAACTTATCCCTTTAATCAGAAACAGTATCAGCATGAAAATTTTACCAGTTTCACTTATCCGGGATGCAGATGCTTATACCATTAAGCATGAGCCGATTGCCGACATCGACCTGATGGAACGTGCAGCGGAAAACTGTGCTCTGTGGCTGCAGGAGAACATTAACAAGGATCAAAAATTGATCTGTTTTTGCGGATCCGGAAACAATGGCGGCGACGGACTGGCTATAGCCAGGTTGATGTTTGAAGCCGGATATAAGGTTGAGGCTTACACCTTATGTGCTCCTGAGCAGATGTCGGGAAACTGCAGGATAAACTACGACAGGCTAAGGGAATATGGAAAAAAACGAAGACTGACATGCAGTATATTGCAGGAGTCAGGCAAATTTCCGTTGATTGACAAGTATGATATAGTCATTGATGCCATCTTCGGCAGTGGTCTTACCCGCCCGGCTGAAGGATTTGCGGCATCTGTAATTCACCACATCAATTCAGGAAGTGCCGATGTTATTTCGATCGATGTTCCGTCGGGGTTGTTTTGCGATGTTACAACCCGGATCACCCCGGAACCAGCGGTAATCCATGCAACTGACACCTATACATTCGAACCTCCGAAACTGGCATTTTTCTTTCCTGAAAACGCTCCGTTTGTCGGGTTCTGGGAACTCCTGGATATCGGTATTCATCCCGATTTTATTGATTCGGCTAATGTGCAGAACTTCATGGTGAGGGAGGAGGAGATGGCGCTTCTTCTCCGTCAGCGTGATAAATTTTCCCACAAAGGAACTTATGGTCATGCGTTGATCATTGCAGGAAGTACCGGGAAGATGGGCGCAGCAGTGCTGTCGGCACAGGCATGTCTGCGGTCAGGCCCCGGGCTGGTCACTGTTCATGTACCAAAATCAGGTGTTAACATCCTGCAGACAGCATTTCCGGAAGCCATGCTGACCATTGATCCTGCCGAAGACCATTTTTCTGCAGTCCCCGAACTCGCAGCCTATTCTGCCATCGCGATCGGACCCGGACTGGGCATGAATGCCCATTCTGCCAAAGCATTGAAGTTCCTTATCCAGCAGGCTAAAATCCCGGTTATTTTTGATGCAGATGCCATCAATATCCTCGCCGAAAACAAGACATGGCTCGGCTTTATTCCGAAAGGATCTATTTTCACGCCACATCCAAAAGAATTTGAGCGGCTTGTCGGGAAAAGCAGCAATAATTTTGACCAAAACCAGATGCAACGCGACTTCTCATTTAAACACCAATGTTATGTTATTTTAAAAGGGGCGCATACTGCAATTACAACACCCGACGGACTGTGTTATTTCAACACGACCGGGAACCCGGGAATGGCAACAGGCGGGAGCGGCGATGTCCTCACAGGTATCATTGCAGGGTTGATGGCACAGGGATATTCTTCACTTGAATCCTGCCTTTTCGGGGTTTATATCCATGGGATGGCAGGGGATCAGGTACACTGGGAAAAAGGTGATTATGCACTGATAGCCAGCGATATAATTGCGAATCTTGGAAAATCATTTCAATTACTCTTCAGAAACAATATTCACACGATTTATGGAAAATTTTGAAAAAGACCTCCTGGCCGGGATGGTCATCGCCCCATATCTTCAGAAGGCAACTGCATTGCGGGGTGTAAAAAGGTATGTAGGCGGCAACCAGTTCCGGCATGCATTCGCCACCCTGGCGATTTTGATAGATTATCATTACATGGATGCGATCCTGCTGAAAGCCTCTGTTATCCACGACCTGGTTGAAGATGTAAAATGTGTCTCTTATGATGAAATACGGGAGATTGACCGGGATGGACAGCAGGTACTGGAACTGGTGCTGGAAGTGACACGTCGCAAGCCTGAAACCAAACAGGATTTCCTGAAGCGCATCCTGGAAGAGGGCTCTGATTCAGCGAAAGTTTTGAAATGTGCCGACCGCATCAGTAATCTCACCGACCTTCACCCGGATATTTTTGACAAGGAATATATTAAGAACATGATGGCCGATACCAAGAAATGGGTTATCCCGATGGCGAGGCAGGTGAATAAAGATATGTTGTTTGAACTGCAAGACCTGATTAAACGACGTGAAACAAACCTCAAATTCTCCTCGTCAATCTGGCCGATGAAACGAAACGACAAGGGTTAGGCAATCACAGCCTCCTTAATGATGTCTGCTTCCACCCTCAGATTATCAATGATGAAATTCTGGCGTTCGGGGGTGTTTTTACCCATATAAAATGTCAGTACATCCAGCACTGCCGACTCTTTTGTCAAAATGACCGGGTCGAGGCGAATATCTTTTCCAATAAAATACTGGAATTCGTCAGGTGAAATTTCTCCAAGGCCCTTGAATCTTGTTATCTCAGGATTGACACCGAGTTTTTCCATGGCCGACCGCTTCTCTTCTTCTGAATAACAATAGATGGTTTTCTGCTTGTTGCGCACCCTGAACAGCGGAGTTTGAAGGATGTAAAGGTGCCCGTTGCGCACCAGGTCGGGATAAAACTGCAGAAAGAAAGTGAGAAGCAGCAACCGGATATGCATACCGTCGACATCGGCATCGGTAGCAACCACCACGTAATTGTAGCGGAGATTCTCAAGTCCCTCTTCTATGTTAAGCGCAGACTGCAGCAGGTTGAACTCTTCATTTTCATAGACGACCCGCTTGCTTAATCCAAAGCAATTCAGCGGTTTACCCTTTAAACTGAAAACCGCCTGGGTATTCACATCCCTGGCTTTGGTAATGGAACCGCTGGCCGAATCTCCTTCGGTAATGAAAATGGAAGATTCGTAGCGCCGTTCATCATGGTTGTTATAGTGGATCCGGCAATCGCGCAGCTTTTTGTTGTGAAGGCTGACTTTTTTAACACTCTCCTTCGCGATTTTTTTGATATTTGCCCACTCTTTGCGCTCCTTCTCACTTTGAAGGATCTTCCGCAGCAACGCCTCGGCAGCATCTGTATTTATATGCAGGAAATTGTCGAGTTGCTTTTTGACAATATCCATAATGAAATTCCGGATGGTGATTCCATCAGGTTCCACATGAATGGAGCCAAGTTTGGTTTTGGTCTGGGATTCAAACACCGGATCCTGAACCTTGATGCTGAGCGCGGCCACAAGGGAAGCCTTGATGTCGTTGGTGTCGAAATCCTTTTTGTAAAATTCCCTGATCGTTTTAACCAGGGCCTCCCTGAAGGCAGCCTGGTGTGTACCACCCTGTGTGGTGTGTTGCCCATTGACGAAGGAATAATATTCTTCCCCGTACATCTCGCAATGGGTAAAAGCACATTCAAAATCGCCGTCACGCAGATGGATGATCGGGTAAAGTACCGGTGTATCAATATAACTGTTGAGCAGGTCGATCAGGCCGTTCTGAGCGTGAAACCGCTCGCCATTGAAGATGATGGTAAGTCCGTTGTTTAGAAACACATAATTCCACAGCATCTTCTGCACATATTCCGGGATGTAGTGATACTTTCCGAAAATGCCTTCATCGGGCATAAAGGTGATGATCGTGCCTGACCTCAGCTCTATCGGCTTCTCCGGCTCGTCTGTCACCACATCGCCCTGGTGAAACTCTACAATATGAGTCCTGCTTTCACGGATAGCCTGTACCTTAAAAAAGGAAGATAAGGCATTTACGGCTTTAGATCCGACGCCGTTGAGCCCAACCGCCTTCTTAAAAACCTTTGAATCGTATTTGGCCCCTGTGTTTATCTTTGAAACGCAATCAACAACTTTACCCAGAGGAATGCCACGGCCATAATCACGCACACAAACCAGTTGGTCCTTGATCGTCACCTCGATGATTTTTCCATACCCCATCACGAACTCGTCAATGGAATTGTCGAGAATCTCCTTGATCATCACATAAATACCATCATCCGGAGATGAGCCGTCCCCAAGTTTTCCAATGTACATTCCGGGGCGAAGGCGGATATGTTCACTCCACTCCAGCGACCGTATGCTGTCTTCGGTATAGGTTTCGACGTTGCTCATTAAGAATGTTGCTTTGTGGTCTGCAAAGATAAAGGAAAGCCCTGTCGTGACTATATAAATGTGAACAATATTTCAAATAAGTTATCCACATCTCACCGGAAAATCGTTACTTTGCATTCTGTTATATTATTAACAATAGAACGTTATGACACTGGTTGTAAAAGAACTGAAAGAACAGATCGGGTGGATCACCCTGAACCATGATGCAAAGAGAAATGCCCTGAGCATAGACCTGCTGACAGAATTGTTGCAGGCGCTGAAAAGTTTAAGAGAAGAAAAAGCGAGGGTGGTGATTATCAGGGCCAACAGGGGGACAAAGGTATGGTCGTCAGGGTTTTTCATCGACGAGCTTCCCCGGGATGGCAGCGATCCGCTGGCGTATGACAACCCTTTGCAGAAAGTGATCCGCGCCATACAGGCAACCCCGGTTCCCGTAATTTGCATGGCTGAAGGAAGCATCTGGGGAGGTGCGTGCAACATTGCATTTGTGTGCGACATGGTGATCGGGACCAGAGACACCTGCCTGGCCATCACCCCGGCTAAAATCGGTGTTCCGTATAACACATCAGGCATTTTACAATTCCTCGACATCATCGGCTCCCACATTGTGAAGGAGATGTTTTTCACTGCTGAGCCAATCACGGCAGATAAAGCACTCAGCCTCGGGATTATAAACCATCTCGTAGATGCAGGCGATCTTGAAAATTTCACAACCCGGCTGGCAAAAAAAATTATTGCCAACTCCCCGCTCAGTATTCAGGTTATCAAGGAGCAGCTTAACATACTTGGGAATGCACTTCCCATGACGCCGCAAACATTTGAACACATCGACATGCTCCGCCGCATTGCAGGCACCAGCGACGATTACCTGGAAGGCATCAAGGCGTTTTATGAGAAAAGAACCCCGGTTTTTAAAGGGGAATGATCAGAGCAACCCTGCGTTTTTCAGAATTTCTGATAGTTTCGGTTGCGTTTTTGAATAATCAACAAGCACTGCCAGTATTCGCTGGTCCTGCTTCTTAAGCGGGGCCAATGACAATTTACGGTCCCAAAAAGCGAACCCAAAAACGCTGATCATCATGGCCGTAAAAATTCCGACAATTGCCCAAAGGAAATTGAATAATTGATCAAAACGCTTGTCCATGGCTTCAAAACGCTGATCTACAGCTGAGAATTGTTTACTGACAGTTTCAAACCTTGCACTCATTTCAGTTTTAACAGACTCAACTTTTTGCTCGGTCCTGATGATACGGTCACGGTCGTCAAGGGTGAAAGGAACTTCTTTTGCCTGTGCCATAGACAACAAGGGACAGATAAGTGATAAAATGCCGATAATGTGCTTCAGTGTTTTCATCTTCTTCAAGGATTAAGTTTTTGTGCTTAATCTCCTTCAAGACGCAAAGGTAATACGAAAAACAGGAAAAGTTAATAACTTTTCCTACTTCCTCTCTGGTTTTTGTCCGCCGGGTGACATCATTTTCAATTCACTAATAAGCAAGTTGATGTCTGAGCGGGTAAGCATGAAATCTTTCAGTCTGAGGTGTGTCATTCGCGAAAAAACGACAAACTGATACAGGGTCAGGATGGAATAGGAGATCGTTGCAGATATCCCGGCACCAACCATCCCGTATTTTGGAATCAGCAGCAATCCCAATACAATGGTAAATACCAACCCGATGGCAGAGCTGATGGTGTTGTGATAGGGCTTGTTGATGCTGGAAAAAAATCCACTGAAAATCATCGACACACTGAGGGTCACAATGCCCAAAGACAAAGAGGCGATCACCATCCTGACATCCCCGAATCTGGCGGTGAAAATCGTTACAAAAACAATCTTCGGAATTGCGAGGAGCAGCAACATGGCGATTCCTGTTACAATCCAGGTGATTTTTGCAAGCGTAAGTGTCAGCCTGACACTATAATCAAAATTCATTTCATTTGACAGCCGTGAATATTGCACAGTGGCGATACTTCGACTGATAAGCCACACACCCTCTGCCAGTTGCATCCCAAGTGACAGAACACCAACAGCCCCTCTTCCAAAATAGACATCCACAAACTTAAGGCTGAGCCGGTAATTCATCTTCTGAAAAATGTTGGCAAACTGAACATACGTTCCGAATCTCAGGATATCCTTCAGTAACTCCTTCATATTTGTAAGTGGCACCCGCTTAAACGATGGCAACAACATGACAAAACCGACCATCATAACGATGGAATAGGAGATGAAAATGGCCCAGAAATAGGCCATCACCTCGCGTAGCTGAACACCGAACAGCATGAAAAGTAAAATCATAAACATGGCGGCCACCTGGAGGAGACTGAGAAAATTATAAGACTTAACACGCTCAAGTCCTAGAAGTAACATGTCATTGGCGGAAGCAAACGACATCACGATGGCAAGGGAAAGCACCTGGGTAAAATATCCCGCAGGGATGATCTCAAGGATCGGAAACAGAGCCCCCGCCATTTCCAACGCAAATACAGACAGAACGGTTATAAAGAAAGACAGCACATAGGACGGGATAAACAATTTATAGATTCCGGTCCGTGGGGTCATATAGATGATTGCTGCCCCGGATATGAAGTTGGTAAAAAGCTGTACGATTGCCACCGAGAAGATCATCAGGCTGATGGTACCAACCTTCTCAGGGTCAAGATAATGCGCGTTCAGTACCCAGATAGAAACTCCGAGCAGTGCGGTTATCAGACGGGTCCCGATGGTTCCGATGATCTTTTTAAACATGACCGCCATCCTTTCTCTTCATCTTTTTCATCATCTGATGGTTAAAAAAGACACAGTTCGGTCTGAATTTTTTTCCATCAATCAGGGTGAAACTGCCGGCAGCGGAAATGGTATGCAACCCCTGGTTATATTCACTGCCTTTTGGTGGTTCGACCAGGTTTATCACCTCCTCGGAAAATTCATCCGGAGTGATATTCAGAACCCGGTTGATTGCCACACGGCCGCCATAAGTAACAGAACAATCCTGTGCAGGCCGGTAAAGAACATTATTATAAATGAACGGGGTTCCTGCAGGTCTGGATGAGCGGATATCTGTTTTAACCGGATTGAGCCGGTGTGGCTTGAATTCTCCTGAAATATCTTCAGCATAATAGAGGAAAAGATGCGTATTTGAATGTTTTTTGGTCGTAAAAAACAGCCACCACAAGCCATTGTAAAGCACCACGGCAGGGTCAATGGCACATACATTTGCAAGAAGCACACGGTTTTTGACAAACTTTTCACTCGCCTGGTCTCTGCGGTAAAGTGTTATTTCAGAAGTCTGATATGCTTCCGGGATGCAGAAAACCAGGTTATCATGTTCAAAAACAAAAGGATATGAAAGATGAGGGTGGAGGGCCCCGTCAGGGTGGATGACCCCGTCAGGGTGGGGAACCCTGACGGGGTGGGGAACCATTATGAACTCCGCAATCGATGCCTTCTGGCCTATGTAGCTGTAATCCTCAGCAAGAACATGTAACTGGTCATCCTTCAAAAACCCAAAAGGATCTGCGAAATAACCGTTTTTCGTCGCGGGAGGCAGCCAGGAAATTTCCGCATTTGAGAGTTTTACCTCTCCCAAAGCAAGTTCGTGTATTGGTTTCCTTACAATCCCAACATTCCAGATTTCTGCTGCAATCAAATCATAATAATAGAATTTGAGCCTGTTATGCATTAACAGGCATAGGAATTTCAACATGTCCCAATTACCGGGAACTTTGTAAATTAATGCGTTGGTAGGACTTGCAGAATCAGTGACTGAGGCAAAACCACGCTGCCTGCCTGGTTGTCCTCCGGCAAACTGATCAGCAATACTTGCCGGCCATGACGAAGAAACCATCAGGAGCTGGCTGAGGTTTTCCCTGTACGAGTGACTGATCGTTTTAAGATAGCCCTTTTTCAGTACAACCCCTGCATCCAGCTTTGATGTTAACTGTTGCAATATGGCTCCACTCACAGGGTCACCATTGAAGATCTCCCAGAATCCCGCAGGGCCACCACGGTATTTCATCTCATCACCATGATGAAATGACCAAACGCCAAAACGGGCAACTGTCAGAATTTCACCACGGATAATGTTAAACCCAAACCTGAGGATGAAATCCAACCGGTATGCACGGATAGATTCAATATCAGCATCCGTAAAATATTCAGAGAACCCCCTCTTTTCTACAATACAATTAACCACATCAATGCCTTTCATATCCGGCTGCAGATCAACGGGCAGTTTCGCTTCAGGCTTAAAAACCCTGTTTTCCAGGAAGTTAAAAAGCAAAGTACCCCATCTTTTATGCCACAGTTTTTTTAAAAGCCCAGGCTTAGGCGACACACGACTGTCGGCAATAAGTAGTTGAAGATGATGGCCATGTATTTTCAGTTCATTCAATGCATCCGCCTGCCAGCGCTGAAAAGAAGCACCATTGCATAAGACCCCGAATCGAAGGGATGATGAATGTTCTGATTTGGAATTCTGCTGCATTAAATAGTATGTAAAAATGTCCGACAGGCTATTTCATCCATCTTGCTGCATATTAAAGCAACTCCTTGTAAAGAGTTACAAGTTGTTGTCCGACAGTTTCTTTACTAAAGCTGGATGCGACACTATTCCTTACGGTAACTTTGTCATACTCCCTGCAGAGACCCAGCATCTGAAACATGGCATCAGTCATAGCCCGCTCATCTTCCGGTGCTACCAGCAATCCATTCGCTGCATTGATCACATCCACGGCAACCCCAACCTTTGTTGCAACAACAGGCACTCCGCATGATAAGCTTTCAATAACCACTGTCCCAAATGTTTCGTACCGGCTTGACAGCACGGAGAAATCGGCATTGCTCAACACCTCGTCAAATTCTTTTCCTTCCTTCATGCCGATGAATTTAACATGGGTATCCAGGATCCGCAGGAAGGCGGCATATTCCCGCATTGCCTCCCAATCAGGGCCTGCTCCTGTCATCAGGCAGATGAAATCTGTTCTTAATTTCGACAGCTCCTGTAACGAACGTAAAAATCCTGAAATATTTTTTGACTTGTCGTCAAAACAAGAAATATGGATGATTGTTTTAACATCAGTTTTCTCCCCCTGAGAAACGGGAATCAGCTGTGTCGTATCCACAACGTTGGGAATAACACGAAATCCGGAATGATCGATCCCTGATCTTTGCATTGCCCTCCTGAGAGGTTCAGACACTGCCACAATTGCAGATGCCCGTTTGACAACAAAACCGGTGATTAGCTTTCTAAACCATCCCTGGTAGGTATTGTTTTCAGGAAAATAGCGTGACCAATGTTCAGAAATAACCAGGGGAATATGTTTTTTCCTCGTTATCTGCCATCCGATGAATCCCATTCTGGTCAGGATATGGGAATGTACCAGGTCGGGATTAAATTCCCTGATGCTGTTAAATGCTTTGCGATGGGCCTGATAAAACCGCCGGAAATTCAACACTTTTCCAACAGGTGAATGAAGCCACCTGCTGGTTCTGTAGTAAACCCGCAATACCCGAACACTATTCTCCTCGCTGAATTCAACCTCCATTTTATTGGGACAATCCGGGTCGGGGTGAACATAGATCACGGCCACATCACAAAAGGCGGTAATCGCCTCCGCCTGACGCTGAATGAATAAGCCTGGCATTGGATCATATCGATTGGGATACCACTTTGGCAAAAAAAGAACCCGGATTTTTCTATCCACAACAGGCAAGTTTTGATTAATCATCAAATATCCTTAATCGTTCTGATATTTTAAAGAAAATTGTTAATAATTTCAATGGCGTTGTTAATACGGTCAGCTCCTGTCCCGCGAACAACGGCAAAAGGACGCTGCATGTTTTTCAATTCCCTGAAATAGATGTCGAAAAGATATTGTCGCTGATCAGGGTGTTCCCGAAGCGGATCATATTGCCACGGGAGGTCGATATCGCATAAGAGGTATAAATCATACTTATGTTCCGACATGGTTTTTATTATCCACGGATGACACCGTTGGTATTTAACCTCACTCCAGATTTTTGTCACCAGCAATTCCGTATCACAGAAAAGAAATCTGTCAGCCTGCTTCAATTTGCACCCTTCAGCTGCAATCTGCCCTTTTGCAATCAAAAGGATATCCTCTTCCTGGTAAGGCTTTCCCAGCGTCTCCAAATATTCACGGGCATATTCAGGCACCCATACTGTGTGGTAAAATGCTGCCAGTTGCTCTGCCAGCATTGATTTTCCTGTTGATTCAGGTCCGGTAATGGCAACCTTCCTGATCATCCGGCCAGTTTTGTCCGCCACTCCCTGAATCCCAAAATTGCAATAATGGTAAACACAAGATACTGAAAACTACTGAAATACAGTCCCTCCCAGGCACAAAGCCCGATCATGACACTATCCGCAGAGATCCACAAAATCCAGTTTTCTATTTTTTTACGGGACAGCATCCACTGTGCAACCACATAAACAGCGGTGGTGATGGCATCCCAGCCGGGGATAAGGCTTTCAGTAAACTTCACCAGAACAATCCTGATGATGATAAAAAAAACAACAATGGCAATGGCATTCAGCAACAGCTCCGTTTTAGAACATCTTGAAATGATGATTGTGCTGTTATTAACGTCTTTCCTGGTCCAGTTGTACCAGCCGTACCCGCTCATAACAAAGAAAAAACCATTGATTCCTGCATTGGCGTAGAGCCTGGCAGCATAGAAAATATAGACATAAATCAGCACATTTACGATACCGAACGGAAAAGCAAGTACGCTCTCCTTTTTCATCATCCAGACACAGATCAATCCAAAAGCAACCGCAATCAGTTCAAGATAGCTTGTCTGAAAGGGGCCGATTTGTAGCAGTGAAGTCATATCCATGGGGACAAAGGTAGTGTTTATGGCATAATGAGGGCAATAAATGGGCGCAACCTTTTTACCGTGGCATTATAAAACAGTGTACATTTGCAAAAGAAACAAGGAATTCCTTCCCGCATGTTCCATCTCGTCCACTATCAGCTTCCTTTTATCGTCAACCTGCTGGTACTTCTGCTTGCCGCAAAACTTCTTGGTGAACTTGCAGAGCGGTTCAGACAACCCTCTATGATTGGTGAAGTTATTGCAGGGGTCATCCTGGGGCCTTCGCTGTTGAACGTCATACAAAGTCCTGGTGAGATAAAAGTAATTGCTGAACTGGGTGTTTTTATGCTTATTGTATTGGCAGGAATGGAGATAGAGGTGGAAGAGATCAGGGATTCCATCAGGGGAAGGAACATCTGGATTGCCCTGCTTGGTTTTCTGATACCCATGGCCAGTGGCATCGCCATTGGGCTCATTTTTCATTTTTCCAATACATTCACAGTATTTCTTGGCCTTTCCATCGCCATTACTGCATTGCCGGTAAGCATCCGTATTCTGATGGATCTCGGAAAGCTTAACACCTCAATCGGTCAACGGATTATCTCAGCCGCCATTTTCAACGATATTTTAGCCCTGTTAATCCTCGGAATCATCCTCGATTTCAATGATGAGTCAAAAAACATCCGCGACCTGACCTTTTCGATTCTTTTCACAGCCATGAAAGTAGGTATTTTCACCCTGGTGCTGGTGGGAGGATACAGTTTTTTCAAATTTGCCAAGCAAAAAGTCAATGTTATTAATCCATGGATGAACAAATTCCTCCTTTTCCTTCGTGGGAAAGAGTCGGTTTTTGCATTGGTCATCCTCTTTGTACTTATTTTCTCCAGCATCGCAGAACTTTTAGGGTTGCATTTCGTTGTTGGTGCCTTTTTTGGCGCCATCCTTCTGCCGAGAAGCATGTTTGCCAACAGGGATTTTGACAAGGTACAGCGCAGTATTTCAGGCATTACCATGGGTTTCCTTGCACCAATCTTCTTTGCAACGATGGGGATCGCCTTTAACTTTTGCGCCCTCAATGACATCCTGCTACTTACTGTTGTGCTGTTTGCTTCTTTCTTCAGTAAAATTTTCGGCGGTTACCTGGGTGGCCGGCTGGCCGGGTTCAGTCATGCAAAATCACTTACCCTTGGCATGGGACTCAATGCCAGGGGGATCATGGAACTGGTTATTGCAAATATTGCTCTTGCAAAGGGGTTCATTGACGTTTCGGTATTTTCCATACTGGTACTCATGGCCCTGTTAACCACGATCCTTACACCGTTCCTGCTGAAAGAGGGATTCAGGTTGATTGACAGGAAAAGCTTACCCGGCATCAAAACATCTGCTTAAGTCTACACACTATTTTTACCGTTCATATTTAGTTGTATTTTTACAATGAAATTTTACAACGAACACATATACCTATGCTTGAACTCTTAAAGAATTTCCTTGACATCATTCTTCACATTGACATCCATCTACAGCAATGGGTTACTGAATATCAAACATGGACCTACCTGATCCTGTTTATAATCATCTTCATGGAGACAGGGCTGGTGGTAACACCCTTTTTACCTGGCGACTCTCTCCTGTTCGCAGCCGGAATGGTTTGTGCCATGGCAGGGCATCCTCTCAGCATTCTTATCCTCATACCGCTTCTGATCTTTGCTGCCTTTACAGGTGACAATACCAACTATTTTTTCGGCAAATTACTGGGTCAGAAGGTTTACGAAAAGAACTACCGCCTGATCAGGAGGGAATACCTGGATAAAACCCATGCATTTTATGAAAAGCATGGAGGAAAAACGCTTATCATAGCACGCTTCATGCCGATCATCCGCACGTTTGCACCTTTCGTGGCCGGAGTTGGAACAATGAGCTATTTCAGGTTCATCTCCTTCAGCATTGTGGGAAATGTGATATGGGTTGTCTCATTCAGTCTTGCAGGGTTTTTCTTTGGAAATATCCCGTTGGTGAAAAACAATTTCACCATTGTCATTCTTGGCATAATCTTTATATCCCTTTTACCCATGATCATTGCTTTCGTTAAAAATCTCCCGGATCGAAAAAAAGCAACCTAGTTACCATGCACCGAGCCATACATAAGAGCCAGCTTGACAAAATTACCACCGCAGGGTTAATCGTTACGCTGGGTATTATTTACGGGGATATCGGAACTTCGCCCCTCTATGTGATGCGGGCCATTATTGCCGGGGCCCATAACGTGCATGCACCTTTTATCATGGGTGGTCTCTCCTGTATTTTCTGGACGCTCACCATGCAAACCACCATTAAATACATCATATTTGCCATCCGGGCTGACAATAAGGGAGAAGGAGGAATTTTCGCCCTGTTCGCCCTGATCAGGAAAAGAGCCAAATGGGCGTTTCTGTTTGCCATAATCGGAGGTTGTACACTGCTTGCCGACAGTATCATCACACCGGCCATCACCATTGTCTCTGCCGTTGAAGGGCTCCTCATCAGGAACCCCAGGATCCCGGTCGTCCCCATCACTGTGATCATCATCACTTTTTTATTTCTGATCCAAAAATTCGGCACCAAGTTGATTGGCAGATCTTTCGGGCCGATCATGTTTATCTGGTTTTCAATGCTCGGCGTTTTAGGCTTTGCCCAACTTATCCAGTATCCGTTTATTCTGAATGCGCTGAACCCGGCATATGCATTTGACTTTCTTACAAAATTCCCGCATGGATTCGTGTTGTTGGGAGCGGTTTTCCTGTGCACCACCGGCGCTGATGCGTTATATTCCGACCTTGGACACTGCGGCCGCAGCAACATCAGGGTCACCTGGGGGTTTGTGAAAGTTTGCCTGTTGCTGAATTATTTCGGACAGGGCGCCTGGCTGCTGAAAAATGTCGATTTTGTAACGGAATGGACAAACCCGTTTTTTGCCATCATGCCCTCCTGGTTCCTGATGCCAGGCATTATCATTGCTACCGTTGCCGCCATCATCGCCAGCCAGGCCATGATTACCAGTTCCTTTACCCTTATTTCTGAAGCAATTTCCCTGAATTTCTGGCCAAAGGTAAAGATCAACTACCCTACAAATATCAAGGGGCAAATGTATATTTCAAGCATTAACTGGATCCTTTATATATGCTGCATCGGGATCGTGCTCTTTTTTCAGAAATCATCGAATATGGAGGCAGCATATGGACTTACTATTAACATCACCATGCTGATGACGACCATTTTGCTGGGCATTTATCTTTATTACAAGCATGCTCCAAGGTATGTGATCGCAGTGTTTTTGATGGTCTACCTGTTTATTGAAGGATCATTCCTGATGGCAAATCTGAACAAGTTTCTCCACGGAGGATATTTTACTTTCCTGCTGGGCAGCATCCTGTTTATCATCATGTACGTATGGTTCCACGGACGAAAAATCAAGAACAGCTTTATTGAGTTCCTACAGATTGAACAATATGTGGCCATCATCAAAGCACTTGCAAAGGATAAATCAATCCCCAAATATGCCACCAACCTGGTATTTCTCACCAAAGCCAACAGGGAAACTGATATAGAGTCGAAAATCATCTATTCACTGCTGAACAAGCAACCAAAGCGCGCCGACACTTACTGGATGCTTCATATCGACATTCTGGACGAGCCTCATGTACTCGAGTACAAGGTCACTCATATCATACAGGGAGTACTGATAAAAGTTGATTTCAAAGTTGGGTTTAAAGTTCAGCCAAGGATTAACCTGTTTTTCAGACAGGTGCTGGAAGAATTGGCAAAAAACAAAGAAATTGACCTGTTGAGCCATTACGATTCACTCAGGCCGTTCAATGTTTCCAGTGATTTCAGGTTCGTGGTCATCGACCGGATACAGAATTATGATTTCGATTTCCCACCCAGGGAGCAGTTCATCATGGACCTTTATGCCATCCTCAAACGGTTTGGCATCAGCGAGGTACGGTCACTCGGACTGGATACCAGCAATGTAACGGTTGAAACGGTTCCACTTTATATTGACAAGGAGACACCGGTACTGCTGATTCGCAATGATTTAACCAAACACGCCGGATAGACCTGGATTAAACCTTCCAGGTTTTAAAAACCTCGAAGGTTTGCAGCAAAAAAAGGTTACATTTGCAGACTTTTTATTCACAGGTAAATCCGTTGCCCTTATGCGGACCACCGTTCACAAAAGTCACACCCAGGCCATTTCAGCGGCAGGGTTACTGATCACCCTCGGAATTATTTACGGAGATATCGGAACCTCTCCGCTGTATGTCATGAAAGCCATTGTGGGCGGGGCCAGTTCCATTACCCCCCAGTTCATCATGGGTGGACTCTCCTGCATTTTCTGGACACTCACACTGCAAACGACTGTCAAATACATCATCATCACACTTCGGGCCGACAACAACGGGGAAGGCGGTATCCTCTCACTGTTTGCCCTGATCAGGAAGCGTGCCAAGTGGGCATATATTTTTGCCATCATCGGAGGGAGCACCCTTTTGGCCGATGGCGTGATTACACCGTCCATTACCATTGTCTCTGCCGTTGAAGGCCTTGCAATCGTAAACCCCAGGATCCCGGTTATTCCAATCGTCATGGTAATCATCACAGGGTTATTCTTTGTGCAGAAATTCGGCACAAAAGCCGTGGGTGAATCGTTCGGTCCGATCATGTTCATCTGGTTTGCCATGCTGGCGGTGCTCGGCTTCACGCAGATCATTAAAAGTCCGATGATCCTCAAGGCCATTGACCCCAATTATGCCTACATCTTTCTAACCAAATACCCCCAGGGGTTCCTCCTGATGGGCGCAGTATTTCTTTGTACAACCGGCGCGGAAGCACTATATTCCGACCTGGGACATTGCGGGCTGAAGAATATCCGCATCACCTGGGTCTATGTTAAAATTTCGCTGCTGCTGAATTATTTCGGACAGGGTGCCTGGATCATCAAGAACTCCGACAGTATTTACGAATGGACCAACCCCTTCTTTGCCATCATGCCTCACTGGTTCCTCATCATCGGGGTGCTCATATCCACAGCCGCAGCCATCATCGCCAGCCAGGCCCTGATAAGCGGATCCTATACACTCATCAGCGAAGCCATTTCCCTCAACTTCTGGCCAAAAATAAAGATCAATTACCCTACCAACATTAAAGGTCAGATGTATATCTCCAGCATCAACTGGATGCTGTATTTTTCATGCCTTTTTGTCGTTTTGTTTTTTCAGCGATCCTCCAATATGGAGGCAGCCTACGGCTTGTCCATCACCATTACCATGCTCATGACAACCAGCCTGTTAAGTATTTACCTGTATTATAAAAAAATACCGATATATGTAATAATCGTGTTCCTGATAGTGTATCTATCCATCGAGGGCTCATTTTTGGTTGCAAACCTCAACAAGTTCATGCATGGCGGGTGGTTCACCATCCTGCTGGGAGGTTTCCTGTTTATGATCATGTATGTATGGCACAGCGGCCGGCGGATCAAAAACAGTTTCATCGAGTTTTTGCAGATTGAGAAATATGCAGAGGTGATCAAAGACCTGAGTAAAGACAAAACTGTTCCAAAATACGCCACAAACCTGGTGTTTCTTACGAAAGCAAATAAAGGGACCGACATTGAATCAAAGATCATCTATTCTATACTCAACAAACACCCGAAGCGTGCCGATCTGTACTGGCTGCTCCATGTTGACATTCTCGACGAGCCGCATGTACTGGAGTATAAAATCAGCCATATTATCCCCGGAACAATCATCAAAGTTGACTTTAAAATCGGGTTTAAGGTTCAGCCAAGGGTGAACCTGTTTTTCAGGCAGGTACTCGAAGAACTGAGTCACAACCAGGAGATCGACATGCTCAGTCGTTACGAATCCCTGAGAAAGCATTATGTCAGTGCCGATTTTCGCTTTGTGGTCATTGACAGGATACAGAACTACGACTTTGACTTTCCGCCACGGGAACAGTTTGTCATGGATCTTTACGCAATTTTCAAGCGTTTCGGTATTACCGAGGTCAGGGCACTGGGACTGGACACCAGCAATGTAACGGTAGAGACAGTGCCACTTTATGTTGACCGGGAAATTCCGATCCTGCTGTCCAGGAATGATCAGACAAAGCGAATGGGGTAGTTGACCTTACTAAACCTTCCAGGTTTTGAAAACCTGGAAGGTTTAAATTGCAAATCAGGACTTCCTGGCAATAGCTTTCAGAGCTGCAGCAACAATATCCGGAACGTCGAGCCCATACTTCTTCAACAGCTCTTCCGGCTTGCCACTCTCCCCGAATGTATCATTTACAGCAACCATCTCAACCGGCGCAGGGTGTTTTCCGGACAGGAGCTGGGCGATGCTGTCACCAAGTCCGCCATTGCGCATGTGTTCCTCAGCAGTAACCACGCAGCCGGTCTTGACAACTGAGGCGAGCACCGCAGCCTCATCAAGTGGTTTGATTGTATGGAGGTCGATAACCTCGGCAGAAATCCCTTGTTCTTCAAGAATTTTACACGCCAGCAATGCATTCCATACCATGTGCCCGGTAGCAAAAACAGATACATCCTTCCCTTCGTTGAGCATGAGTGCTTTCCCAATCACAAACTCCTGTGAAGGAGAGGTGAAATTGGGCCATTTCGGTCGTCCGAACCTCAGGTACACAGGTCCGGTGTGACTTGCAATTGCGATGGTGGCTGCCCGGGTCTGGTTAAAATCACAGGGATTGATCACAGTCATGTTGGGAAGCATCTTCATCATGCCAATATCTTCAAGATTCTGGTGCGTTGCACCATCTTCTCCAAGCGTAAGTCCGGCATGGGAAGCGCATATTTTCACATTTTTATTTGAGTAGGCAACCGACTGCCTGATCTGGTCATAAACTCTTCCTGTGGAAAAATTGGCGAATGTTCCGGTAAAGGGAATTTTGCCACCAATGGTCAATCCGGCCGCAATACTGATCATGTTGGCTTCCGCTATTCCAACCTGGATGAACCGTTCGGGGAATTCATGTGCAAAGGCATCCATTTTCAGCGACCCGATAAGGTCGGCACACAATGCAACAACCTCAGGGTTTTTCCTGCCAAGTTCAAGCAATGCTTCCCCGAATCCCGAGCGGGTATCCTTTGAGCCTTGATTTACGTATTCAGTCATTTCAGTTAGGATATAATTTTAAATTGATTGTCTGACCCGGTTCCACCTTAAAGGTCTTCTCTGTTGTATAGGATGATTGATTTGAATATTTTGAGCGAAACACAACACGGTACGTCCCCGGCTGAAGATAAAGCGTTTCCTGCTGCTGCTGGTTATCCCGCAGGTTATACAACCATACAAGGTTGCCTTTATCCTCAAGGTATAAACTGCCATAGCCATTGGTCGATTTCTGGATCACTGCAATGCCGGGAATCGGCATCTCCACCGTGGTTGTATGGCTCTGCGTGATTTCAACATCTTTTACCGTGATCCTGGGTAGGCATAAGATTTCAACTTCATAAAAACCGGTGAGATATTTTTCAAGCTGATCAAACTGCTGAACATTGATGGTTTCGTGCTCTCCCTTTTTCCTGATGATGCAGGGAAGGTACTTTAACGTACTGTTGCTGCCCGCCTTGAACATCAGGTAGCCCTGCGGGGCATCGATTCCCACGATGTTGTGTTTCCCCGGAGTCAGTTTAACCGTATCCTTATGCACCGGAGGAATGGTATGAACAACAACATCATACGCAACCAGCGGGTCAATATCAAGGGTGTCAGGGAGTCCTTTTGCATTAAAAGAGTGAATGAAATTATATTTGATCAGTCCCGACAGGTCGTCATAAAAGGTCATGTTGACATTGGTCTCGGTAGGCTTTCCATATGCATCCGGCAGGTTAACCTGGATACTTGTTGGATTCAAGGTTCTTGAGATGATCACTTTAAGGGCATTGCGGAACTCTTTTTCATTGGACGCATCAAAATAGGTACCCACACACTCAAACTGATCTTTGAAATTTTTTCCGATCCCGATGATGAAAGGCTTCAGCATGATGCCCTTTTTCTGCAATTCCAGGGAAACAGCACACGGGTCGCCCCCGCACTCCTCCAGCCCGTCTGTAATCAGGATGACCACATTGCGGCAATTATCGCAAGGAGGGAAATCTTTGGGAGCCTGTGAAAGCGCATAAGCGATCGGGGTGGTTCCTTTGGGTATTGTCGTCTTCAGTGTATGCTTGATGCGGTTTATATTATCCTTTCCAAACGGAACTTCAAGGCGGGTATCGTTACAATCCTGGGGCGGGAATTGCTTCTGGTTGCCATACATGCGCAAGGCCAGCTCCAGGTTTGTCTGGGTCCGCAGACTGTCGAGGATGTTTGAAAACAGTTTTACAGCCAGGTCAAACTTGGTATCGCTCTGCCACCGTCCGTACATGCTTTGTGAAGCATCAAAAACAAATAATATCCGGGTGGTTGGCTTTGGCTTCACCTGCTCCCGCGCGCCCTGGGCGAAAATTCCGGTTGAAAGCATTAAAAAACTCAATCCAACTAATGGAATTCGAACCAGAAATGACCAATAACGACTGCTTACCTCCAAAATTTGAAATTTGATTTTGAAATTTGAAATCTGAAATCTTTCAATAATCTCCAAGCGTTTCAGCCAACTGTGCCAATGCTGCTTTAGCCTGTTCATCTGTTGGAAAAACACCATGCCACTCATGATTATCCGTCATAAAATCAACCCCACTGCCCATGTGTGTTCTCATCACGATCATCACAGGTTTCCCCTGCCCTGTGTACCATTGTGCTTTCTTCATGTTATCAACAACTTCGGTCATATCATTGCCATACATGGTCAGCACGGTCCAGTCAAAGGCCTCGAATTTTGCCTGGAGATCGCCCAGTGGTAATACCTTGTCATTGGGACCATCTATCTGCACACCATTGTAGTCGACCACCGCAATCAGGTTATCAACCTTTTTCCCCGCAGCAAACATCAATGCCTCCCAGTTCTGCCCTTCCTGCAACTCTCCGTCACCCATCAGGCAGTAAACCAGGTGTTCATCGTGGTTCATTTTTTTGGCCAGGGCGGCTCCGATAGCCACCGACAATCCCTGACCCAGGGAACCGGAACTCATCCGGATACCAGGTAAACCCTCATGGGTAGCGGGATGCCCCTGCAACCTCGTACCCAATTTACGAAACGTGGCTAATTCACTGGTGTTAAAATATCCATAACGGGCTAAAACACTATACCATCCTGCAGAAAGATGGCCATTTGAAAGGAAAAACAGGTCCTCGCCCACCCCGTTCATGGAGAATTGTTTAGGATCAGGTTTCATTATCTTGAAATAGAGTGCCACAAGGAAATCGGCACTGCCGAGCGGACCACCGGGGTGACCCGAGGATGCACCATTGACCATACGGATGATATCCCGCCTGACCTGGGAAGCGATATTTTCTAACTCCTGGATTGACAGCATGAAGTGGTTGAAATTTAAAATTGATGAATGTGGTTTTTCAATTGAAAACGTAAACAGGGCAAAGATATTACAAATAGAGTCCGGCGTTGGGAGCATGTTGATAAATAAAGAAAAAATAAATCAAATTCCCGCCATTTAACGAGATAAAGTTATGAATTTTGCAAGCACTTATGAAGAAATTATTCCTTTTACCGGCACTGTTCACATTGGCCATCTTTTCTTATCAACCGGCTGCCTGTCAGGGTGAAGGCCATCGGTGGGTGGATTCTGTCTATGCCTCACTTACCATGGAGCAACGCATCGCCCAGTTGTTTATCCTGAGAGCATACTCCTGGAAGGACTCAATTTACAATGACAGCCTTGCCGGGATCGTTAAAAAATACAACATTGGAGGAGTCTGCTTCTTCAAGGGGTCGCCGTTAAGGCAGGCCATTCTTACGAACAGGTTGCAACAGGAAACCCAGACACCGCTGCTGATCACCACTGATGCGGAATGGGGACTTGGCATGCGTCTCGACAGCGCCTTTTCTTTTCCAAGGCAGATGGCCCTCGGAGCGATCAGCGACGATTCATTGATCTATGACATGGGACGGCTTGTCGGCAAAAGTTGCCGAAGGCTTGGAGTCCATGTGAATTTCGCCCCGGTGGCCGACATCAATAACAACCCTGCAAACCCGGTCATCAACTTCAGGTCCTTTGGCGAAAACCGTGAACGTGTCGCCGTTAAAAGTGTCCTCTATATGAAAGGCATGCAAAAAGAGGGAATCATGGCCACGGCAAAACATTTCCCCGGCCACGGAGACACAGATTCAGACTCGCACCTCACCCTGCCAGTTATCAACCACCCGCGTAAACGTCTTGATTCCATTGAGCTATATCCTTTCCGTTCACTCATCCGGGAAGGGGTGATGGGAGTCATGGTGGCACATCTTTATGTTCCTGCAATTGACTCTTCCGTCAACACCCCTACAACACTTTCAAAAAACGTGATCACCTCCCTGCTCAAGGAAGAGCTTGGATTTCAAGGATATGTAATCACCGATGCCCTTGACATGAAAGGTGTTACAAAATATTTTAAACCCGGAGAGATCGAAGTGAAAGCCCTTCAGGCCGGGAATGACATCCTGCTGCTGCCGCTTCATGCTGACGTTGCCATCCGCGGAATCATAACAGCCATCGACAGCGGCTGGCTATCCGATTCCCTGGTAGAAGCACGGTGTAAACGAATGCTTTTTCTGAAGCAGCAATTGGGACTCAAAGAAAGCCCTGTTATCGGACTGGAAAACCTGGTCTCAGATATTAATCCGCCTGCAGCCGAAGTGCTTCGGCAAAAGATGGTGAACCATTCAATAACTCTTGTAAAAAATGACATTTCAATAATTCCCCTGACCGGGCTTGAGCGGCGAAAAATAGCGGTAGTGTCAATAGGCGATTCCATTCCCAATCACTTTCAGCAGATCCTGAACAGGTATCTGGCCATCGAAACATTCAATACTCCAGCAAAATTTTCCCGTGAGCTGGCAGACAGCATTTTCAACCAGATAACCAGGAGTGATATTGTTATTCTGGGCATTCACGGCATCTCAAGCAATGCATCCGATAACTTCGGAATCACGCCGGATATGACCAGGCTGATCGACACAATCACCCGGGTCAACCGGACCATTCTTACATTATTCGGAACGCCCTATTCACTTGAAAAGATTCCAAATGTCAACAAACCGGAGGCGATCCTGGTTGCATACCAGGACAACCTGTCAACACAACTCGCCGCCGCTGAAGCCATCTTCGGTGGAATTGCCGCAGTCGGAAAGGTACCTGTCACTGCCTCAATTTTCCCTTATAACACTGGGGATGAAACCGGGAAAACAAGGCTTGAATTCGTCTCCCCTGAAGAGATTGGAATCCCGCAACGGGCGTTGAATGTTGTTGATTCAATAGCTCTGAAAGGGATTGAAGCCCGGGCATATCCAGGATGTCAGATCCTACTGGCAAAAAACGGGAAAGTGTTTTATGAAAAGTCATTTGGCCAGCCCAGGTATGAAGATACGGTGAAGGTGACCCTGCAACATATTTATGACCTTGCCTCTGTCACAAAAGTTGCCGCCACCACCCTGGCAATCATGAAACTATACGAAGAAGGCAAGTTAAACCCTGATGATAGTCTGGGAAAATATCTACCCTTCTTAAAAGGCAGCAACAAGTCGGGCCTGCGCATCCGGGATGTGATGGCACACCAGGCCGGGTTGCAGGACTGGATCCCCTTCTTCAGGTCCACCCTTCTATCCAGGTCCACCCTTCAGGGTGGACAACCAAACCCAGCAATCTATCAACCCGAACAGTCAGCCGAATATCCGGCAAGGGTCGCCCAGAATCTCTATATCCGGGGCGATTATGCTGATACAATTTTCAAACGGATTGCTGAATCCCCGTTGCGTGCAACAAAGGATTACAAGTATAGCGATCTTGGGTTCTACCTGCTCCGGCTCATCGTTGAACGCATCAGCAATCAGCCAATGGACAAGTATCTTGATGTAACTTTTTACAAACCACTTGGGTTATCAGCCACCGGATTCACGCCTCGTGCCCGGTTCAACCCCGGCAGGATGGCACCAACTGAATATGACGAAGATTTCCGGAAACAACTGGTTTGGGGTGATGTACACGATCCCGGGGCTGCCATGCTTGGCGGAGTTTCAGGTCATGCAGGGCTTTTCAGCAATGCCGGCGACCTGGCAGTGATCCTGCAGATGCTTTTACAGGAGGGAACTTATGGAGGCAGGCAGTACCTTGCCCCTGAAACCATAAAAGAGTTTACCCGGGTTCAATTTCCCGGGAAAGGCAACCGCAGGGCCCTTGGGTTCGACAAACCTGCGCTGAACCCATTACTGGAGGGACCATCCTGCCAGGGCGCATCACCACAGAGTTTCGGACATAGCGGGTTCACCGGTACCTATATCTGGGCCGACCCTGCCAATCAGCTTATATATATTTTCCTGTCAAACAGGGTTTATCCCACGGCGGCTAACCAGAAATTATCGGAAATGAACATCCGGACACACATTCACCAGGCGGTATATGATGTGCTGCGAAAATATAAGATCAATTAGTTATCTTTGCAACCTGAAATTATCCCCCTTCTTTACTGATTTTCTTATGGGAAATGGCCGGGATACAAGTTTGACAATTAAACAGGATTAACCATTAAAGACAATTTATAGATGAACTCCACACTTAAAACAATTCTCATTTGGTTCTTTGCCATCATTTTCACCTTGGGAAGTGCACTTTACCAGAGGATGACAGGTCCCACATACCCGGTTCGCGGAAGTGCTGAGATCGATGGTCAAAAGGTTAAATACAAACTAATCAGGTCGTACGACCTTGCAGATGATGCAAAAGTAACAGTGCTGGTCCCCGACACCTCCATCAAGGGTGAAATGAGGCTGCGGCGCTTCAAAAGCCTCGACAGCTGGCAGATACAGCCAATGCAACGCAGCGGCGACACCCTGATCGGGGCGCTCCCCCATCAGCCTCCTGCAGGTAAAGTGATGTATGAAGTCACCCTCACCAAAGGTGACCAGCGGGTTTTGCTGAACGACCATGCCGCAGTATTGCGCTATACCGGTTATGTTCCCAGGTATATTCTTACCCCGCACATATTCTTCATGTTTATGGCGATGCTTTTCTCAACCCTTACCGGTCTGCTTGTTATTTTCAGGGGTAAAAACACCTACCTGTATGCCTGGATAACATTGATTTCTGTCGGAATCGGAGGATTAATCCTCGGCCCGTTCGTGCAAAAATTCGCCTTTGATGCCTATTGGACAGGATGGCCCTTCGGACATGATCTGACCGACAACAAATCGCTTGTTGCATTTATCTTTTGGGCAATCGCACTTTTTGTTATGAAGAAAAACAGGGAAAACAGGCTTTGGCCAATCATCGCATCGATTGTCCTGCTGGCTGTATTCATGATCCCCCACAGTGTGCTTGGTTCAGAAATAGATTTCACCAAGGAACAAAAGACCATCAGCAAATAAATATTGCATTTGTTTACTGTTACGCATTTTTTGTCATTCGCGGTTTCGTCATTTAACTATAAAGTATGGTTCTGACCTATTTCATCATCTTCATTACTGTAGCTGTTTCAGCTTATGCCATGACCAATGAGGAGTGGTTCTCAAAGCTGAAGTTCAATGCCTATGATGTAAAACACAGCAACCAATGGTACCGGTTTTTTACCTATGGATTTCTGCACGCAGGTTTTGTTCACCTTTTCATCAACATGCTGGTCCTCTATTCATTTGGCGTGATCGTTGAATCGTACTTTAAAATCTATTTCCCGGGTAAGTCAGGGCTGTATTTTATCCTCCTGTACGTTGGCGGGCTGATCCTTTCGATCACACCATCGTATGGAAAAAACAAAAATGATGTTTTCTATAATGCAGTTGGTGCGTCCGGTGCTGTGGCAGCAGTCGTTTTCTCTAGCATCATCCTCTATCCTACCGGGAAGATTTTCCTGTTTTTAATACCCGTGCCAATCCCTGCCCCGATTTTCGGCGTCTTATATGTGGGTTACGAGTACTATATGGCCAAAAGGAGCAATGACAACATCGGGCATGACGCACACCTGTGGGGCGCCCTGTTCGGAGTAATATTTACAATTGCCCTGAAACCCGGTCTGATCAACATCTTTCTGCGACAGATTGCAATGTAGTCAGTCAAGACCTTCCTCAACCAAAACCTTCCAGGTTTTAAAAACCTGGAAGGTTTGAAGGATATCCTTTTCTTATTTTTTAATGCAAATCCTGGCATCAACAGCCACAACCTTTTCAGGGCTTCCCAGCAAAGGATTGAAATCCAGCTCTGTAATCTCAGGAGCGGCCTGCAAAAGTGCCGACAACCGAAGCAGTACATCCGCAAACATCTCCTCATTAACACCCTCCTGTCCGCGAACCCCTTTGATGATTTTATAACTCTTCAGGCCTTGTATCATGGCAATGGCTTCCTTTTTGGAAAGCGGAGACAACCCGGCAGCAACATCTTTCAGGACTTCAATGAAGATCCCGCCCATCCCGCAAAGGATCAGATGCCCGAACTTCGGTTCAAATTTAGCACCGACGAAAAGCTCTGTCCCGGAAAGCATGGGCTGAATGAGAATGGCAGTCGTTTCCTTTATCCGGATCATACGCTCAAACTCCTTCTCAACCGTTGATTCGTTCTTTACATTGAGCACAACCCCGCCCACATCAGATTTGTGCACCGGGCCAACAACCTTCATGACCACAGGATAGCCAAGCCATGCTGCAGCCCTTGCGGCGTCGTTAACAGACCTGACCACCGCTTCGCCCGCCCTGCGGATGCCGCATGCATCCATGAGCCCCTGGATGGCTTCCGGTGAGATATATCCGTCTGCTGACCCGTCAATAATTGACCGGATTGTGCCGAGGTCCACCTGAGGCAACTCTGGTTCCGTCTCAGCAGGACCTGGTGTATGAAACACCCTTGCAACAGCCTGGCCGAAAACCACCTCATCCGGAAAAAACACATTTCCTTTGCCGACAAACTCCTGCACCTCTTCCCTGGCGGTAATCAGGGAGGGCATGATGGGATAAACCGGTTTCGTGGCCGACTTCATCCGCTGGTCAAGCAGGTCATAAACATCAAATACCGGTGTCAGCCCGGGAGTGCCAAAAATCACGGCCATTCCGTCAATCTCCCCGAACTTCTGGTCAGTGTAGTCGATTATGGCACCGAGTTGCTGCGCAGTGCCGGTTGCCAGGAAGTCGATGGGGTTGGCGACAGAAGATCCGGGGAAAAGCTGTGTAAGGAGCTCTGCCGAGGCAGGATTATCTATATGCGGAACATGCATCCCGGCATTTGAGAGGGCATCGGTGAGCATCACCGCCGGGCCGCCAGCATGGGTGATGATGGCCATGTTATCGCCTTTGAGTTCGGGAAAAGTAAACACAGAAGCGACACTGATCAGGTCTTCTCTTCCATAACAGCGAACAATCCCCGCTTTGCGGAAGAGGGCATCCACTGCCACATCGGGACTGGCAAGCGCGCCGGTATGGGAAGAGGCCGCACGGCTTCCGGCCTCAGAGGAACCTGCTTTGATTGCTGCGATCCTGCAACCTTTCCTGATCAGGGAGGATGCATGTTTAAGCAGCATCTGCGGTTTGGAGATCGTTTCAATATAGAGTAATTTGATCCTGGAGCTGGTTTCAGGGTTAAAACTCTCGTCAAGATGAGCCAGTATCTCCTCAACCCCAAGCTGGGCGCTGTTTCCGACTGAGAAGACCTGGGAAAAAGTCAGTCCTTTGGGGATGCCGGCCTCCATGATAAACACGGCAGTGGCACCCGAACCAGAGATAAAATCACACCCTTTGGGATTGAGTTTCGGGATGGGCTTGGTAAAAACCCCGTGATATGCCGGAGTAAGCACCCCGATACAATTCGGGCCGATCAAAGAACCACCGGCACTGTTGATTGTATCGGCTACCTCTTGTTCAAGCACTTTCCCCTCATGGCTCTCTTCGCTGAAACCGGCTGAAAGGATGATAAACCCGCGGGTATTTTTCTGGCTGACGAGCAATTTAACCGTTTCCGGGATGAACTTTGCTGCGATGGCCATGATTGCCAGGTCAACTTCAGGCAGTTGCGAGGGGTCCTGGAAACTTCTGATTCCCTGAACCTCCGTCTCTTTCAGGTTGGTCACATACAATTCACCCTGAAAATCACCTTCAATGAGGTTGCGGAGCACAGCTCCACCGGGTTTTTGAACATCGTTGGAACCGCCAATAACAACAATACTTTTGGGGCTCAGTAGCGCGTGGTGGATCATATAGTAAATTTTAGGCAAAAATATTAAAATTATCGCCGTAAATCCCCATTTGATCCCGGCCGAAAAAATATTTGCATTTTCGTCCCAAATGCCCTATATTTGCTGGCACGTTCACACTTTGCCTCCTTCAAATTCATCCGGTTCTTTTCTAGCCTTCCTTTAACCTTTCTCTAACCATCTTCTAACAACGCTTTAACTGTCATGGCTGCTTCGTGGCTGCTTCCTTGCATCCAGGTATTATCTGTGTTTAAGCCTTGTTAGTTTCATGCGACGTCATTTCAGTCTCAATTGACTTTTTTTCCGTTTTCCCTTTGACAATAATCCCTCTACAGGCATAAACTCTATACGCTCCCTGGTATCGAAGGGCCATGTGAGTATTTCTGTTACGGAATTACCGGGCAAATCGGTCGCCCTTATTGTGACAGTCATACCCGGCGTACATGTAATATCGGAAACAAGCCTGAATTTCCAGTCGGTCCACTCCTCGTGTTCCACCTGAAGTTCACCTGCCGGACATCCGTCAGGCAGCATGAAGGAGACTGCAACCTCTTCGACACGAAATAAATCGTATGCATCCACAATGATCTCATCATTCCTCTTTCCTTTGAAATTAATAAAAGAGGCCCAATATATCCTGGGGGGATTCATATAGTCTCTGATGGCCATGTGCCAGGCGCCAAGCCCATCTTTTTTCTCAGCCTTCTTTGCATAAAAAGCATTCAGTTCCGGATCCCGGATAGCCATCCGGGCAAAAGAGATGGCCTCCAAAAAGCGGTTACCATGCTCCTGTTGCATTGGAGATGGTATCCGTTTCGACATATCAGGTTTTCTGCGCATGTTGCCATTATTTGTTAGCACAATGTCACCCAGTCGCCCGGAAGTGTTGCGGATGATGCAATTGTGTCCTGTTCGTGCCATAGGGAATAGAATTTCAGGGTGATAAAAACGATTGATGTACGACCGGCGATTTACGCAATGCCACGGTTTTGAATTTAATGACAAGTGAAAAACAGAAATGGTTGTGCCGGCTGAAAATATTTTTCAAAAAAGTCACCTTTTCTTATCACCTTTAACGTTTTACCGGATTAAGCAAAACAGCATTCATAAACGATGAGGGTATGCTTCATAGAATACTCCCTGAAAAAGACAAAATTGAAGAACTCCTTAAATCAATTTCGATGGATACAACAAATTCACAACAGCACCCTTCAGTTCAGGCAATTATTGCCGGTCGGAACATTTTACTAAGGCTTCCAAAGAATCGTGATGATATTGCATTCATACGTTCCCTCGGTTATTCCAGGTGGGACAATGCCGGTTTTTGCTGGGTTGTGCAATACCACCCAGCAAACATTAACAAAATCAATGAATACTTTTCAGGAAGAATCCATTGGAATGAGAATCCGGCAGAGAAAAAAGAATATGTGCCAGCCAACTCAATTGTTAAGCCCAACACCCTGATGGTGCGTAAGCTTAAACACAGCCGTATTCTGCTTGTATTCGAATATAACGCCGCGCTGGTAACATTGATCAAGCAGCAACCTCTATATTCATGGGATTCAGTGACTAAAACCTGGACGCTGCCTCAAACTGAAAAAATCCTTGCCTGCCTTACCCAATTCTGCACCATCAATGAGTGGGAATACATTTTCGAAGATAATCACCCGGTCAATAACCGGAAAATAAAACCCAAGCCTCCGAAATCACTCCAATCGCGAAAATGTCCGGAGGCATATATTGAAAAGATGACCATAATGCGATACAGTCCACGGACAGTCCAGGTCTATGTCGATTGCTTCACGGAGTTCATCAACTACTTTTCTTCAAAAGAACTCACAGAAATTAAGCATGAGGAGATTACCGGGTACATGAGGTACCTGGTGGAGGAGCGCTGTATTTCCACATCATACCAGAACCAGGCCATCAACGCCATCAAGTTCTATTACGAAAAAGTTGCCGGAGGTAAACGGGAGACCTATTTTATCGAACGGCCCCGCCGGGAGAAGTTCCTGCCTGAAGTTCTGAGTGAGGAGGAGGTCGGGGCGATCATAGCCACCATACAAAATCCGAAACACAAATGCATGATTATGACCGCCTATTCGGCAGGATTACGTGTCGGAGAGTTGCTGAACCTGCGACCTGTTGACATTGATTCAAAACGGATGCTGATCAAAGTTTTCCAGGGCAAAGGCAGGAAGGACCGGGTTACCCTTTTGTCTGCCAGGGCACTTGAAGCGTTGAGGGAATACTATAAACAGTACCATCCGGGGGAATACCTGTTTGAGGGAGCATCGGGGGGCCGGTATTCTGAACGCAGTGTTCAGAACGTTCTGAAGCGGGCATGCGAAGAAGCCGGGATCAGGAAACATGTGACCATGCACACTCTGCGTCATTCTTTTGCCACGCACCTGCTTGAGCACAATACGGATTTACGGTATATCCAGGAGTTGCTTGGTCATACCAACCCAAAAACAACACAGATTTACACGCACATTACCACGAAAGGGCTGGATCAGCTGAAAAGTCCGCTCGACAATTTGAATTTTTAATTTATTTTGCTGAAATGTGCATGGGTTGAAATATTGAGTAAATTTGGCATAACAATGTGAATGCAGATTTTCCAACTTTTCATGAAGGAAAAACCCAGAATGTTGAGTTTTTAAAGAACCACCCGCCAAATGGCTTATAAGTCCCATACAGCGCCTATCACCCCACCCAGTCAGTTATTATTGACATCACGGGAGGATAGGCGCCATATGGCGGCTAACAAACGTTACCAGCCATAAAAATAAAAACCAGAATGTGAGATCGATTGAAATAATGTGTATTTTTGTAATTACAATGTGATTATAAAATCGAAACTTATGCAAATATCAGTGATCGACATCGGAAATTCTAAAGGGATCAGATTGACAAAAAATCTATTAGAGAAATATGACATCAAAGATAAAATCGAATTGATTCTGGAAA
>CAIYJU010000017.1 GCA_903926565.1 uncultured Bacteroidales bacterium
CCGCCTTCCAGTTTTACTGCATCAGCCCCTGCTTCTTTCATGATGCGGATAGCAGAGTTCAGCGCTTCCTTTGAATTCCCCTGGTAAGTGCCGAATGGCAGATCAACCACAACAAGTGCCCGTTTTACACCCCTTACAACGGACACTCCGTGATAGATCATTTCATTCAGGGTGATCGGTAGGGTAGAAGTGTGTCCGGCCATGACATTTGAAGCTGAGTCACCGACAAGGATGACGTCGATGCCTGTGCTGTCGAGAATCTTGGCGAAAGAGTAGTCATAAGCCGTAAGCATGGCTATTTTTTCGCCTTTTAATTTCATCTCCTGGAGAACATGCGTGGTGACCTTGGTCACATTGCGGAACGATATGGCTGACATAATATCAATTTGAGGCAAAATTACGATATTTTTACGTACTTTTGCCAAATACCAAATTTCGATCCGCATGCGCTATTTACGATTCATGCTACTGCTTTTTCTCTTGCTTCCCCTGCTTATATCCTGTAATAAAGACCTGAATGTCAATGCCGAATGGAAAGATATTACTGTGGTATATGGCCTTCTCGACCAATCTGAAGATACAACGTTTATTAAAATTACCAAAGCGTTTCTGGGTGAAGGTAATGCACTGAAATTTTCAAAAGTGCCCGATTCGAGTACTTATCCTGATGTACTTGATGTAAGCCTGGATGAATATGAAAATAATGGCACCACATTTATCCTGTCACATCGGT
The DNA here is from genome assembly GCA_903926565.1 of uncultured Bacteroidales bacterium. Lineage (GTDB taxonomy): Bacteria > Bacteroidota > Bacteroidia > Bacteroidales > FEN-979 > CAIVAT01. The sequence continues at coordinate 734 of CAIYJU010000017.1, forward strand.
GCGACACGATGACAGTGCACGATAAAGTGGCCGGTGATACGGTTTTTTACTATCCGAATCAATTTATGTATTACTGCACAGACAAGTTAAACAATGGCCGTGTATATAAATTAAAAATAAAGAATAGGATTTCGGGGAAAGAGATTTCCGCTCAGACAAGTCTTGTGAGTGATTTTGAAGTGTTCAGGCCGAATGGCACTGCCAGTTTTATCCCGACAAAGCCGTTTAACGTGAAATGGAAGTCAGGAAATGGTGGGAATGGCAAGCGTTACCAATTAGTTATCCGTTTTATATATCAGGAAATATTGAAAACTGATCCAAATGGTCCGAGGGTGAAAAAGTTTGTTGACTGGACACTTTTTAACAGTATTAAAACCGTGGATCCCGCTGTTAGTGAGACGTTTGACAAGTTTTACCCGGGTGATCTCTTTTATTCATATGTTGGTTCGAGAATATTACCGGATCCACTTGTTGACAGGGTAGCCTATAAATGCATTTACTTTTTCACCGTAGGTGCCCCGGACCTGAGCACCTACATGGATATTACAGAACCATCACTGTCACTTGTTCAGGAGAAACCCGCTTATACCAATATAACCAATGGGATCGGGTTGTTTTCTTCCAGGTTTATGAAGCAGTGGCCGTCATTGGATACGATCAATAACACGCTTGATTCATTGGATATCAGCCAGATTACCAGGGACTCCCTCAGGGTGAATGTTCACACCAGAAACCTGGGATTCTGATATTTCACCAGTTCACCAGTTCACGTTTTCATAATTTCCCTTTTTTCTTTTCTCTGTCTTTTTGTCACCCGACTGCCAGAAAATCTGTTTTGGTACAATGATTGACTAATCAGGATCAAATTCTGAAGTAATTATTGTTTATTTATAAAGAGATTAAAACATGGCAAAAATTATTGGTATTGATCTTGGAACCACCAACTCCTGTGTGGCTGTTATGGAAGGAAACGAACCTGTAGTAATTCCAAACAGCGAAGGGAGACGAACCACTCCTTCTGTCGTTGGTTTTACCGATAGCGGTGAACGTAAAGTTGGAGATCCGGCCAAGCGGCAAGCGATCACCAATCCCAGAAACACGGTTTTTTCCATCAAACGTTTTATGGGCGAAACCTGGGATCAGGTGCAGAAGGAGATAAAACGTGTACCTTATATGGTCGCCAAAGGGGAAAATAACACTCCGCGGGTGGATATCTCCGGAAAATTATATACTCCACAGGAAATCAGTGCGATGGTCCTTCAGAAAATGAAGAAAACCGCAGAGGATTATCTTGGACAGGAAGTGAAGGAAGCTGTTATCACTGTTCCTGCTTATTTCAGCGACTCACAGCGTCAGGCTACCAAAGAAGCCGGTGAAATAGCCGGCCTTACTGTAAAACGTATCATCAATGAGCCAACAGCTGCTGCCCTTGCTTACGGACTTGATAAAAAGCATAAGGACATCAAGGTTGCTGTGTTCGATCTGGGCGGAGGAACCTTCGATATCTCCATCCTTGAACTGGGCGAAGGCGTTTTTGAAGTCAAATCAACCAATGGAAATACACATCTTGGTGGTGACGATTTTGACCATGTCATCATCGATTGGCTTGCAGATGAATTCCAGAAAGATGAAGGTCTTGATCTGCGCAAAGACCCAATGGCGCTTCAGCGTTTAAAAGAAGCAGCCGAAAAGGCGAAAATTGAACTCTCGAGTTCCATGGAAACCGAAATCAACCTGCCCTATATCATGCCGGTGGATGGCGTTCCCAAGCATCTTGTGAAAAAACTGACCCGTGCCAAATTTGAACAGCTTGTCGACAGCCTGATGCAATCAACGATTCCTCCATGCCAGAAAGCATTGCAGGATGCAGGTTTGAAGGCATCTGAAGTGGATGAAGTGATCCTGGTTGGCGGTTCAACCCGTATTCCCGCAGTGCAGAAGCTGGTGCGCGATTTCTTTGGCAAAGAACCATCAAAAGGTGTCAACCCTGATGAAGTTGTTGCAATTGGCGCTGCCATACAGGGCGGTGTGCTTACCGGTGAAGTAAAAGATGTGCTTTTACTCGATGTTACTCCATTGTCGCTTGGAATAGAAACACTTGGCAGTGTGATGACCCGGCTCATCGAATCAAATACAACCATACCTACAAGGAAGTCGGAGGTGTTCTCAACCGCAGCGGATGGTCAGACATCTGTCGAAATTCATATCCTGCAGGGGGAGCGTCCGATGACCAATCAGAATAAGAGTCTTGGCAGGTTCCATCTCGACGGCATTCCGCCTGCTCAGCGTGGCATACCCCAGATCGAAGTCATTTTTGACATCGACG
>CAIYJU010000018.1 GCA_903926565.1 uncultured Bacteroidales bacterium
GATCTCCTGCTAAAAAAATGACATTCAATTTCAAACTTGTAAAACAGATTGTTCCATATTCTAAAAAAAGAAGGTCCAAAACGTTTTGTTTGCAGTTGAATTAAGTTATAGGCATCAAATAATGTAGCATTTTGATTTGTCCCTTTATCTTGATTCACCCAGTTGTCCGCCATTTAGTGGACTCTGCACTTCTCTTCTTGAAGCTATTCTTTATACAATCGTTTTGAAATAAAATTGGAAATTTACAAGAATGAAAACGCCCTGAAAGGGCAGTAGATTATAACCCAGGGCTTCGGCGTGAGCGCTAAGTCGAACGGCAGCGCCCTTGGTTTATGAGCAAGCAGTGAAATCGTCCGCCCTGCATCCCTTTCCCAGGGCGACGTTTAATTTCGTTCCTCCCGCCCCGAATTTTCGGGATGCCCTGGGCTGAATTATTCTGGCCTTTCAGGCCGGGACTTGAGTATAAAGAGTAGCTACGAATAGCTTGGCTTTATGTCCGCCTCCGGTCGTGGGGTGAGTGCATTGAATAAACACGACAACAAATTGATCTCATTACTTAAGACACAGAATTATGACCGAATAGAAGCGAAATATGAAATTTAAACAGTTTCTGAAGTGATCTAGGGAATATTGATAAATTTTCCCGCAAATAATTTCCGCAGTATTATTGCCTCTGCTGTCCTTTTCGCCTTCTCTGTTTTCTATGAGGTTTAATCGATACATCCCTTGTCTTTATTGAATATACTGCTCCCCTTGTTGGTATATCAGGCAGACAAAAAACATTTAGGCTGTCAAGAATGATGGCTAATATAAAAATATCAGTTCAACACGATATAAAAATACCAGTTCCAAAATTTGCTATCTTAATAGCTATTATCTAACTTCGGTCACGAAAATGTTCTTTTTAGCACTGACAGCATACAAAAAAAAGAGGGAAGTAGTGTCGCGCTACCCCCCTCAGTCAAATCGGTCATGTACCCCCTAATCTTGATAATAAAGACTTTGGGAACTTACATTTCCGGGCAAATCGGTTGCAGTAACATCAAACCGTACTCCGGCAACCAGAGCTGCCACATTCTGGACCTGATAAGTCCATGTTTGATTGTCATTGCTTAAAACACCGTTTCCAGTCTCAAGCACCGTGCCTTCAGGATCATTAACCGAGATTGCAACTGATTTTACCCGCAGGTAATCAACCACAATCGCCTCTACGATTACTACTCCCGATTGTTCGGTGCTTATTTTTGCATTCAGTATCTCCGGCGAACGGAAATAATCGGCAATTGCAGCTGCACGTGCAGAAGGCAATTTCTTCAATCTGGCAACGAGTTCATATTCAACTCGTAAATCCGGATCACTCACTGCACGTTTGGCATAGTGAGAAGCCAACCTGAACCGCTCTCGCTGGAACAACTGGCTTTCAGAAGCTTGTTTACTACTTGGGACCGGAGCCGCAGCTACAACGGTTTCCCCATTCAATCTGCGGAACACTAATGTTCCACCTATCGTGCCCCGAAGGCCGACAGTCAAAAGGCTTTTACTTTTAGCCATAATTAAAAGAATTAAGAATTAATAAAAAAAACAAAAGCACCATTATCCCGCTGCAATCTGATTGCCCGGGCCTGGATTTTAATGTCATTTTGGTTAATCTCATAGCTTAAAATAATTCAGAAATACGTCCCTGCACTAATACAGGTTCACAAATCTACAAATTAAGGAAGCTATATAGCAAGCTGTTACGAATAAGTTATCAACATTATTTCTATTGAAAAGTTATTGACAACCTCAATTTCTTGCATATCGTGTTATTTATTTCTTGTCAAAATTTATACCTTTGCCAACCGCTTAGATTTAATCGCTTCTGTAAATATTCTCTTTAGTATAAAAAGCTAACATATTGATTTTCAAATTAAATGAGTTTTTATAAAAAATAACAATAAAATCAGTTTCGAGTGCCTCCTACTAAAAAAATGACATTCAATTTCAAACTTGTAAAACAGATTGTTACATATTCAAAAAAAAAGAAGGTCCAAAACGTTTTGTATCCGGTTGAATTAAGTTGTAGTAATGAAATAATGTCGTATTTTGATTTGTTCCTTTATCTTGATTCACCCCCTTGTCC
>CAIYJU010000019.1 GCA_903926565.1 uncultured Bacteroidales bacterium
AAAATATTGAACTGAAAAAGCAGGTTGCAGAGCTTGGAAAGCTGAAGGCGCAAAAGCTGAAGGAGGAGTTTGCCTCACAGGTGCAACATTATAACGGTATCAATTTTCTTGCGGCGCTGGTGGACCTCGACGCCGATACGTTGAAAAACCTTACTTATGAGTTGAATTCATCTATTCCCGATCTTTTCCTTGTTTTGGCGACTGCAGCCGAGGGTAAAGCCACCCTGACGGTAATGCTGTCGGAAAACCTGGTCAGGGAGCGAAAACTTAATGCCGGCAACATCATCAGAGAGCTGGCCAAAGAGATTCAGGGGGGCGGGGGAGGGCAACCTCACATCGCCACTGCTGGCGGTAAAAATCCTGATGGAATACCGGCAGCCCTTGAGAAGGCAAAAAGTTTCTTAACTTTGTAAGGTTTTATAATGGATATGGAGAATAAGGAAAACATACCGGTTGAACCCGGGGAAGTCCAGTCAGAGGAATTGCTCATCGAAGAGACTGATATTTTCGAGTTCAGACAGGAAAAAATGCCTGATAACCCGTTTTTGAGCCGGGGATGCTGCCACTCACCGAGATTATATCATAGCAATGAAGCCGTGTTTCAGCACCGTTGCAGTAAATTCGATTCTCACGACTGGCTGAAAGACATTCCTGTTTCCGATGAGATGGCTGTTGTTGACATCATTGAAGTGAGATTTAAAAACAGCCGGAAAGATTATTTCCGCACAACTTCTGACCTGGATCTGGTGGTTGGTGATATCGTTGCAGTAGAAGCATCGCCCGGGCATGATATCGGAATTGTAAGCATGGTTGGTGAGATGGTTCGGTTCCAGCTGAAAAAAAAGCATATTTTATCCTCCTCCGAAGATATCAAGAAAGTTTACCGTAAAGCCAGATTGACCGACATCGAAAAATGGATTGGTTCGGTTGAGATGGAAACAACCACCATGTTCCGGGCCCGTGAGATTGCCGAGAACCTGGGTTTGCTGATGAAGATCAATGATGTTGAGTTGCAGGGTGACAGCACAAAAGCGATTTTTTATTATACTGCCGAAGATCGTGTTGACTTTCGTGAACTGATCAAACTCCTTGCAGAGGAATTTAAGGTCAGGATTGAAATGAGGCAGATCGGTGCACGCCAGGAAGCCAGCCGCCTTGGCGGAATCGGATCCTGCGGCAGAGAACTGTGCTGCTCAACATGGATGAGCGATTTTAAATCTGTGACTACGAATTCGGCAAGGGTGCAGCAGCTTTCGCTGAACCCCCAGAAACTTGCCGGCCAGTGCGGGAAACTCAAGTGTTGCCTTAATTATGAGTATGATACATATGTTGATGCCATGAAGGGCATTCCCAATACGGATATCCGGTTAAAGTTAAAACAGGGAGAGGCTGTTCATCAAAAAACGGACATCTTTCAGAAGATCCTCTGGTATTCATACGTCAATGATCTTGGCAATCTCATCCCTGTTCCGGTGGAGAAAGTGTTTTTCATCCAGGAGGAAAATAAAAAGGGAAATCTGCCAGATAAACTTGAAATGTTCACAAAAGTAGTCGAGAAAAAAACTGCATTCGAAAGTGGGGCCGTTCAGGATGACCTCACCCGGTTTGACCATTTATAACCCACCTGTCTTATCAGCTGAACCATGACCCGGAAACCGGAAAAAAAAATATTTTTGCTGATCTTTCTGCTCATGGCTGCACTAATTTCGTGTGACTCAAACCGGGTATTTGAAGAGCATACTGCCTTGTCAACGGGGGTTTGGGATGTTAAAAATACGATTAAGTTTGATGTGGCAATTTCTGATCTGCCTGCACGTTATAATGTATATCTGAATGTTCGCAATGGTTCTGAATATCCATACAGCAACCTGTTCCTGTTTATGAACACCGTGTTCCCGGATGGCCTTGTGGCCCGCGATACGATCGAATTAACCCTTGCCGATTATGATGGCCGCTGGCTCGGATCCGGCATGGGAAGTGTGAAATTCAGCCATTTTTTATTTCGGAAGGATGTCCGGTTCACACAGAAAGGGAATTACCGATTTATTCTGGAACAAGCCATGCGTGTGAATGAACTGAAAGGAATCCATGACATCGGTTTGCGCATTGAAAAACAGTAACCAGTTGACTTTTCAAATCTTTGATTTTGTAAAAAATGGCTGAATCTTTTTCCGGCAACGCTCAGATAAAAAAATACCTGAAAAGATTCTGGGTCTCCTATGTTATTCTGATTGGGGTCATCATCCTGTTTTTTATCTCGGTTGCATTCGGTTTATTTGGGAAAATGCCAACATTCGATGAACTTGAAAATCCTAAAAGTAACCTTGCCACCGAAGTTATTTCGTCAGATGGAAAACTTTTGGGAAAATACTATATCGAAAACCGTTCCAATACGCCTTACCAGGAACTTTCGCCTAATGTGATCAACGCGTTGATTGCCACAGAAGATGCCCGGTTTGAGGATCATTCCGGGATCGATGCCATCGCCATCTTCAGGGTTTTCTGGGGAATGGCATCAGGCTCCTCCAAGGGAGGCGGATCCACACTTACCCAGCAGCTGGCCAAGAATCTGTTTCCCCGAAAACAGGACCGGTCATTCATCGAAACGGTACTCATTAAATTCAAGGAGTGGATTACTGCCGTCAAACTGGAACGAAACTATTCCAAAGATGAGATTCTGGCCATGTACCTTAATACAGTTGACTTTGGAAGCCAGTCTTATGGGATCAAATCAGCCGCAAAAACATATTTCAACAAAGAACCTGCCCAGCTGAATGTTGAAGAGTCGGCCATGCTCATCGGAATTCTCAAAGCCCCGACCTGGTTCAGCCCGGTACGCAACCCTGCCCGTGCATTCGAACGTCGTAATACCGTGATGCACCAGATGGTGAAATATGATTATATCACATCTGAGGTATTTGATTCATTAAAGGCTCTTCCCGTTGACATGACCAGCTACCGGCTGCAGGATCATACCACCGGTATTGCCACCTATTTTCGTGAGTACCTGCGCACGGTGCTTGCCGAATGGTGCATACAGAACCCAAAAGAAGATGGCACACCTTACAACCTCTACAGGGATGGGCTCAAAGTTTATACGACCATAAATTACAGCATGCAGGAACATGCTGAAGCCGCGATGACCGAATACCTTGGCAAAGAGCTCCAGCCTGCCTTCTTTAAACACTGGAAAGGTGTCGCCAATGCACCTTTTGCATTTGAAGGAGCCTCGGCCAAAAAGGAGACCGACAATCTCCTCCATTCTGCCATGCGCAGAACAGACCGTTATTACCATTGCAAAACGAAGGGGCTCAGTGATGGCCAGATCCTGCAGGAATTCAAGGTTCCTACAAAAATGAAGGTATTCTCCTACCGGGGAGAGATCGACACAGTGATGACCCCGCTTGATTCGATCCGTTATTATAAATTTTACCTGCAATCAGGGCTCATGTCCATGGATCCATTGACCGGATTTGTTAAAGCCTACGTCGGGGGAATCAACTACCGGTTTTTTCAGTATGATCATGTGAAACTCAGCAAGCGGCAGGTTGGGTCAACATTCAAACCCTTTCTTTACACCCTTGCCATGCAGGAAGGGGAGTCGCCCTGCTCCCTCTACCCCAATGTGCAGCCTGTTATCGACCTGGGGAACGGGGAAGTATGGGCGCCGGAAAATGCCAGCGAGGAGCGGCTCGGGCAGCAGGTAACCCTTAAGTGGGCCCTGGCCAATTCAAACAACTGGGTTTCGGGACAACTGATCAGGAAGTACTCACCAAAAGCAGTGGTGGCCATGGCCCATAAAATGGGGGTGACCAGCGATATTCCTGTTGTTTATTCCATCGCCCTGGGTTCCTGTGATATAAGTTTGTATGAGATGGTTGGAGCGATGAGTGTCTTTGCCAACAAAGGAGTTTATATTGAACCAAGTTTCCTGACACGGATCGAAGATAAGAATGGCAATGTACTTCAGACCTTTAATGCCAAGTCACAGGAGGTCATCAGTGAAGAGACGGCCTACCTGATGATACAGCTGATGAAAGGAGTTGTGGACGGGGGGACGGGTGTCAGGTTGCGTTATAAGTACGGTCTCGACACTCCGATTGCCGGGAAAACAGGTACTACGCAAAATCAGAGCGATGGCTGGTTTATGGGGCTCACACCCGATCTTGTAACAGGTGTCTGGGTAGGTTGCGAGGACCGCGCAGCCCATTTCAGGAGCATTACACTGGGGCAGGGGGCAAACATGGCTTTGCCAATCTGGGGGCTCTATATGCAGCGTGTTTATGGTGATCCGGGTCTCCGCTTCAGCAAACGCGATTTCGATCGCCCGCTTAAACCACTGGATGTTGACCTTGATTGCGGGGATGAAAATACGCCCGGTCCGGTAAAAGGTAGCAAGAAGAAGCAGGTAATCGACACCGATGAGTTCTAATTTCCCGGCAAACTTTGAAGTAAAACTCGGATTTGATACGATCCGGCAGATCCTGGAGGACTATTGTCTCTCCTCGCTCGGACGCGTTTGGGTTAAAAAGATGGCATTCTCAACGGATGCGGATGAAATTCACACGGGCCTGCTTCAAACATCAGAATTAAAGGAGATCCTTCAATTCGAAGAGAAGTTTCCTGCCCAGGATTATTTTGATCTTATTCCTGAACTGCTGCGAATCCGGATTCCCGGTACTTATATGGAAACAGAGCAGCTTTCTGAACTTAAACTGTCAGTTTCCACGATTTCTGACCTGCTCTCCTTTCTGGCAGAAAGAAATGAGAAGTTCCCTGCCTTATATGCCCTGGCGTGCAGCGCAGGGGAATCTTTCGAAGGGTATTCTCCCCTTGCCTCAAGTGCCACGCTCCGGTCGATTGTAATGCAGGTTGAACGCATTCTTGATGACAAATCAGAGGTGAGGGATTCTGCTTCGCAGGAATTGGGCCGGATAAGGAAGGAAAAGTCAAGACTTCAGTCATCCGTTGAAAATAAAATTGTACAGAGCTTTAAGATGGCGCGGCAGAACGGATGGACTCCTGATGAGGCCGAGGTGACCATCCGGAATGGCAGGCTCGTCATCCCGATGATCAACACCCACAAACGCAAGATCCAGGGTTTCGTTCATGACGAGTCGGCCACCGGTCAGACAGTGTATATAGAACCCGCTGAAATTTTTGAGACAAACAACGAAATCAGGGAGCTCGACTATGCCGAAAGAAGGGAGATCGTGCGCATTCTCATTGAATTTGCCGCTACCTTACGTCCCGAAATCGATTTGCTTGTTCATGCCTACCATTTTCTTGGGAAAATTGATTTCATCCGGTCTAAAGCAAGGTTTGCCATTGCGATCCATGCGACAAACCCAATTCACCATCCTGAACAGCGAAGCCCGAAAGCGGCACCGGCGGATGTTGTCAGTGATCTCAACGGTGTTGTCGCTTTTTCGTGGCACCGGGCCATCCATCCGCTCCTTTTTCTCTCTCACCAGAAACAAAAGAGGGAGATTACCCCGCTGGACATCACCCTGAATCAGGATCAGCGGATACTGATCATCTCCGGACCGAATGCCGGGGGGAAATCCGTATGTCTTAAAACAGTCGGACTGCTTCAATATATGTTCCAGTGCGGGTTACTTCCGCCGGTAAGAGAAGATTCCGAATTTTGTATTTTTCATAAAATATTTATCGATATCGGCGATGAGCAATCGATTGACAATGATCTGAGTACCTACTCATCGAAACTGATCAACCTGAAATACTTTATTGAACACATCGACCGCCGTTCGTTATTTCTGATCGATGAAATGGGTACCGGCACCGACCCTTCCCTGGGAGGAGCCATTGCAGAAGCCACCCTTGAGGCGCTGAATGCTAAACGGGCCATGGGCGTGGTCACAACACATTTTTCAAATCTCAAATTGCTTGCTGCCCGCGAACAGGGTATTGTAAACGGTGCCATGCTTTATGATCTTAAAAAATTGAAACCGCTGTTCCAGTTGAAAATCGGGAAACCCGGCAGTTCCTTTGCGCTGGAAATTGCTCAGGAGATCGGGTTTCCGAATGAAGTGCTCTCCAATGCCAAATTGAAAACCGGGAAAAGCCAGCTCGACTTCGACCGGGAATTACAGAACCTGGAAGTTGAAAAACAGGAGATCAGCCAGAAAAACACAGAGTTGAAAGTTGCAGATGATTTTCTTGCCGAACTGATCAGTAAATATGAAAAACTGACTGCTGATCTGACCTCCAAAAAGAAGGAGATCATCGAAAAGGCACGGGAGGAAGCCCGGGCAATGCTTGATAATTCAAATAAACTCATTGAAAAGACAATTAAGGAAATTCGGGAATCACAGGCAGAGAAGGCGAGAACCAAAGAGATTCGGGCAGAACTTTCAGAGATAAAAGAGAAATTGCTGCAGGATCCCGGAAGCAAAGATCAAAATGCAAATAGTAAAGATCAAAATGCAAAAGCGGAAACCATCCAGAGGCCTGTAATAAAGCCTGGGCTGATTGGAAGTGATGCGAAACCTCATCGGTTTCAAACTTACTTCGATGACCTCAATACAAAACTCACGAATTTCACCCTGACGCTCGATTTAAGGGGCAATCGCGTGGATGAAGCTTTGGCACTGTTGCAGCGATATATTGATGATGCGGTTTTATGTTCCATCCCGCAGGTTCAGATTTTGCACGGGAAGGGGAATGGTGTATTAAGGCAGGTGACACGGGATTATCTCCGTTCACAAAAGGAGGTTAAATCAGTCCGCGATGCCCCGATCGAAGCCGGAGGTGCCGGAATTACCGTGGTAAATTTCAGGTGATGTGGTAAAACATGAAAAAGAGCGGTTATTTTTTTTAACAGACTTTGGGAATTTGCTGAAATTTTGTATCTTTGCACCCCAATTTGAAAACAAATAAGAATCATGGCGAATCACTTAAGCGCAGAAAAACGCATCCGTAACACAAAAACAAAACGTACTCAAAACCGCTATCAGGGCCGTACAGTGCGTAATGCAGTTAAAAAATTACGTGAAACTGAAGAACAGGAAACAATGGTGAAGGACCTTCCCAAGGTTGTTTCGCAAATTGATAAACTGGCTAAGAAAAATGTGATTCACAAAAATAAGGCTGCCAACCTGAAGAGTAAACTGATGCGCAAGGCAAATGCCATGGCTGCACCGGCAGTAAAATAACACGCTTATTTTTTTCTCCTCCATCGCAGTCCTTTAAGCGATGAAAGCCTCTGGATATAGCTCTTCAGATGCCGCTCCTTCTTCCGTGGATAGATGTCTTCAATATGAATCAATATTCCGGTTTCTTCCACTTCGCCAAAACCATGATTGATTGCTGTGCCAAATGTCCGCATGGTCGGAGACAGGTTCATGTATGCATTTACCAACGGGGGCACATGCTCTCCATACCGGCGTACAGCCTGGATTAAGATCTTGTAATTTTCCTCAAACGTCCTGGCCGAAAACATCTCGGCGATGACCGGATCCGGAGTGCTGCTGACAAGCGGTTCTATTGGCAGCATCAGTGTTTCAGTATCCGGAAAGTATTTGCGCAGGAAATAAAGAACAATATCCCGGGCAATCTGATTGTAACCAGGGTACATGGTCATTTTGCCAAAGAAATACTTTATGTCAGGGTTTTCAATGATCATGGCACCCAATCCGTCCCACAAATTGTCGAGGGCATACATCCCCTTGCGGAAATTTACAAGCGGCTGGTAATTTGGCTGAACGAATGATCGTCCCAATTCAATACTCAGGGGCAGGTAATCTCTGGTGAACTTGTTGGAGAATTTGAAAAGCTCTGCTGTCGCACTGTGGGCACAGCCCTGCTGATTGCAATGTATGTCGCGGCCATGAATGAACCTGTAGCCGCCCGTGATTTCACTTTCAACGGGATCCCATACAATTAACTGATGAAACGGCACTTCCATCGTGTCGAACTCATCGATATCTGAACTTTTTCCGGTCCCGCCACCTGCATCGCGAAAGGTAATTTCCCTTAACCGGCCTAATTCGCGCATCAGATTTGGCGAATCGTGTGCTGTAAACACATATATCTTATTGTGACCATTATTGGTGTTTCGTAAAAACGTACTGTCAATTAACTCTGATTCAAGCAGTTTTTTATCGACCGGTGCAATGATGGGTTCCATATTGCGGTTTTATGGATGAATTGTTATGCAAATATAGGTTAACTATTATTGCAGAGATACTATTTTGCCATTATAAAATTGACGGTATAACCAACGGGGTAAATCGGATGAACGAAAGTCAAATTAATTTTTGGCGGCAATTTTCGTAATTTTGCTTCATGGTAAAGGATGAAAATGGAGAAATTCCCGATAAACTGATTGACATAGAGTCGCTTTTTGCTGCTAAAAACCCCGGGCTGCTTAGGATTATCCCCGGTTTTGTATTGTCTTATCTGAAGAGGATAACCCACCAGGAAGATGTGAACGGGTACATCTGGAGAAACCGGGATAAAACAGGCTTGCCATTCGTGGAAGCCATTCTCAGGGAATTTGGGGTAAAGGTTGAAATTGTTGACAAACGGACTGGTAAAATTCCTGCAACCACTGTTATTCCGCAAACCGGTCGCTATATTGTTGCATCAAACCACCCGCTTGGCGGGCTTGACGGCATGGCACTGATGCACGGACTGGGTAAGATCAGAAACGACATTGTTTTCCCGGTAAATGACCTGCTGATGAATGTGCCCGGTTTGCGTCCGTTATTCATTCCGATCAACAAGCATGGACGAAATACAGATAATGCCCGTTTGATCAACGACACCTTCGCCTCTGAGAAGATGGTTCTCTATTTCCCGGCCGGGCTTGTTTCCCGTAAACAGCGGATCAACGGATCCTATATTATCCGTGACCTTGAATGGAAGAGCACCTTCATAAAAAAAGCAAAAAAATACCAGCGGGACATTATCCCGGTTTTTGTTGAAGGACGAAACTCTGAATGGTTTTATAACCTGGCCATGTGGCGCAAGCGTTTGGGAATCAATGCAAATATCGAAATGCTGTATCTTGTTGACGAAATGGTGAAACAATTTAACAAGACCATCACCCTGGTGGTAGGAGATCCCATTTCTTACACAACCTTTGATAAATCAAAGAGTGAAATGGGGTGGGCTGAATGGCTCCGTGATATTGTGTATGATCTCAGGCAGATTGTGGAATAAATTCCATATATTTGGGATAAATACCACGATCGTGAAAATCGACAAGATTGAGTTTGTTTGCAGCAGTCCTTCCTTAAACTTTTGTCCGAAAGAAGACATCCCTGAATTTGCATTTATCGGACGTTCCAATGTTGGGAAATCTTCGCTGATCAATATGCTTGCCGGTCAGAAAGGACTCGCTAAAGTGTCAGGTACTCCCGGCAAAACCAGGCTGTTAAATCATTTCAGGGTAGTCTCTCCCGGTACTTCCTCCTGGTTTCTGGTTGACCTTCCCGGATACGGATTTGCAAAACTGTCCAAAACACAGAAAGAAAAATTTGAAGGGCTTATTCAATTATATCTTCAAAAGCGAGAAAATCTGGCACTTACGTTTCTGTTGATTGACTCCCGGCTGGAGCCCCAGAAAATCGATATTGAATTTATGAACTGGCTTGGCGACAATGAGGTTGGTTTCGTCATCCTTTTTACCAAGACGGATAAACTGTCAAAAACACAATTACAAAGCAACCTGCTTGCCTATCAGAAAGCACTTTCCACCCACTGGGATGAGCTTCCGAAGATACTGCCAACCTCGTCAGAGACCCGGTTTGGCCGGGATGAGGTCATGGAAACAATTGAAGAGGCACTCCGTCAGATCGCTGCAGCAGGCTGACCGGTTCAGTCATTGTCGACAAACCCCCTCACCCTTTGCCTGGCGCACATGATCCGGTAATCGAGGCTTGCCTGTCTGACAAATTGCCTGTAATATTGCTCTTTTCCGTCAAGAACAAACAGGCAGAAACCATTTGCTGCCCTCAACCTGGTTGCCGGGTCCACCCTGTTCAGGAGTGTTAAATCAAATGACGAATCAGGAATAATTGGCGCGATGGAGTGCAGGATTTGTTCCAATGCCGACCAGGTTCCTTTATCTTCCAGGATAAATACATTCAATTCAGGTTTCTCACCCTGTCCTGGCCTCCATGTTTCATCCATTCCGGAGATTGTTGCAAACACAATGAATGGGCATTGCTCCCGAAGCACTTCCGCGATTTTTTTTAAATCGATATTTTTTGATGTCATAGGCTATTCTTTCCCTTAATGACAAGAGAATTGGCCTGAAGGTTGGGAGGAAGGATGAAAAATTTGCGTGCAGTTATTTTAACTCGAGCAGTAAATGGTGTTTTGGGACGACTTCACCTTTTTTAACATATATTTTTTTGACAGTTCCATTTCTGACAGCGAGCAGATGATTGTCCATTTTCATGGCCTGCAGAACAATCAGTGTATCCCCTTTTTTCACCTTTTCTCCTTCTTTTACACTAACCTGGAGTATTGTGCCAGGGATGAATGCAACAATTTTCCTGGAGTCGGGTGGGGTGTAAGGGGTTCTGTTGGCAAATTTCTTTGTCAGGGTGGTTCTGTAAGAAATCTCCTCGTACTTGAAATCGATGAATTCTATATTTTCGTCCATAAGGCCATAGGTAAAATGAAATTAAAATTCAAAAAGCAAAGTCAAATATCAAAAAGGTGGAACGCCGTGTTTCCTTTTTGGTGTAATCTCCATTTTACTTTGCGCGAGCGTTAAGGAGTGGGTAAGATAGTTTCGGGTCTCGTTGGGTTCGATAACAGCATCAACATAGCCGTAAGCTGCGGCAACGTAAGGGTTGGCGAATTTCTGACGATACTCTTCAATCAGGCGCTTACGTGTCTCCTCCGGGTTGTCGCTGGCTTTGATCTCACTGCGGAAAATGATATTGGCTGCGCCTTCCGGGCCCATCACTGCAATTTCAGCAGTGGGCCATGCGAAGACAAAGTCAGCGCGTAAATGGTTGGAACACATGGCAATATATCCGCCTCCGTAAGCTTTACGAAGAATTACGGTTATCTTGGGAACGCTGGCCTCGCTGTATGCATATAAAACTTTCGCTCCGTGGCGGATAACCCCTGCATGTTCCTGGTCAACTCCGGGCAGATAGCCGGGCAGGTCGACAAGGGTTACCAGGGGGACATTGAAAGCATCACAATATCGGATAAACCGTGCAGCCTTGTCGCTTGAATCGCAGTCAAGCACTCCGGCAAGCACCATGGGCTGGTTGGCGACAAAACCAATCGTCTGGCCATCAAGCCTGGAAAAACCAATTACAATATTGGCGGCCCACATTTCATGGACTTCAAAAAAATCACTGTCATCAGCGATGGCCCTGATTACATCACGCACGTCGTATGGTTGCATCGGGTTTGTAGGAAAGATGCTATCCAGTTTGTACTGCCGTGATTTTGGGGCTTTTTTTGGAAACACTTCGGCTTTCTTTTCGTTGTTCCAGGGGATGTAGCTTACAAGCCTCTTGATCTGGTCAAAGCAGTCGATTTCACTTTCTGCAAAAAAATGAGCATTCCCGGTTATTTCTGCATGAACACGGGCTCCTCCCAGGTCTTCCATGGAAATTTCCTCACCAAGTACCGTTTTAATTACTTCAGGACCAGTGATAAACATCTTAGAAATCTTGTCGACCACAAATACGAAATCGGTCAATGCAGGGCTATACACCGCACCACCGGCACAGGGCCCGAGAATGACTGAGATTTGAGGAATCACACCGGAGGCCTGGGTGTTACGGTAGAAAATTTCCCCATAACCGGCCAGGGAGTTAACCCCTTCCTGGATTCGGGCGCCGCCGCTGTCATTGATTCCAATGAGTGGCACCTTCATCTTCATGGCATGATCCATGATTTTTGTGATTTTCTTGGCATGCATCAATCCGAGCGAACCTCCTGCTACCGTAAAATCCTGTGCGAAAATACATACCGGCCAGGCATTAATGGAACCTGTGCCGGTGATTACTCCGTCTCCGGGTAAATATTTTTTATCCATGTCGAAATCCTGTCCGGCATGCTTCACAAAAAGATCATATTCATGAAAGGAATTGGGATCAAGCAGGGCAAGAATGCGTTCCCGGGCGGTCATTTTTCCTGAAGCCTTCTGCTTTTCAAGGGCCTGTTCGCCGCCCCCTTTAAAGGCTTCCTGCATACGCCTTTTTAATTCCGTGGTTTTTGCTCTTAAACTCATTTTCAGAATATTTTTTTACAAGGGGTGCAAAGATAAGGGTAATCAAGTTAATTAACAAAATTACCGGCATGGATCAGGGTGCTTATTTGCTAACATGCTGATATGCCGGCTAACCAATTGCATCTTCATATGATGCATCTTCAATAGTCAACCCGGGGAAATATCCCGGTTAACGCTGTGTTATGTTTGTTCCATAACATTGATTTTGTGCATTTTTTGGTTCGGCCGGATGACATGTTAAATGTTATTTTGAGTATCTTTGCTACTCAAAGTAAGCCTTGAGAATATCAGATGCTGAATTTGTCGTCATCCCTGGCGGTTCATTTATTGCACTGAAAATATGTTTTATGGAAGAAACCCTGCATCACGGTAACATACCTGCAATTGACCCGCAAACACCAGCCTGGTATGCAGTTTACACACGTTCACGGTTTGAAAAAAAGTTAATGGATCTTTTGATTGCCAAAGGCATCGAGGCTTATGTGCCGCTCCGTAAGGTGATGCATCAATGGAGCGACCGGAAAAGAATGGTTGAAGAACCCATTATCCGGTCATATTGTTTTGTGAAGGTGACCAGCCGTGATTATTTTAATGTCCTGAACACCCCCGGAGCTGTAAGGTATATTTGGTTTTCGGGGAAACCTGCCACGATTCCGGACCGACAGATTAATATCTTAAAAGTAATTACCGGGGCGAACATGGAGGTGGAATGTATCCCCGATACCTTTCAGCCTGGTGTAAGGGTCAGGGTAAATGCAGGACCATTGCAGGGTTTTATGGGTGAACTTGTCAATGTTTCGAATAAAAACAAGGTCATTGTCCGGATCGATCATCTGAACCAGGTTCTTAAACTCACAATTTCACCTTTGCTGATTGAAATGGTAAAATAGTGCTGAATTCGGGTTTGATTTTTAAATTCTGAGTTTTGCATCCTGCATGCTTAATTATTGCCAGGTTCATGTGACCGAAAGGGCGAAGCTGTGCCAGCCACACAATGAATTCCTGGTTTTGGAATAATGAGATTAACATGATAATTTAAGTCGTACTTCTAATTTTTACTATTTATGACAATTTATGAATCACTGCTTAGCAAGAGTTCCAGTCTCTCCGTCATCGGGCTGGGATACGTAGGTCTGCCCATTGCACTTGAATTTGCAAAGAAAATCAAAGTTGTGGGCTTTGACATTAAACCCGATCGGGTTGACATGATGAAAAACAGCATTGACCCAAGCGGAGAGCTGGATGCATCGGCATTTCTTGACACGGATATCCTGATTACGGCCAATCCGGATGATCTGAAATCATGTTCATTCCATATTGTTGCCGTACCGACCCCTGTTGATAAACACAACCTCCCTGATCTCAGTCCGTTGCTTGCGGCCACCCGTACCGTGGCCAAAGTGTTAAAGAAGGGTGATTATGTGGTGTACGAATCAACGGTGTATCCGGGAGCAACCGAGGAAGATTGTATTCCGATTCTCGAAAAGATATCGGGGCTGGAATTTATCACGGACTTTAAAGTAGGTTTTTCACCTGAACGAATCAATCCCGGTGACCAGGAGCATTCACTTACCTCAGTCATTAAAATTGTTTCAGGCTGCGACGACGAATCCCTGGAGCAGGTTGCAAAAGTGTACGAACTCATTGTGAAGCCCGGCGTTCACAGGGCTCCGTCCATCAAAGTGGCTGAGGCTGCAAAGATCATCGAGAATGCCCAGCGCGATATCAACATTGCCTTCATGAATGAGTTGTCCATCATCTTCGGACGCATGAATATCAACATTTATGATGTACTCGAGGCTGCCGGTACCAAGTGGAACTTCCTGAAGTTTTATCCGGGACTGGTTGGTGGTCATTGCATTGGCGTTGATCCCTATTATCTTACCTATAAAGCCTCGGAATACCGCTACCATGCCCGTGTAATCAATGCCGGCCGGTATGTCAACGACAGCATGGGGTTTTATGTTGCAAAGCAGTGTGTCAAGCAACTCATCAAAGCCGGTAAAAATGTACTGAGCGCCAGGGTTCTTGTGATGGGAGCAACCTTTAAGGAAAATGTCAGTGACATCCGCAACTCAAGGGTAGCTGACCTTGTAAGTGAACTCAAACAATATGGAATCCGGGTTGATGTGACCGATCCTTATGCCAGCCACGACGAACTGCTGCATGAATATGGCTTTGGACTTGCACATGAAGTTCAGCAGGATTACGATGCGGTCATCGTGGCGGTTAATCATAAACCATATCTTGAACTCACTGAAAAATATTTCCAGTCAATAACGGCACCAAAGGGAATACTGATCGATGTAAAGGGAATTTTCAGAAATAAAATAGCGGAACTGACTTACTGGAGCCTTTAATCACCCTGTTTGCTTCCATTATGATGGGATTTCATCCTTGAATAGCCCATCTTATGTTTCCCAAAAATAGTAATAAACACCCATAACATGTTTACCGATAAAACATTACTGATAACAGGAGGCACCGGTTCTTTCGGGAATGCGGTACTGAACCGTTTTTTGGAAACCGGCATCCGGGAAATAAGGATTTTTTCCCGCGACGAAAAAAAACAGGATGATATGCGTCAGCATTACCGAAACAATAAGATCAAATATTATATCGGTGATACCCGCGATAAACGTAGTCTTGACACTGCCATGCGCGGAGTCGATTATGTTTTTCAGGCGGCAGCCCTGAAGCAGGTCCCCTCGTGTGAATTCTTTCCTATGGAGGCCGTCCGCACCAACGTAATGGGTTGTGAAAACGTACTCGACAGCGCCCTGGAAAACGGGGTAAAAAATGTGATCGTGCTAAGCACGGATAAAGCGGTGTATCCGATAAATGCAATGGGAATGTCGAAAGCCCTGAGTGAGAAGGTGATGGTTGCCAAAAGCCGGAACCTGGGCGGCAGCGGCACGACCTTTTGCGGAACACGTTACGGAAACGTAATGGCTTCCAGGGGTTCAGTCATCCCGTTGTTCATTGATCAAATTAAAAGAGGTGAACCCATTACCCTTACTGATCCGAATATGACAAGGTTCATGATGACCCTGGAAGATGCAGTGACGTTGGTTCTGTATGCCTTCGAGCATGGGGAAAACGGGGATATCTTTGTCCAGAAAGCCCCGGCGGCCACCATTGAAGTGCTGGCGAGGGCCCTGCTGGAACTGTATCATGCCAGTAACCCGATCAAGGTGATCGGTACCCGCCATGGAGAGAAACTGTTTGAAACGCTCGTAAACCGGGAGGAGATGGCAAAGGCAACTGATATGGGTGACTATTACCGTATTCCCGCCGACAATCGCGACCTCAATTATGGGAAATTCTTTACGGAAGGTCAATCGAGGGTGTCGGAGGTTGAAGATTATACCTCGCACAACACGCTGCGGCTTGATGTGGAAGAGACCAAGAAGATGTTACTTAAACTGGATTTGGTGCGATCAGATTCACGAAATTAACTAAACGTATATGCTGAAAGTCGGAGTTACAGGCCAGGCCGGGTTTGTCGGGACCCACCTGTACAATACATTTGGGTTACAACCGGAAAAATATGAACGCATCCGATTTGAAGATGCGTTTTTTGCAGATGGGGAGAAACTTGAACAGTGGGTTTCCACGTGCGATGTGATCGTTCACCTGGCAGCCATGAACAGGCACAACGATCCGGATGTGATCTACAACACGAATATCAGCCTCGTGAAAAAGCTGATCGAAACACTGGAGAAGACCAATTCGACACCTCATGTACTGTTCGCCTCCTCTACACAGGAAGAGCGTGACAACCCTTATGGCAGATCGAAGAGAGAAGGCCGGGAATTGCTGGAATCCTGGGCAAACAGAAACTCTGCGCAACTTTCAGGCTTCATCATTCCCAATGTGTTTGGTCCGTTCGGGAACCCATACTACAATTCGGTGGTGGCAACCTTTTGCCACCAGTTGACCCATAATGAACAACCCCGGATCGATGTGGATGGCAACCTTAAACTGATCTATGTTTCTGAATTGGTTAAACATTTCATCGATAATATTGACGAGACCTGCGCGAAATCCCATGACGAGGTTGTCATTAAAACCATTCAGCTTCCGCACACCGTTGAGGCAAAAGTGAGCAGTATCCTGAAAATACTTGAACGGTTCAAGAGAGATTACTTCGTGAAAGGGGAGGTCCCTTCACTCGATAATCCCTTTGAACGCAATCTCTACAACACGTTTCTGTGTTATATTGACCATGCTGATTTTTTTCCATTTAAATTAAAACTGAACACCGATCAGCGCGGAAGTTTTGTGGAAACGGTAAAACTTAACAGCGGGGGGCAGGTATCCTTTTCAACCACTGTTCCCGGTATAACCCGCGGGAATCATTTTCACACGCGGAAAGCTGAGCGATTCGCAGTTATTAAAGGCCGGGCGATCATTGAGTTAAGAAGAATCGGCACCAGTGAGGTGCTCTCTTTCGAACTTGATGGCAACCATCCATCCTTTGTGGATATGCCGGTATGGTTTACACACAACATCAAAAATACAGGAGACGAAGAACTCTACACCATTTTCTGGATCAATGAGCACTTTGATGCTACCGACCCCGATACGTTTTTTGAAAAAGTATGAGCATGAAAAAATCAAATCTTAAAGTTATGACCGTCGTTGGAACGCGTCCTGAAATCATCAGGCTGTCGCGCACCATGGCACTGCTTGATGAACATCTTAACCAGGTCATCGTTCATACCGGGCAGAACTACGACTATGAACTCAACGAGGTGTTCTTTAAAGACCTTGAACTGAGGAAGCCTGACCATTTTCTGAACATCGATACATCATCGCTGGGGAGTTCTGTTGGCGACATTATCCGAAAGTCGGAAGAGATCCTGAAACTGGAAAATCCGGATGCACTGCTCGTGCTCGGCGACACCAACTCCTGTCTTTCGGCATACATGGCCAAGCGGATGCACATCCCCATTTTTCATATGGAGGCAGGCAACCGGAGTTTTGATTTTAATGTGCCGGAAGAGATAAACCGCAGGGTCATTGACCATATTGCTGATTTTAACCTGGTTTATACTGAACATGCACGCCGTCACCTGCTTTCTGAAGGACTGCCGCACAGGCGCATCTACCTTACCGGCTCCCCCATGAAGGAGGTATTGGATCATTACCTTCCAAAGATCTCAAAATCGGAGATTCTGAGCCAGTTATCGCTTTCTAAGAAGGGCTATTTTGTGGTAAGCGCACACCGGGAAGAAAATGTTGACAACCCGCATAACCTGGCAAAAATCCTGGAAGTACTCAACAGGCTGGCTGTGGAATACAACCTTCCCGTCATCGTATCAACCCATCCCCGTACACGGAAAAAGCTGGAGGGTCTTAAGGATTTTAATCCGGATCCCCGGATTCAGTTCCTTAAACCGTTTGGGTTCCCCGACTATGTTTTTCTGCAAATGAATGCAAAATGCACCCTTTCCGACAGTGGCACCATTTCAGAAGAGTCATCCATCCTTTCATTCCCGGCCATCTCATTGCGCCAGTCGATGGAGCGGCCTGAAGCGCAGGATGCGGGCACGATTATCCTGACAGGATTTGAGCCACAGCATGTGCTTGATGCGGTGTCGCTGACTATTCAGGAGCATCATATAAGGCAATATCCGCAAATTGCCGAGGGCTATATGATTACCGACACCTCCTGGCGGACCTTGAAACTCATTATGGGAAATGCAGGTTTAAGCAATTTGTGGCATGGAATCCGCTAACAAAAAACGAATATGTCTTTCCTGAACATTTCAGCAAACATTAAAAAGAGGTAATGTATCAAAGTTCGTTCATCAAGAAATATTTCCTGGCAGTCACCGTATTTACCGGCTTGACATTGCTGCATTTTTCCCCTGTTCAAACCTCGTATGGTGTTTATTTATCTATTTTCATTTCAATAATTTCCTGTTTTAATTCTGCAGCCTTCTTTGTTTTCGCCGTTGGATCACAAATGGCTCCGGACCCCAAGGGTATCTCCCTTTCACTGGCACAACTCGGGGTAATATGCTGGTTTGTCACATTACCCTTGAACGGATGGCCGGGACTCGCCCAGAAAGGATTCAGAATTCCATCGGTGCTGCTGCTTTTTCTTGGCTGGGGCGTCTTAATGACCGTTTTTAATGGAACATGGATAAAATATATCCCCATTCTAACCGGAGCGTTCTTCTTTATCATTGCAATTGTTTACGCCAACGACAATCGGTACAGTTTGAATGAATTGCTGATCGTTATATGCCTTTCTTCTTTCATCAGCATCGTAGGGTACTGGTTTTTAAGACTGGGATTGCCGGTTGAACTTATTCAATATGAGGGAGATGCTGTTCGGAATGTTGAACGTATCGGGAGTGGAAAAGGTGATGCAAACATGGTTGGGATTATGCTCCCAATCGGAGTTATTGGTTTTTTATTTGCAAAGGCCACTTCACTTGCGTCAAAAAATACCGGGTTTAAAGGACAACCGCAGCAAGTCGGAATCATATCAGCTTTAATTTCAGTTGTTATAGTTTTTATCATAGGGTTACCACCGTTGATCAGTACGGCTTCCCGTTCGGCGCTTATCACCTCTGTTGCGGGATTTGTCGCCATGCTTGTGTTCCTCTTCATCTCTGCTAGTAAAGAGGTGTTATTTCCGCTGAAAATGAAAATACGTGCAGTATCGTTCCTTATAGTCATTATGCTTTCGGCAGCGGTCATATACATTGGTACCAATGTTAACTTTAACAGGTATCTGATCGCCATGGAGAGAATTAATGACAAGGAAAGTGGAATGAGCATTCACGGGAGTATGGTGGGGGGGAGAAGTTCCATCTGGCTGAGCCACCTGAAAATAATTGCAGAATATCCCTTGACAGGCTCACCCAAGGAGGCGACCTTGCTATTC
>CAIYJU010000020.1 GCA_903926565.1 uncultured Bacteroidales bacterium
ACATGTGTTGGATTTTAAAAAAGCAAATTTTTATCGACGAACCAAATTGTTAACTACCGAATAAAACTGTTAATAACGTTTATTTTTCACCTACTGATTAGTTACAAATATCGTAATGCCTTTTTATGAGAGGAGTTCTATTTTTGTTTCATAATATAAAAAAATAACCATGCTTACCCGCCAAGCCCAATTGCTATCCATGACGATTGTGATAACATTCACATATTTTAGCGCCTTTAGCAGGAATAATGCAAGTATAAATATCGAAGGGAGTAAATATCCTTTTTATTACAATAAGGATATCAGGATAGATGGCCGGTTGACCGACTGGCCATCAGGTACGTTTTATAACAGTTCAGAGGCGAATGTCATATATGCAATCGCTAATGATTCTGTGAGGTTGTATTTTTGTGTCCAATTGGTAGAGCAGCCGACACAGTTGAACGTATTGCATAACGGTTTGGTCATAAATATTACTATCACTGGAAAGAAAAAAAAATCCTGTCAGATATATTTTCCTTATCAGGACATGGAATCCAATGAGCAAATTATTGTAAAAGGAAAGCAACAACCACGCACCTTCACTGCTTCACTTAAAATGAATGGTTTCAATGAAGATATAAACGGGACATTCCGTCATGATTCACTACCAAAGGGTATTGAAACAGCCATCGCATATGACCAGACAGGAGCCCTGTCCCTTGAAATGGCAATCCCCATGGCTGACTTTCTAGAGGATCTGAGAGCAGCAAAGTTTGCCACCTTTGGATTCGTGATCAATAGTAAAGGGAAAGGTGGCGATCCAGGCGTGCAAAATAAACAAGGCGGCCAAGGCAGTGGTAAGCACTCCGGGGGTAAGGGCGGTGGTGGAGGTTCCGGCGGTATGGGTGGCAAACATGGGGGAGATGGCGGTGGTGGAGGTGGATCAGGCAGCGCTAATGCTCAAAATGGACAGGGTCATCAACCCCAGAATACTCAATTTAAAATATCGCACAAGTTTACTATTGCACCCCGGCAGTAAATCAAATGTGCTGCTTGAGGATATCAATTAATTGACTTTTGCTTACAACGCCGGATTGCCTCCAAACCAACTTACCATTCTTAAATAATATGACGGTAGGAACACCCTGGATGTGATATTTGGCAGCCAATCCGGGGTTTTGGTCAACATCAATTTTAATCACCCTGATCTGCTCCCCGAATTCGGATGCAATTTCTGATAAAATAGGTGACTGGACTTTACAAGGGCCGCACCACAAGGCATGAAAATCAACAATTACGGGGCGTGTATCGTTTATAATTGAATCAAAGTTGCCTTTCATTGTTCTTAAATTTTATAGGTTAAACTGCCATTTGGACAAGCTGCCACACACTCGAGGCATTTTGAGCAGGTGTAGCTCATCCCTGGTTTTTCCAGTGCGGGTTTGTAGAGGCTGAATTTGGCGGGTTCCATGGCTACGATATAGCATTTCTTATCGCAAATCCCGCAATTCATACAACTATCAGCGTTAAGCCTGATTTTAAAGAAGGAAAACCGGTTTAACCAACCTGAAATCCAGGCTATGGGACATCCTACTTTATGATACTGGTACATCTGGCGGATCTTGCCGTCGGGACTCATACTCATCATGAGTTCCATGATGAGCCCCATCGGGCATACCCATCGGCAAAAAACTTTCCCGAACACGACACCGAGCAATGTTCCCGCAAGAAGCACAAACCAAAGCGAAATATGAAAGTAGGAAATAGCAATATAAAGTCCGATACCCAGCACTGCCAGGATCATAACCCTTTTATCAACAAGTAATTTTAACGTTTTTCGCATTTTGGTCGTCTCAACACATGTGTTTATAATCCTGGTAATCTTGGGAACTGGCCTGTTTTCGACAGCCTGGAATAAACACCCCAGCCTTTTTTCATCCAATGTCCGACAATGGGCATTGGAATCATGAATGCTTTGGTGCCGTTCCTGAACACAAAGGCAGCTCCAGTGCCGGTATCCATCACGCAAAGAATGTTAAGATGTTCCT
>CAIYJU010000021.1 GCA_903926565.1 uncultured Bacteroidales bacterium
ATCAGCTTTTTCTGCAATTCGGGTTCCATGTATATCAGCAAATTGCGGCAGGTAAGCAGATCGAGCTTTGTGAATGGCGGGTCTTTGATCACATTCTGGGGGGCAAACACCACCATTTCACGGATGGCGGTTACCACGATGTAGCCTTCGCCCGAAACATTAAAGAACCTGCTAAGCCTGTCGGGCGTAACATCTGCCATTATATTTTTTGAAAAGTAACCTTTACGGGCTATTTCAATTGCATCGGGGTCAAGATCGGTGGCAAAGATCTGCAATGTCAGGTTTTTGCGTTTTTTAATTTTCTCTAACGCCTCCTGGAAAACAATGGCCAGCGAATAGGCCTCTTCGCCGGTGGAGCAGGCGGTAACCCAGGCACGAAGCACATACCCGTTTGGCAATTCATTAAGCAGGGCAGGCAGAACCTGGTCTTTGAGCATGTCCCACACGGCGGTATCGCGGAAAAAGCTGGTTACGCCAATGAGCAACTCTTTGAAAAGGATTTCCACCTCCCTGGGATTATCCTGCAGATAGAGGACATAATGATGTAGCTTTTCAATCTGGTGAACGCCCTTGCGCCGTTCGATACGGCGAAACAGGGTACTCTTCTTATATAACGAGAAGTCGTGGCCCGATTGTTCGCGCAGCAGGATGATAATTTTATCGAGGTTGCTTTTGCTTTTACTGTCTATTTCAGTCTCCATGATCACCAACGGAACAAACTTCAAAAAAGCGATCAGTCTGGCGGGCAGTTCTTCAGCCGGTGCCACAATATCGGCAATTACCGCTTCGGTGGCACTGTAGGGCATGCCGTCAAATTTGGCAGAGTCGGGAGATTGCACCAGTACAATGCCATTTTTTTCTTTGATGGCTTTAAGCCCCAGGGTGCCGTCGGAGCCCATTCCTGAGAGGATGATCCCGATGCTCTTTTCTTCCATGTCAACGGCCAGTGAACGGAAGAAAATGTCAATGGGCAGCCGCAAGCCGCGCGATTCGACCGGATCGAACAGATGCAGCGAACCATTGAGCAGCGACATGCTTTTGTTCGGAGGGATTACATACACGCAGTTTGGTCTCACTTTAAGCCTGTCGCTTGCCTGAAATACCTTCATGGGGGTAATTCGCTGCAATAACTCCGGCATAATGCCAACATGGGTTGGATCCAGGTGCTGAATCACCACGAAGGCCATGCCACAGTCTTTGGGCATATTCCCGAAAAACTGTTCCAATGCTTCGAGCCCGCCTGCCGAAGCGCCGATACCTACGATGGGAAACTGACCGCTATCGGTTTTTACAGGCACTTTCTTTGTTCCCGGTTCAGCGGATGCTGGTTTTCTGGTCTTCATTGGAAATGGTTTTTATTGGTTACACTATATTAAAATTTGTAAAAAGCAGGGAGTTACTTCGCACTCCCCACCCAATCATCCACCACCAGCAGAAAAGCCATGATATCAAGCGGCTTGGTTAAATAATCTTTGGCCCCTGCTTTCATCAGCTTTTCAATCTGGTGAGCCATCGCATCGGCGCTGACAACCACAACAGGAATGGCCATTGTTTTTTCTTCTGTTTGTAGAAGTCTGATTACTTCGATACCCTGCATATCCGGTAAATCGAGATCAAGAAGAATTAAATCAGGAGCGTATTCGATGGATAGTGGAACCGTCTGCGCTCCTTTCGTACTACTCACCAAATGAATGGATGGCCTCTGATCAAGCAGAATTTGCTCCACCAATTCGGTGTTGGAGGCATTGTCTTCGATATAGAGGATGGTTCCGGATTTTTCATTTATCACAGGATGTGTTAATGATCCGTGTTCGGTTTGCCCGGCTTTCGTTTCCTGATCTGCGACATGCGGCAGTTCAATCCGGAAGGTACTTCCCTCCCCCGGCACACTTTCAACCCAGACACTGCCGCCCATGGCGTCCATCAGTTTTTTAACCACCATAAGCCCGAGACCCGTGCCTTCAATGCCGGTTTTCTCGGCTCCGATACGTTCGAACGGCAAAAAGAGTTTTTCGATTAATTCAGGATTGATTCCGGGCCCTGTGTCGCTCACCGATATTCTTACAAAAGCAATGGCCGGGGCTATAACTGGCTGTAATTCGGTTTTGATCATGACAGAACCACCTTTACGGTTGTATTTTACAGCATTGTTGATTAAATTAAGCAAAACCTGCCGTAAGCGGTGATGGTCGGCTTTGACAAAAAGCCAGTCCTGACCCGAATCTGTCAATTCAAGTTTTACATGCATCGCGCTGGCAAAGGGATCAACGGTGTCTATTGTTTCCCTGATAATGCTGCTTAGCTGCACAGGAGCAATTGAAAGCGAAACCCGGCCTGCTTCGATGCCAGAAATGTCTAAAACCTCGTTGATAAGGTTGAGCAGATGCTTTCCTCCGTTTAAAATATTCCTGACACTTTTCTTTTGTTTTGGATTAAGTTCACCCATCTCCATTAACTGAGCAAACCCAAGTATCGAATTCATGGGGGTGCGCAGTTCGTGGCTCATGCGCGAAAGGAATTCGCTCTTGGCCTGATTTGCTTTCTCTGCTTCGTTTTTGGCAGCTATCAAGGCATGTTCAATCCGTTTTCGTTCGGTGATATCGATTTTGATGCTGATAAAGCTGGAAATATTACCCTTCAAATCCAAAACAGGTGTGATGGTTTGTTCCTCATAATAATGACTGCCGTCTTTCCGGCGGTTTATCAGTTCACCTGTCCATATTTCTTTATTGAGTAACGTGTCCCAGAATCTCTTGTAAAAATCCTTATCCTGCTTCCCTGATTTTACGAGTACGCCCGGCGTTTTCCCGATGGCCTCGTCAGCCGGATATCCTGTGAGCCCGGTGAAAGCTGAATTTGCCCACTGTATAATGCCTTTGATATCGGTAATAATAATGGCAAGTGCAAATGATTCGAAGGCAGCGCTTTGCATGGCAAGGGCAACTTCCGATTCTTTTCGATATGTAATATCGCGGATAATCGAAAGCACTTCATCGGCAGAGGAGACAATAATCCTGTTTTCGAAATACCTTAATTTGCCATTCACCTTAAGAGAATATTCATAAGCTGCCATTTCCTCATTATGAAATGCCTTTTCAATTGCAGCCATGCTTTGAAGGGCCAGATCAGGAGGCAGCACCTGGCTGATGGTTTTTCCGAGAAATTGTTCCCTGGGTAAAAAAAGCATGCTTTGGTCTGTGGACATGTAATCCACATAGGTTCCATCCCTTCGGATGCGAAACATCAAATCGGGAACTGCACGGATAATGGCAGCCTTTTCGGCTTCACTCCTCCGAAGGGAATTCTCTGCCTCTTCACGTTCGGTAATGTCGGTAATAAAACCATGCCATAGTATCGTTCCATCTTCATTGGCTTGCGGCAAAGCATTGCCCGATAACCAACGCACAGTACCATCATCGAACTTTACCCGATACTCGTGTTGCCAAATTGTGTTGTTTTTGGCCGATGTCTGAATGGAAGCAACCACGCCGTCGAAATCGTCCGGATGAAGCCTGGTAAATACTGCTGAAGCATCATGGGCTATTTCTTCGGGGCTTACCCGGTAAATATCCTGAATGCCATCACTGGCATAAGGGAAACAGGAGGAGCCATCGGGGTTCAATTGGAATTGGTAAACAACGCCCGGCACCCGGTCGGCAATCTTTTCCAACCTGGTCAACGCTTCCTTTAACTGTTCAGTTCTTTTATTAACCGTTTTTTCGAGGTTTGCATTTAGTTCTGTAATTTTTAGTTCGGCCTGCTTGCGTTGTGATACATCAAGAATAAAAACAGATACACCAACAATGTTTCCCTCGGCATCTCTTACCGGACTATAATAATCATCGTAATAAATTCTGGAAAGTGCCTTATCCCCATATTCCTCTTCAGCAACGAAAAAATCCCCTTTTAAGGCCCGGTCAAAATTATGCTTCGCCTTTTCACGGTCTTCCATGTTGGGAATCAGATCAACCATATTCATTCCAATCCGGATGTCAATACCCCATATCTTTTTCATTGTCTCTTTGTGAGACAATGAAAATTTCGTGTAATTATAATTTTTATCGAGTGAAAATATTACGATAGAAATCGGGCTTTCCAGAATTGATTGCAGAAATATCAAATCTTTATGATATTTTTCTTCGCTTGCCTGCAGTAATGTTTCTGCTTGTCTGCGTTCGGTAATATCAACCACAGTTAAAAAGCATTGCCCCATGCTTGTGGTGGCAATACCTGATAGATGGACAAACATCGGCTGGTTGCCGGAAGTTGTCAGGGTAACTTCGCAGGATTCCTTTGTATTGTTTTTAAATGATTTCTCCAAAAAGAGTTTGAAAACATCCCGGGTATCTTTGGAAATAAAAAAGTGGAAATGGTCGTTTATTAAATGCGAACGATCTTTACCCAGCATAAGCGCCCCGGCGAGATTTAACTCAACAATTTCGCCTTTGCGCGATAGTGTAAAGAAGCCGGAAGGTGTCAGGTCGTACAATCTGATATACTTGTCATGCGCAGCGTCTGCCACAGCCTGTGTACTGCGGAGTTCTTCATTCTGCAATTCCAGTTCAATCTGGTGAACCTCCAGCTCAAATATGAGTTTACGATTCTCGAGTTCTGAAAGTTGAGAATCGTGTTTTGACGGTCTGTTTTTCAGCAACTCTTCGGCTTTCTGGCGCAGTGCCGCTGCTTCTGAATTGTTTTCGTGTTTTTTCATACCTAATTCGTTTTTTTGAGCAGCCTGGCACCCGCAAGTAGCTGCAATAGCAAAAGGAACACACCCCTTGTGTGCGCTTGCCAGGCTCTTTCTCTACTTGTTTGAAAATTGCAGGTTTTTGCAAAGAGAGATATTGGCAATGCAGTATATTACCTGAGATTAAGGACGATCAATGCGCTTGTAACTGGTATTTTATGTGAATCCACATACAAACATACATATAAAATCAAGATAATCAATAATGGTTTAAACATCAGAAAGAAGTATTGATGATGCTGCTAAGAAATTTAACAGGTTATAAATTACTTTTCCGCATAGTGACGAAAATGGCCGGTTTGATGGAGGTTCGAAAAGGATGGCTAATACATGTTAAGACCTTCCAGGTTTCAAAAACCTGGAAGGTCTGAGGTTGATAAATATGCTTAATTTTGCCATCAGAACCAACGTTTCATGCAAAAACCGATTCGCAACATCGCCATCATGGCCCATGCAGATGCCGGAAAGACGACCATCACCGAGCAGTTCCTGTTTCTTGGTGGTCAGACGCGGCAGCCGGGCAGGGTGGACCAGGGCACGGCGCAAACGGATTTCCTTCCGGTGGAGCAGGAGCGGGGTATTTCGGTCATGTCGGCGCATACTTCGCTGCAATGGAAGCATACCCGGATCAACCTGATTGACACGCCCGGCCATGTCGATTTTTCATCGGATGTGGAGCGTATCATGCGTATCCCGGATGGGGTGATCCTGGTAATTTCAGCCGTGGAAGGGGTGCAGGCACATACTGAAACACTCTGGCGGGCCCTCATGGAACGCCAGATTCCTGTCATTTTCTTTATTAACAAGATCGATCGGGTGGGGGCGGACTGCGATGCCGTTCTCAAGGCAATCAGAAAAGATTTGATAATCAGCCCGCTGGCTCTCCAGGAAATTGCCGGTGAAGGCGATCCCGAACCTTCAGTTACCAGCTTATGGAATCCGGAAAATATCCCTGAGCAACTGCTTGAACATGTTGTTGCCACTGATGAAACGTTGCTTGGCCGGTTCCTGGATGGTACCATTCTTCCGTTTCACGAACTGGATCAGCAACTGATCCGGTTAATACGGACCTGTAAATTCTATCCGCTTTTATATGGTTCTGCGAAACTGGGACTCGGCATGGAGGAGTTGCTGGATGCTGTGATCGATTATGTTCCTCCTCCTTCAGGAAATGCTGAAAATCCTTTGTCTGCCCTGATCTATGGCATCAGTCACGACAAAATTATGGGCAGGATCGCCCATGTGCGGATCTTCGACGGCCGGATTTCAAGTCGTGAAGTTGTCACCAATGTTACCCGTCAGACGGAAGAAAAGGCTACGCAGGTTCGCAGGGTTTTTCCGGGAAGGTTTGAGGACATCGGATTTGTTGAAGCGGGCGACATTGCCGGGATTTGCGGCTTTGCCAGCGGCCAGGTGGGTGATTTGCTTGGACATGCAAATTCAGCCATTCCTGACATTGTGAGATTGCGCACACCATTGCTTACCGTGCAGGTGAAAGCGGCAAATAAAAAAGATTATCCCGCCCTGGTTGAAGCGATGATGGAATTAAATTCGGAAGACCCTGCCCTCGATTTCGAATGGCTGCGCGAAGAGGCTGAAATGCACGTTAAGATCATGGGATGGATACAGATGGAGGTGCTTGAACGGATAGTGCTCGACAGGTTCGGTATTGTGGCAAAGTTCGAAACTCCTACGGTGATATACAAGGAAACACCGACCATTGCAGCCGAAGGGTTTGTGCAGTACTGGATGCCCAAACCCTGCTGGGCCATCATGAAGTTCCTGATTGAACCCGGGGAACGCGGGAGTGGCGTGGTTTACACGAGCAAAGTCCAGGTGAATGATGTTCAGCAGAAATACCAGAATGAGGCTGAGAGAAGCATCGCAGGAGCGCTGAACCAGGGAATCAAAGGTTGGGAGGTGACCGATCTGCGCATCACGCTTATTGAAGGTGAAGACCATCCGATGCACTCCCGTGCGGGTGATTTCGCCATTGCCACACCCATGGGGATCATGAACGGGCTGGTCAATACCGGTACCACCCTGCTCGAACCCATGACCAGCTTTTCCATCAATGCCTCGGAGGAGTTGCTGGGGGCGATTGTCAGCGACATCACAAGGATGCGCGGCAGTTTTGAGAGCCCGGAGATGGACAATGGCCGGTTTACCCTGAGCGGGATCGTGCCACTGGCCACCTCGCTTGATTTCCCGGTGAGGCTGAGTTCACGGTCGGGAGGAAAGGCCAGGATATCCACACATTTTGATAGCTACCGTGAATGTACCGATGAGCAGGGGGTGATACGACCATTTAAGGGAATCAGTCCGCTCGACACAGCAAAATATATCCTGAAAGCCAGAAAGGCGCTGCAATAGAAGTTTTGAATATCAGGGTGTTTTCTTCTGCTCTTTCTCCAGTTTGCTGATCCGTTCGGCCAGCTCAGGCAGGTTACGGAACAAAACAGTTGACCGTCTGTACTTCGAAACTTCGAGGGCTGGCACTCCCAGATACGCCTGACCCGGTTTGGTAAGACTCTTTGAAACCCCGGTAGCTCCGCCAAGGATGGTGCCATCGGCAATGGTGATATGCCCGGTCATGGATACATGCCCTGAGATCATGCAGTTTTTCCCCACTTTCACTGAGCCGGCAATGCCGGTTCCTGCAGCGATCACAGTATTTTCCCCAATCTCCACATTGTGCGCGACATGCACGAGGTTGTCGAGTTTTACGCCCGACCGGATGATGGTCGAGCCAAACGTGGCACGGTCAATGGTGCAGTTGGCGCCGGTTTCCACATCATCTTCGATGATCACATTCCCGATCTGGGGTACTTTGACATTTTTCCCATCCTGCTGGTTGAACCGGAAGCCATCGCTGCCAATGACAGTGCCTGCATGGAAGATGCAGTTCTTCCCGATAATATTGTCAGAATAAATTTTCACCCCCGGGAAGAGGATGGAGTTTTCACCAATCGTGCAGTTATCCCCGACAAAAACCTGGGGATGTATCTTTACATTATTCCCGAGCGTCACATTTTCACCGATCATGGCAAAGTCACCGACATAGAGGTTTTCACCCATGGTTGCTGAGGAAGCAATGGAACTGAGTTTCGACACGCCCTTTTTGTCATTTTTAATCTGGTTGTATATTTCCAGCAGTTTGGCAAAGGCGAGGTCGGCCGATTCCACACGGATCAGCGTTGCTTCAACAGGATGCTCCGGCTCGAAAGTTCTGTTTACAATGACAATGGATGCTTTTGTCTTATAAATGTAGGGAGTGTACAGCGGATTTGAAAGGAATGACAGTGATCCGGGGATCCCTTCTTCAATTTTCGATAGTTTGGAGATGGCTGCTTCCGGGTTGCCTTCTACGGTTCCGCCGAGCATCCCGGCAATTTGTGTGGCTGTGAATTTCATGATAATAATACTTTAATTAAATGATTAATCCCTATTGTACCAGTTGGTGGTATTGCCTGATCAAACATTCTTGTGCCGTAGGCACGTAATATGGGTAGAATATTGATTTTGCGTGAGGTTATCTCGTCCCGTACGGGACGAAATTCTTCACCGTCACCCCTTGCTACCCAGCTTTGGTCCCTCCGGGACCGGTTTTTGCAGAAACAGATGCCGCTGAGGTTTCCCTTGGAAACCAATATAAGCCTGAAAAACCCGTGTAGATATTGATAAAATTCATTATTGGTAAGATTGTGATTAACCAAATTTAATTACTTAATCTTTCAGGCATCTGACGGAGAATGAATTCGACCTTGATGCAGGATACAATGATACAGAAAAATTTATTGTGTTCATTCCAAAAGCCAATGATCTGGTTAAACCTGATGCAGTGGACGACCAGAAAAGTGTGGCAAAGTCTATAAAACTCCAGGCAGAATTTTGGTATAGAGTTCCACCTGTTAATGCAGTGAATCCGCTTGTATAAGGGTTTTGCAGGGGTTTTCCAGCAAGTGAATTCCCGTTGTAAAAGTTAAATAATGTGTTCCAGTCAATTTCTGTGGGCACATGCCACCCGGGCGGGCACAAACCCTGGCCTGCGGTTGAACGGTCGAACTTCATCAATTCATCCCATTGATACAGACCGCCAAAACCATTGCAGTTTTCAGGATTGTCATTGTAACAATGTTTTTCAAAAACACAATTATCTGACTGAACCACGCTGGAGGTGACCGGTTCGCCATAATCCAGGTTTGCAGCCATCCAGCATTGAGAGCCGATTTGAATGGTGGGATAAGGTTTGTTCTGATCACGGATGTCAATGAGCGGATTCGGGCAAAATACAGGAGCGGGCAAATAGTTGTAAATAAAACTGGTGGCTGTGGATGTGCAAGCGAAATTATTTGTGTAAGAAAATGTTATTTCATGGCTTCCTTCCCCGGCGATGGCCGGATTGAAAAGGGAAGTCATCGGATCAACGCCGGTGCCGCTGTATGTGCCAGGCAGCGGCAGTCCTCCTTTTAATACAAATGGTTTGGCATTTGTCGTTGTGATGTTATCAAAACAACTGCTGAATGTAACTACGGGCAATGGGTTTGTTAACATCAGAACTGCTGCAGATGTTGCAGGATTGCCGGTAACACAGGCCATACCTGATGTTAAGATGCATGAAACCTGGTCTCCCGAGGTTGGAATGTAGCTGAATTGTGCATCATCTGTTCCGACATCCCCCAAATTCACCCTCCACTGATAACTTGGTGCAACACCTCCGTTACTTGTTGTCGCAGTGAATGTTACGGATGTCCCTGCACAAACCGGGTTTGCTGATGCTGAAATTGAAATGCCCACAGGTAACATTGGGTTCACGGTCATGGTGACCATGTTTGATGTGGCAGGGCTGCCTGAAGCACATAATGTATTGGATGTCAATATACATGAAACGGCGTTGCCGTTTGCAGGTGTGAATGAATAGGTTGAATTTGTTGCACCGGCAACAATTCCTGCATTCACGATCCACTGGTAAGCCGGATCGGGCACAGGACCGGGTGTGGCTGTGAACATAACCGAAGTCCCTGCACAGATATTATTTGCAGAAGGATTGATCGTTATACTGACCGGCAGCACCGGGTTCACGGTCATGGTGACCATGTTCGATGTGGCAGGACTGCCTGAAGCACATAATGCATTGGATGTCAATACGCAGGAAATAGTATTGTCATTTTCAGGTGTGAATGAATAGGTTGAATTTGTTGCCCCGGCAACAATTCCTGCATTCACGATCCACTGGAAAACTGGATCGGGCACAGCACTGGGAGTGGCAGTGAAGATAACCGAAGTCCCGGCACAGATGTTATTTGAAGAAGGATTTATTGTTATACTGACCGGCAGCACCGGGTTCACGGTCATGGTGACCGTGTTCGACGTGGCAGGGCTGCCGATGGCACATAATGCATTGGATGTCAATGTACAGGAAACAGTGTTGCCGTTTGCAGGTGTGTAGGAAAAGGTTGAATTGGTTGCACCGTTGACAATTCCTCCATTCACGATCCACTGGTAGGCTGGATCGGGCACAGCACCGGGTGTGGCTGTGAAAGTGACAGAAGTTCCGGCACAAATATTATTCGCCGAGGCAGAAATGATGATGTTAACGGAGACAGTTTGATTGATAAATAGTTGTACCATGTCACTGGCACTGCAGTTGCCTGTTCCGGAAACAGTAACCATGTATTCCGCGGCTGTGCTGGCCGTGTATGTTTGACCTGTCCCGATATTGGGTTGTCCGGTGGTGAGGTTCGCCCACTGGTAGAAGCACCCGTTGCATGCACCTGCATCAAAGGTATGGGTCTGACCAGCACAAATGGTGATATCCTGACCCAGTTCTACAACAGGAACAGGGAGCAATGTAACATTGACGGCATCGCCTGCAGTACACCCCCAGCGGGATGCGGTGACTGAAAACGTTCCCGCTGTTGATACTGTGATTGTCCGGGTCGTCGCGCCGTTCGACCAGAGGTAGCTGTCGTAAAGCGGGCCTGCGTCAAGGGTTACAGCGTTTCCCGGGCAAATGGCACGATCGTTCCCCAGGTTGACGACAGGCGGATTCATCACAACCACAGGTTTGCATAAGCTTAACATGGTCGGCAACCCTTCATCCACGATCAGGTGAATGTTATAGGTGCCGGCCTGGTCATAGGAAAAGGGCGGAGGTGTGAAAAGTGTCGACGAGGGAACAGAGGCGTTTGTACAGGGAGGGAAGGTGAGCCGGGTAAGTGTTCCGTTGTCGCGGTTGCAGATGTAAGCATAAAGGTTGTCTTCCTGGCGGAAAATCTCGGAAAACAAACTGGGGCGTGCAAGACCACCAATATTCCCAAGTATTGTCCCGGTTACCGGCCCGGTAATACCCCCGGGGAAAGTAAGTTTACCCAGCTGTCCATTCGGCAGGTAATTTGTCCAATACCCGGTTGTTGACTCACAATCGCGCAGAAATGTCAGCCCCAGGGCAGCATTGAACCCGCCCGGGTTGCCAAGGTTGATGCCTGTCGGCACATTTAACAGGGATGTTCCGAATGAAATCCGAGCCAGTGTCGTTCCGCTGGCCATGATCATGGCATACCAGAGTGAGTTTTCCTGGACCAGGCAAATGGAAAATGGTTGGATCAATACTCCACCCAAATCGCCAAAATTTGTGACTACAGGTGTGTTTGCCAGGCTGTTCCCGAAATTCAGGCGGCTCAGACTCACCCCGATCGAGCAGGTGACAAATCCCAGCCAGGTCGATCCTTCCTGTGTGATCACCAATCCGTGCGGCATGTTGAAAGATGGGAACGGGCCTAAGTCAATGGCAGTAGGGGTGTTTGCCAGTGAATTCCCGAAATCGAGCCGGATGATGGTCGTGTAACTGTTTACAAATCCGTACCAGTTCCCGTTATCATATTTGACCTGGATTCCCTCCTCGTTGAAGTTGATCAGGCCGAACTGTCCAAGGTTTGTCCAGGAAATTGGGTTGTTGGCAAAACTTGTTCCATGAAAATACCTTACGACCCCTACCCCCTGGCAACTGATGAAGGAGTAGCAATCATTCCCTTCTTTCACAAGGGTAATATAGGTTGGAATGTTTAACAACCCTCCGGGATTGCCAATGTTCACTCCTGTGGGATTGTTATTTGCACTGCCTGAACAAAAGTTCCAGTAATAGGTTGTGGCTCCCTGGCTGAGGTTGGTGATGTTTACATTTCCGCCAACGCAAACTGTATCCGGGGAGGTGAAATCGATGTTCAGCGGACTTTTGCTGTTCACGAAATCGAATAAACTGGCGGATGGTTCACAACGCGCTCCCCGCTCCTTCAGGAGAGGGAACACGGGAGAGGTCATGTAACCCGGAAATTGCTTTGAATAAGTCTCAACCGGCAGAAAAAAAATAAATACAATTATTAGGTTAACGCAATGAGATGTAATTTTTTTTCTCACCTGGATGCCTGTTAGCAATGATGGTCAGTAATCCTGTTCATTGTTTTTTAGCCAGCTTATTCCGGTACAAACTGCAGTTTTCAGCCTCGTACACCTTCTCGAAATCGCTGGTAAGAATTTTATGCAGCATGCCAAAAAACCAGTCCTTGTTCGGGTCGTATTGCCCGACAATGAAGACATAATCGAGCATGAGCGATGGTTTCCCTTTCACCAGTTCGAAATTGATGTATTTTTCAGGGGTGGCCGGGTTTCCAAGGTGGTAGTTCGGCTTTGTCTTTTCATTCCACCTCACAGGGAAGTAGCCCGAAGCACACTCGTAGTTATAGACCATCACGATGGGTTTATCCACCGCGATGTAATCCACAAAATGGCCGGTAAACCAGTTGTCCATGCAATAGATCGGAAGCACCAGGCTGTTGGGAGCAACAAAGTCAGCCGCTTTGTTGCAGGAGGCAGCCAGTTTTGCCAGGTCCCTGATGCCGGGGTTATGGTACTTTATCAGCAAGGTGTTTACACACAACCCGGTTACAGCGGCCAGCAGTCCGAAATACCAGGGAATGCGAAAGGTCGAGAACCACAGGATGGTCATGATGAAAAAGACAAACCCGAGCCGGTAGCTTGTGTAGCTGGCGGTTCCATATGCATCGGGCAGTGTGAAAAACAATCCCAGCAGGATAACCATGGATGCAAGGATCCACCAGAAGTTAAAGTGAGGAAGGAGTTGTCCCTCTTCGTTTGTTTCCGGGATAACTTTCTTACTGTATTTATTGAAAATCCGGATAATAAAGGTTACAACGCCTGTAATTCCCAGCAAAACAAACAGGTAGAAGAGGATGTTCAGCATTTTTCCTTCAATCACCGGGTTCATGGAGATTAGTGGACGAATGGAGGTAAGGATATTGATCAGTTCGTGTTTGCCGATAAATTTTATCTCGCGTATTTCAGGACGGGAGTAAAAGAACCAGACAAACAGGAACAGCGGAATCAAAGCTGCCATCGTAATTGCCAGTGTCTTTTTAAGGAATCGCTGAAGAACTGTTTTTTTTTCATTTTGTGAACAAAGGATGGCCATGATTGACCCGACGGTAATATGCATCGCAATGGCAATCAGCAAGGTGCCGAAAATTACAATGTGCGAAAAATAGGTAAGTGCGACAAGGATAGCCAGCACGATGGTTCTTCGGATGTTCAGTCGCTCATCATGCCTCAGCCAATAATTCAGGGTGATAAGGAACAGCAGGATGGCCATGCAGAAGTTGTAGAACCCGAAGAAAAAAAACATCGAGTGGGTGAAGGGAAAGATGAGGAAACTGAAGAGGGTGCGTTTCGGGGAGATTGTCTGGACCAGGTTGCGAAAGGCAAAGGGGGTGCCGATAAGCAACAGGATGATCATGATTTTTTCGGCAAGGAAAGCAGGCATGATCAGTGTAAGCAGGGAAATGAACAGGTGGGCAGTCCAATTTGGGACAGGTTCGGGGTTGATCTGGAAAAACTGGTGGAAAAGGCTGTTGTTGTGAAAGACCAGCTGGTTGATGATGTTGGAATTGCTGAGATGCGATGCCCCGTCCATGGTAGGGAAGAACCTTGTTGCCACAAATGGCAGCAGGTTCACGATGGTGAATATCGTGAAGATCAGCAATTCGGCACGTGGCCATCTTTTGAAATTTCCCATTTAATTTTCAGTTTGAAACATCAGGTAGTCGCGGATAAGCGGAATTTCCTCAGCAGGGATGCCGTTTTTAACAAGGAACTGCGCATCTTCATCAAACGCCTCCATGAGTTCGGTGCGGCCGGGAGCGCTTTGAAGCAGCGATTGCCGGTACAGGTGCAGGGCCTCTTTCCTTTGGCCGAGACATAACCTGACATTGGCTGCATTCATCAGGTCATACGCGGATGGATTGGATGTAAGGCTGAGAATTTGCGCATAAACTTCAACAGCCAGTTCCGGTTTCCCAAGCACAAACTGACAATACGCAATTGGCCTTAGCACCTTGAGGTTATCGGGCACAAAAAACCTGAGTTTTCCATACTGATGAAGCGCCTGCTCATAATCTTTCAGGTTCAGAAAGCACTGGCCCACCTGGATCTGCAACAAAACATCATCGGGCTGCAGGGCGGAGGCCTCTTTAAAATAGCCAAGCGCCTGGCTGTAATCTTTCAGTTTCAGGCTGCACCATCCCAGCTTCTTCAGGATCCACTGACGGTCGGCATCAAACAGTTCGGCTTTTTTGTAATACTCCACCGCTTTCTTGAAACGCCCGGTTTTCTGATAGCAATAGCCGATTTTCTCAAAGAGTTCGTTGCTCGGACCATGTTGTTCCATGATGGCTTCATACACATCGATGGCATCATAATGGTGATCATTTTCGAAATGGAAGGAAGCAATTTTCTCGGAAAATCCCGGCCGGGTAAAGCAGCTTTTATAAAAACAGAGGTCATTGATCCGCATCCTGCGCTGAAAAACATCATCGAATTCCTGCTTTGACGGGAAAAGTTTATAGAACCGGTAAAGATCCTGGATATATTGAATAAAAATGGAGTTGTTGACCAACGACTGATCGAGCAGTTGCTCCTCCGATGCCATCTCTTTCATCTGGGCAAACTCCGCTTCGAAGTTGGTGACGATCATCGTTCGTTGCTGGTCGGGGATGGCCCTGAAGTTGATGGCAAAGGAGTATTTGTCGGAGTTGCAGATATAAAATGCCTTTTCAAGACTTTCAAGGAGCCGGATGTTTATATCTTCGTGTTCTGAGAAACTGTTTTTTATTTCAGGATGGTCACGGTGAAACGGGACGAACCAATTGCTCATGGCATTGAAAAAATCAAAACGTTTCAGCATCTGAAAAGTGCTCATGAACACATCACCACCCTCCATCTGCATTTTGGAAAACTTTTCGATTTTCTCGAATAACCCCGGCACCTCTTCGATCATGTCCTTCCATCCCGGGTTTTTCCCTTCGAGTTCTTCATCTTCGGTGAGGTCGTTGAGCTGGAGTTTATCTTCAATTTTAGGCATCATCTTTTTCATCTCAGGAAGCACCTCTTCTTCAAATTCCCGGGTGATTTTATCGGTCTCCCTGGCCTGGAGCAATTGCATCAGGATCAGTTCCACCTCTGGAAGGACAGTTTCATCACCTGTAAGTGTTTTTAATTTTTCAACAATTTCAGGATAAAACGGCAACCTTTTGTCAAACATCAGGAGCCCGAGGATCAGTCCTGTCAGAGCACGCTGATACACCTGGTTTTCATGAACCTGAACAAAATCCATCAGCAAAAGAAGCTTGTTCTGATCAAAATAGTTGAGCAGACTCAGGGTAAGGGCACTTACAACCAGGCATTTTTCATGCCATTCAACCTGTTCTGAACGATTGATCTGCAGAATCAGTGCAATATGCTCCTCCGATAGTTTCCCGGTTAGCCATATCAGCTTAAATATTTGATTTACATGCCGAAGCGGAAGCAGGTTTGATTCGTCAATCAATTTCGTCACTTCGCGGTGAAAAAACATCTCCTCAATTCTATTCGCGATTTGCTGAGGCTCATCACCGAAATCATGCGACAGGATGTTCCTTTCATATCTTTTTGTTGTCAGAATAGGGTCAAGGAGATTCTGCATCAAATCATCAGCCATGTTGAACATGGAGGCACAAAGCCTGTTAAGGATGGTTTTTTGCTCAGGATCGTCATATCCTTCAAAGGAATACCTCAACAGTGTTTTATAGTTTTCAGTGAGGGTTTCCAGTTGGTAATAATAGTCGGCTTTGGTTGTATGCCGGGATAATTTTTCAAGTTCATCAAGGGCATTTTTCAACTGCTGTGTGCCAATCATTTCACACACCCTGTGAATGCGTTGTTCAATCTCTTTGCGGGTCATATAGATATAGGATCAGTCAACACAAAGTTAATAATTTAAAACGGACACCGGCTGTGAAAAATATCGCGTTCATGCAATCGCTGGCATTGGAAATATATATCTCGTTTACGTTATTGGCATTCTGGTGTTTGAATTCCAGTCAAGATTAAAAAAAAATCCGGAAGCCTGAAAATATTTTTTTATTTTTACAGGAAATAGCGGAGTAATTCGATAATGTCATCTTGTTTGATTAATAAAGTGAAT
>CAIYJU010000022.1 GCA_903926565.1 uncultured Bacteroidales bacterium
ATTTTAAATTGGAATGGCCGGAAATACCTCCAGCAGTTTCTTCCAACGCTCCTTCAGTACAGTAAAGATGAGGCAGAGATCATTGTGGCCGACAATGCCTCAACCGACGATTCCGTTGCATTTCTTAAATCTTCCTATCCTGATATCCGAATCATTCAGAATCCTGAAAACGGAGGTTTTTCAAGGGGTTACAACCTTGCGCTCAGGCAGGTGGAGGCAGATTACTACATTCTCCTTAATTCAGACATTGAGGTTACCGAAAACTGGATAAGACCAGTCATTGACCTGATGGAAAAGGATGAGTTGATTGCAGCCTGCCAGCCCAAAATACGTTCATTTCTTGAACCAAAGAAATTTGAATATGCAGGCGGTGCAGGGGGATTCATTGACAAATACGGGTACCCCTTCTGCCGTGGACGTATCTTTCTCTCCATCGAGGAGGATCATGGACAATATGACGACGTGTGTGAGATCTTCTGGGCAACCGGCGCCTGCATGTTTGTTAAAGCCAAATTATTCCATGGGTACGGTGGTCTGGATGAGGATTTTTTTGCACACATGGAGGAGATCGACTTTTGCTGGCGGCTTAAAAACAACGGATACAAAATAATGTACTGCCCCGCATCAACCGTATTTCACATTGGCGGAGGCACCCTCCCCAAAGCCTCCTGGCGAAAAACTTACCTGAACTTCCGGAACAACTTTTTCCTGCTTTATAAAAACCTCCCCGACAACCGGCTGATCCCGGTTTTTGCTGTCCGCTACCTGCTTGATACCATTGCGGCATTCAAATTCCTGTTCCAGGCAGGATTCAGGGATTTCTGGGCAGTTACACGCGCCCATTTGAGTTTCTACCGCTCCATCGGCAAGATAAAACAGAAACGCAAACTGCTTAAGCATGGCTCCATGCAGGATGTGTACGGCAGCAATATTGTGGTTGACTATTACCTTAAGGGGAAACGGAAATTCTCCCAGCTGAACATGAATAAGTTCTACAAAAGTTAACTGGTTACCCTAATTTATTGATCAGACTTTCAACTGCAAGGCGGTAGGATTCCATTCCGAATCCAATAATGCTCCCTTTCACATAGGCGGCCAGCAATGATGTATGACGAAACGGTTCCCGGGCAAATGTATTGGAGATGTGTACCTCAACAACAGGAGCTTTGATCGCTTTTACAGCATCGGCAATGGCGACCGAAGTATGCGTGTACCCGCCTGCATTGAGAATGATGCCATCATATAAAAATCCTGCTTTCTGCAATGCATTGATGATCTCCCCTTCGATGTTACTCTGAAAATACTCCAGGGTTACCTCAGGATACAGCTTTCTGAGTTTTTTCAGGTAAGCCTCAAAACTCTGACTTCCATAAACATCCGGTTCCCTGATACCCAGAAGATTTAAGTTCGGACCATTGATAATCAAAAGTTTCATACCTCAAAAATTTAAACACAAAGATATCTGATAAATCGCAAAAACAGGATACTTTTTTTCATCGTGAGCCTGTCCTCACATCCGCCTGTCCACTTTTTTGTATCTTTGCTCCCGATACGATCTCCTTAGGGGGTGCCTCAATACAAGGGCTGAGATTATACCCCAATAACCTGATCCGGGTAATGCCGGCGTAGGAAAAACAGATACCATGAAGAGAAAATTTAACACATGCCTGTGGCATGG
The DNA here is from genome assembly GCA_903926565.1 of uncultured Bacteroidales bacterium. Classification (GTDB taxonomy): domain Bacteria; phylum Bacteroidota; class Bacteroidia; order Bacteroidales; family FEN-979; genus CAIVAT01. The sequence continues at coordinate 1,679 of CAIYJU010000022.1, forward strand.
AATAATTCCGGCAATGCTGACTTTGGGGTTATTCCTGCTGGTAAGCACCATGAGTGCGCAACACACAATCAATGGCCTTGTTACGGACCAGAAAACAGGCGAGCCACTTCCGGGCGCACATCTTTCCGCAGGTAACAAATCAGTATCTGCTGTTTCTGATGCGGATGGAAGATTTACCCTGCCAAAGATCAAACCCGGAAACATCTCCGTCAGGGCTTCTTTTATCGGCTATAAAACCTATACCAGGATCATTAACATTCTGCACGATACAACCCTGAACATTCAGATGGAAGGAGCCGCCCTGCTTGGCGACGAGGTTAACATCATTGCAACCAGGGCACAGGATAAATATCCGACGGCGCACACATCGATGTCGAACAAGGAGATCAATGCGTCAAATCTCGGGAGGGACATCCCCTGCCTGATCCAGGAAAGCCCGTCAACCGTGGCCACCTCTGATGCAGGCAACGGCATCGGATATTCCACTTTCAGCATACGCGGAACCGACCTGACAAGAATCAATGTGACAGTGAACTCCATTCCCCTCAATGATGCCGAATCACAGGGTGTCTGGTTTGTTGACCTGCCCGACATGGCCTCTTCCACCGGGAGCATCCAGATACAGCGCGGGGTGGGAACCTCCACCAACGGTGCAGGCGCATTCGGAGCCTCAGTAAATTTCCTCACCTCCGACCTTCACCAGGATCCTTATGGAGAACTTGATCTCTCGGGTGGCTCTTACAATACGTTTAAATCAACCTTACGGTTCGGCACGGGATTGATGACCAATAAGTTCAGTGTTGACGGCAGATTGTCGTACATCCATTCCGACGGGTATATCGACCGTGCCTTTTCAAACCTCAAATCCTACTATTTATCAGGAGGATATTACGGCAAAAACACGACAATCAGGCTGATTACCTTTTCGGGCTATGAGCGTACTTACCAGGCATGGGAAGGTGTGCCTAAAGATTCACTCGCAACGAACCGCACCTATAATCCTGCCGGTGAATATGTTGATAAAAGCGGAAATCCTGCGTATTACAACAATCAGACTGACAATTATCAGCAGGACCATTACCAGCTGCTTTTTTCTCAATTGATCACAAAAAACTGGAATTTCAACATGGCTCTTCATTACACCAAAGGGAAAGGGTATTATGAAAACTACGAACAGGGGGCTTCATTTTCGGACTATGGACTTGCCGATGTTGTGATCAAAGACAGCACCATTACAACCACCGACCTTGTAAACCGCAAGATGATGGATAACGATTTCTGCGGAATGACATTCTCCAGCAACTATACCATACCGGAAAAGTTGAAACTTACACTTGGCGGTGCATGGAACCGTTATTACGGACAGCATTTCGGAAAGGTAATCTGGGCTGAATATGCCTCTGATGGTGACAACTCCCGAAACTGGTACTACAATACCGGCCTGAAAAAGGATTTCAACCTGTTTGTGAAGGGAAACTTTCAGATCCTGAAAAAGCTGAACCTCTTTGCCGACCTTCAGTATCGTCATGTAAGTTATGCAATGGAAGGATCCCTTGACAATCTCAGGCAACTGGATCAGCATCATTTATTCAACTTCTTCAACCCCAAAGGCGGCCTCTTTTATACCCTGAACAAACAAAATGAGTTCTATGGTTCATTTGGTATTGCAAATCGCGAACCGAGCAGGAATAATTACAAAGATGCTGAACCCGGACAGATGCCGGAGCACGAAACACTGTATGATTATGAGCTGGGTTACTCTTTCCGGCATACGGATTTTAATGTGACTGCCAACGGTTATTATATGTCTTACAGGAATCAACTTGTCCTGACCGGCGAAATCAACAGTGTGGGTGAAGCCATCATGGTTAATGTCCCGAAAAGTTACCGTGCAGGGCTGGAAATTTCTGCCGGAGCCGGCTTTTTCAGGAAGAAGCTTCTGTTAAACGTTAATGCCACAATCAGCACAAATGTGATTAAAAACTTCACACATTACGTTGACAAATATGACGCTGACTGGACATTCCAGGGGCAGGACACTATTTACACCGGGCAAACTAACCTGTCATTCTCCCCGAATACCGTCTGCAGTGGTGTGTTAACCTATAAACCATTTTCTCAATTATCGTTCAGCCTGAATTCAAAGTATGTCGGGAAACAATACATCGACAACTCTTCAGATGAAGGGCGTTCGCTGAATGCCTATCTGGTTCATGGGTTTTCAGCGACCTGGTTTTTGAAAACCAGGATTTTTGAAGAGATTGGCTTTAACCTTGCAATCAACAACCTGTTTAACAGGAAATATGTAACCAATGCATGGGTTTATCCATATGAAATTAGTGGAACGGCCCAGGAGATCAATGGATATTTTCCGCAGGCTACCATTAATTTCCTGTTTGGAATCTCGCTGAGGATATAAGTTTTTTGTTTCAATAGTGCCCTGCACTCATCGCCGTGGAATTGGAAATATAAACGTGCTGCCCTCACCGGGCATCGATTCCACCCATATTCTCCCACCATGTAACTCTGCAATCTTCTTGCAATGTGCCAGGCCAATGCCTGTGCCTTCATACTCACTGCGGTTATGCAATCGCTGGAAGATGATAAAAATCTTTTCGAAGTGTTTTTGATCGATACCAATACCATTGTCCCTGACGGAAAAGAGCCACTCCGTTTCGCTACCAATGACTGAAACATTTACCACCGGCACAATGCCTGGGCCTTGGTACTTGATCGCATTTCCGATGAGGTTTTGAAACATCAGTCTGAGCTCAGTTTCATAACCATTCAGGGTTGGCATTTCCTGAACCGTTATTTTCGCATTACTTACTGTGATGGAATCAGCAAGATCATTCAGGGCTGCTTCGACAACCGTATTGAGATCAACCTTAGTCATTGCGCTCTCCTGCCCCAACAATGAATAGTCAAGTAAATCTTTGACGAGTGCACTCATCCTGACTGCCGACCTCCCAATAAATTCAAGATATTTTTCGCCCTCTTCATCAAGCGTGCCTGCATATTTTTCATTAAAAAGCTGTGTGAATTGTGTAAGTGTTCGCAAAGGCTCCTGAAGATCATGATTCGAAACATAGGTAAACTGTTCCAATTCACTCAGATGAAAGGTAAGCTCCTTGTTTAATGCTTCGAATTGTTTGGTTCGTTCTGCGATACGGTGTTCAAGGGTCTCATTCAGGAGGCGGATTTCGTTTTCCACTTCACGTCTTTCCAGTTCGCCGGCTGCACGGATTGCAACAAGTTTCAGCAGTTCTTTCGCCCTTCCTTCTTCATGCAATGGCTGATGTCCGATAATGGCAATTAGCCCGATGGCTTTTCCTTTGGAGTCGATCAGGGTGGTTCCAACATAACTCTCTGCATTCAGGTCATGCAACGCTTTGTCATCAGGGAACAGATGCCGTACCCCTTTCCGGTAACAACATACACTCCGGTCCACCACCTCGCCGCAGGGTGTATCTTTGAGGGCATAGCGCTCATTGCTTTCAAACCTGCCTTCATTGTATATTGAAACGGTTTGGGCAGTCAGCCCGTCGCCTTCCAGCCGGTCAATACAAACATATTCCATGTTCAGGGTTTGGGAAAGGTAGTGTGCCAGCGAATCGAAAAAGTCTTCTCCTGTACCAGGAAGGCCGCACCTAAGCAAAAAGCTCTGTGTGTTTTCGACAAGCTTGCGTTCAGTGATGTCAATAAAGGCTTCGAGCATTGCTTTTTGCCCGTTAAAAATTATTCCTGTATGGTATATTTCGAATGTTTTACCATCAAGTACCCCATTGGTTTCATATGTCTTTGTTTCACCAACATTTATTCCTGTATGCAGAGGGCAGTCAAAACATTGTTTTTTATCATCGCGGTACAGATCCCAGCATTTCTTGCCAATGGCATCAGCACCAAAATGCTGTTTCATTTTTTCGCTCAAAAAAAGGATGTTCCCGTTTTCATCCACGATATCCATTCCAAACGGGATGGTTTGCAACAGAGATTCATTGAATTCACTGATTACACGATGTGATTCTTCAATTTGCTTGCGTTTGGTGATGTCAGTGATGACACCAATCAGTCCTACAATGTTTCCATCCCTGTTCGTAATTGCATCTGCACGCTCATAAGCAGGAAAAACCTTCCCGCTTTTTGTCACCATTTCCAACTCCCCTGACCATGGTTTGCCGCTCATAATGGCATTAAACATTTCCCGGCCGACCTCAGGGTCTCTGACAACTTTTTGCCCGCCTCCTGCTTCCTGCAATTCTTCAGCAGTGTCGTATTCAAATAACTCAGACAATGCTTTATTCTGATAAATATGGTGACCCCGGGCGTCGGAAATTCCTATCGCATCACCTGCAGATTCAAAAGCCGTATTAATAAAGAGTAATCTTTCTTCCAATTGTCTG
>CAIYJU010000023.1 GCA_903926565.1 uncultured Bacteroidales bacterium
GAACCGGATCGAAATACATTCTGCCATACGCAAGCAGCAGGTGGGCAATGGCCTGGTTTCGTAAATTGTCGCCAGCTTCACTGATATAAACCGGCATGTTCAGTGATAATTGCCGGCCGGCAAAGTCACTCTGGAACTGCAGGATACTTTTCCATTTGGCAGATGAATCGGCACCTTTGACAAGGCTGGTCGCTGCAATGGCTCCCGGATTTACAAGCGGATTGATCTCCTTTCCTCTCATCCGCTCCACGGCAACGATGGAGTTGAACACTTCACCTGTTGCATCTACGCCAATTTTATCCTGTAGGTTCTGGTGTCCTTGTTCCTCAATTATCTGTGCCATAACAAACGCTTTCGACACGCTCTGGATCGATACCATCGATGAAATATCCCCTTTGGTAAAAACCTGTCCATCGGCAGTCACCAGTGCGATGCCAAAGATTTTGGAGTCAACCCGGGCGAGTTCTTTGATGTAATCAGCATTTTTCCCCTCTTTCACATCTTTGAATTTGGTGTATGCCTCGTCCAGTGCAGCATTGATCTGCTCTTTGGTCATGGTGTTTGCGGTTTGTGCCAACACAACAGCTGGTGAGCTGAACATACCTAAGGTGAATATCAATGTCACTAAAATTGTTTTTCCTGTAAGATGATTTTTCATGGTTTTTCCTCCGGGAATTTGAATGAATCGTTAACTTTTCGTTTTCTTGTAAAAAGCATGTGAGAAACTATACTTGAATGAGAAATTTATTTTCGTGGCTGAAGAGCTGAAGCCGTCACTGTAATTATTCCGCATAATCCATTGCAGTTCCACACCGGCCATCACACCGGGCCAGGGATAACAGAGCAGGTTTGCGGCAGCATATTGCCCCTGTTTAAAGGCATCGGGTTTCTGGCCATCCGAATTGGTGATGATGGTAGTTGAATAGCCTGCAGAGCTTGTCAGTTTCTTACTCCAGTTGAAATCGACAAATGCCACCAGGCCCATATCGGGAAGAGCTACACCTTTTATCGGCCGGTACGTATCTGAAAAATTATTTTGCACCCCGATATCAACAGGGGCATCATTAAAATAGTTTTCCACGCCTTCTCCGTAAACGCCTTGCAGATGCACCACGATTTTTTTACCAAGATTCAGGCCCGTGCTGAGGCTGACTCCCCATCCGATCGCGCTGCCGCTCAGGTCGATGGTATCCGCCCCGTTGTATTTCCATTTAATGCTGCGTACAATTCCTCCAAGCTGGACATATCCGAATTTCCGGGCGAACCGGTAATGGCCTGTCAAATCGGGTAACTGCAACTGTGGGGTCACATAGGATAACTCCACACGGTCGCCATAAACGCCGCCATCGCCGCTTGCTCCCGGCATCTCGAGTGCAAAGACCAGGTTCGTTGCTCCCATGATCGGGATCCATCGAACCTGGATATTCCGGTAGAACAACATTCCGCATGGTCCCCAATATTCAAGCGTGTTTGGGAACACATCAACATCCATGAAGGCGCTTTCGGTTTGCCCGGCTCCGAAATGGCCCAGCTGGCCGTAAGCATGGCGTAGCCGGATGGTCGTTTTACCTGCATCCGATCCCACGCCGAACAAATCGAAATCAAATACCGTTGTAAAATCGCCAAATTTAGTCGGGATGGCTGATTTTACCCCAAACCGTGTTTGGCGAACGCTGAAATAGACATTGCCATTGGAGCCAAACTCGTCTTTATAGGCTGGCAGCCTTGAAGGGCGCATGGCATCATAGTATTGCGGGTTAACCTGGTTAAAGTTGTAGCCCATATCTGTCTGGGCAAAACCATATATTTCAAACACTTTCAAGCTGTCTTTCTGTGCCGGTACTGTTGAGGCGAAGGCAAAAAATAATACAAAAAAGAGTATTCTGTTCGTTTTCATAATTTCAAAATGTTTCATTCAGATTGAAAAATATCCCCTTGGTGCCATCGGCTCCAAAGCCAAAATCAATGCAGAGGTTTGAAAGCGTCTTCCTGCTGAACATGATCCTTAACCCAAATCCGGCAGCGGGATCGACATATTGAAAGAGGTCCCTCGCTCCATCATCAGAACTGGCAGTTGTTGCATTCACAAATGCCACACCACTGAGTATCCCTGAATAAGGGCTGATCGGGAAACGCCATTCCGTTTCCGCGTAAATAAAGTTCACCCCCCTGATGCTTCCCTGGATATATCCTCTTCCAGCCCGGTTGTACATGTCCCAGCAAAGGGCAGGTAATCCAAGATACGGAACGGTTCCTTTTTCATTGAACTGGCCCAGGTACCAGAAACCGATGAGGTGATCGGGGCGGCGTTTTGACAAACCAATATAGGTTCTGAACTCGGTGTTCAGCATCAGGCTGCCTTTAGAACTTCCAAGGAAGGTGAAATTCGGCCTGAAGGCAACATTTGCAAGGTATCCTTTCGTAGGTCGGATTGAATTATTGCGGCTGTCGAGCAGAATCTCCAGACTCAGCCCTGACATGGTGTATTTTTCAGGATTAAAGCCGTGGTTGTCGCTGTATTTGTAATGACTTGTTTCCTGCGGGGGAACACTGTCCTGGTGATTATGATCGACAATATTTGAAAAATCATCGAGGCAGTACCCTATTCCGAAATACCAGTTCCTGGCGAACCTGAAATAAAAAGTCTCGTAGAGCCTGATGTAATTATAGTTGAGTGGCTGGGCATCCGGTGGAAGTGATGCGGTTGAGCCTCCGTCGTTAAAAACGATCCCCCGGTTGGTGTGCATTTTTATCCCGGTGCCAAGACCATAGGTAGGCTGGGAAAAAACCAGGTATCTCCAGTCTCCCCGCAGGATATAGCGGGAACTGCCGGTGATGATATTTGATCGTAAGGTAATGATGGTTTGTTCTGCCGTAGTAAAGTTAACGGCAGCACATAATGAAGATACCGGGGTGGTCTCCGGTTCGCCAAGATGAATTGCCATGGTGGTTCCCACACCGATCAGGAAACCGTATGCGGGGTTATAGCCTACAAAGGGGGTTGTGGCAAAATAGGGCTTTTTAATTATGACAGGTTCCGTTGTGACACTGTCACGCTTTGCACGCTTCTCTTTTTTGATAAATATGCTGAAAACATCATCCTGCCTGAAGGATTTTGTACTTTCCTGGGCTGAGATTTTGAAGGGTTGCAGATTCAATGCAAGCAAAAGGAGTAACAGGAGTTTTTTGCACCATCCCGGGGCTCCTTTTACGCTGAGCAACTTTGTGCCAATGCTGTGCAACGCTGTTTTATTATTTGTTAAACGTCAGGCAAATATATTCTTAAAATTTTATGCTGCTTCTGATAATTACGGCAATTTCAAAGAAAAAATAACTGCCGGAACCAGTTGCGTTGGGCGCAGTGTTGGATCCGGCAGAAAATTTTTCTTTGAAAAAGTGCCAGCTACCGAATGATCATGGCGATGCCGACTTTCAGGTTCAGCATCTGCAGATTCTTTGAAGTCGTTTCGTAGAGTTCAATCTTGTTGGTGGTCCATTTGTAGTTGAATGCCACGAGTGCGCCCCACTGGTTAAAGTTGCCGAATTTCACCAAAGCACCCACCTCGGGAGTCAGTGAAAAATCCCAGCGGGTTTTGTAAATGTCATATTCCTGTATCATCAGGTGGTGTTCCATATAATCACCTCCGATGCCGAGTGAAACGTAAGGTGAAACCATCTTTTCCGGCATCAGATTGTAAGCGACAACTGCCTGGAATGGCACCATCCAGGTAAACCTGTAGTTTTCAGCATTGATTGCAATTCCTTTATCAGGGATCGTGTAGGTTTCATTGTCGTAAATCTGACTGACCCGCTGCCAGCTGATATTCCAGCCAACATTCAATCCGTTTTTAACAAAGTAACGGCCTCCCATATCAAATCCGGCAGGACTGGCGTTGCCAACCCATTTATTGAAATCACCCATGGTAAAGGTCGTATTCCATGAGAATGTATAATAGGACTTCGGGGTAAAACCCAGTGATGAGGGTGGAGTGTCCTGTGCCTGAGCCAAACCGGCCAGGCAAACAAAAGCGGTTAAAATTATAATTATCTTTTTCATTGTTGTCTCTTTTAAGGTGATTCCTTATTTATTCCTGGTTAACTGCGGTGTTTGTATAAAGGCCTGATCGATACTTCCGGTAATTTCAGAAGTCGAATGACTGCCTGTGAGCAAGCCCCTGATGCCGGCACTCCAGAGAATAGGCACCTGGTTGTTCACGATGTTTGCAGTTGTCATATCAGCCAGTTCAATATCAGCCAGTCCGGTGGTGTAGGATGAATAATAAACGGGATAATAAGGATAGTAAGGATAGTAACCACCATACCAGCCATAGGAATAGGTGTAAACGGTGGTATTTTGGTAATAAACAACCCTGATCCTCATGTCGACTTTGTCAGTGACATTTGTATGTTGTTCAAAGCCCCGTGCATTCATGTTCTTCACAATAGCCTGAATAACAGGCGATGAGGTTGCAGTGTTAATCGTAGATGCCCCTGCGTCCGAAATTTTCGTGATCGTGTCATAAATGTAATACGATTTGTAGTCGGTAAAGACAGCTTTGGTATCGTATTGTGTCATTACTGCAAGATCCTCCAGCAATCTGTCAGATTCGGGTGGGTACTTTGTACACGAGATGGTAAACACAAGCCCAAGCCCAAGGATTAAAAAACCAAGTTTTGTTTTCATTATGTTTGTTTTTTTGCTTTATGAATGTTAAATTATTTTTAATATCTGAGCTACTTCTTCTTTTCCAGGAATGGCACCTGATCAAGGATCTCCGCCCGGATGCCTGTGAGAATGTAGTTTTCGATCTGGTAAAACTGGGTCGCGACGACCCCGTCTGAAATAGCTTTTATCTTGCCGTAATAGGTCACAATAAGTCCGTCGGTTTTTTTCTGAAGTTCAATGACCTTTTTTGTCCAGGTATCTGCCTGTTCACCCGTCATTGTCTGGTATTGGCCGGCATATTGCTTTAACAATTCGATCCGCTGTTTCCCCAGCACTTTCCGTTGTGTTTCATATTCGTCATAAAGTTTCCAGAATGCATCTTTTTGGGCATCTGATGGTTTAACGAAATCCGCCACTGCGGCTTTTTTATCCATCCCGAACGCGGCCTGCATCAGATCCACCTCCTCTTTGTCTGATTGTGCATAGGCAAAGGATGCCAGAAATAAAACTGCAATGAGTAAAACGTGCTTTTTCATGGTTTTTTCAGGTTAATTTTGAATTTCAAGTGATTATTTCTGATTTGGTTTTGTTGTTTATCAGCCTGTCAAAATTACATTTGTGAAATACCAGACACAATACCTATATTTGGGTATTCTGTTTAAAACATAGATGGTAAAATTGATTGGTTTACAACTTCTTCTGCAGGAAAATCCGGCCCGTCTGACCACCTTCCGCCGACTTTGTTTAACCACCTTAACCTGTTAACAATCAATATACAGGGATGGCCGGTTTTTTCCGGCGAAGACTGATTATTGTGACCGTTTTTTATACTATACTTTGGGAATTGTAAACCTAAAGGTACTGCCTGCCCCGGACGTGGATTCTACCCAGATCTTACCACCATGCAATCCCACTATTTTCTTGCAATGTGCCAGGCCGATACCGGTTCCATGATACACATTGCGGTTATGCAACCGCTGGAAAATGATGAAAATCTTTTCATGGTATTTTTCATCAATTCCAATGCCATTGTCTTTGATGGAAAAGAGCCATTCCCTGCCATGATTTCCGGCTGAAATATTTATTTCGGGAACCATGTCCGGTTTTTGGTACTTGATTGCATTTGCTATCAGGTTTTGGAACAGCAGTCTCAACTCTGTTTCATATCCATTTATGGATGGCAGTTTCTGAACTGTTAATCTTGCACTACTTCCTTTGATGGAATCATCCAGATCATTCAGAACTATTTCGACGATTTTATTGCAATCAACAAGGGCCTTTGCACTCTCTTTACCCAATAATGAATAATCAAACAGGTCCTTTACCAGCGAGTTCATCCTGACTGCCGACCTGCTGATGAATTCTATGTATTTTTCTCCTTCTTCATCAAGTGTGCCTGTGTATTTTTCATTAAAAAGCTGTGTAAATTGAGTAAGTGTGCGCAACGGTTCCTGAAGATCATGGTTGGAAACATAAGAAAACTGTTCTAATTCACTTAAATTAAATTCGAGTTCCTTGTTCATGACGACAAGTTGATTTGTCCTTTCAGTAACACGTTGTTCAAGGGTCTCATTCAGGAGCCTGATTTTCTTATCAGCCTCCTTCCTGGCAGTAATGTCGTTATATACAATGGCCACACCGTATCCTTCAATCGGAATGGGTGTGGCTGAAACGTTGACCCAGGTTACCTGATCCTCTCCCCTGAGAATACCCATTTCCACATTTTCAACCTGGCATTTTTCTTCGAGCGCACGAACGCTGGCATACTCCGATGCCGGCATCGGGGAACCATCGGGCCTGACAATCTGCCATTCTGCGCCATCTATATGCCTCTGTTTCTGCTGTTCGGGAGTGAGGCCAAGCATGCGTTGGGCGATGCTGTTTGTTTCAATAATTTGTCCCTGGGAGTCAGATATCGATATCCCTGCAGGAAACAAATCGAACAGGGTTTGGTATTTCGACAGGATTAAACGCAGCGCTAAATCCGACTTTTTCTTTTCAGTTATGACCGTAAAAAACACCGAAATTCCCTCCGCTCCAGGATAAACTCTTACGTCGTACCAGTTAATGTAGGGTTCTATTCCAAAAAATGTCTCAAAAGTGGATATTTTCTTATCGGCAAGAGCATTCACGTATTTTTCTTCAAACATGCTTCCCTTCGCCTCTTCAAATACTTCAGTGAATATCTGCTTCCCCAGAACATCACTGGTTTTTTTCAGCAGAAGTTCTTCTGCCTGTTTGTTAAAGTAAGTAAATCTCAATTCGTTATCGAGTGAAAAAAAAGCGTCACTGATACTTTCAAGCGTTGTCCGGTATCTCTTTTCGTTTGATTGCAGCACTTCCTGCGCTACCCTGCGTTCTGAGATGTCCTGATGAAAAGCCAGGTAGAACGGCCGACCACCAATGTCGAATAAACTTACCGTGGCGCTTAAAGTAACAATGTGCCCGTCTTTATGATAATGCTCGACCTCAAAACGGACAGTCTCCCCTGCATCTATACGTTGCATAACTTCAGCCCGTCCTTTAAATGCTTTTTCCTTGAGTACATCTAATTCTTTAATGTCGATATTCTTCATCTCGTCAACAGTATAACCGTGCATTGCGGCGAAGGAGTTGTTGACCTCAACTAATTTACCTTCCATCGACAGCAGGATGAGCCCTTCATTCGCCTTGTCGAACAGGTTGCGGTACAATAGTTCGCTTTTACCTGTTGAATCCTCCATCTTTGCTTGTTTCTTCTGATGGTCATGAATTCTTTTCATAATAAACCAGGCACCGGCAATTCCGATAATCCAGATTCCACCGTAGGTAAATAATATAAGCAGCAGGTGATTAAACAACTGTTTCCTGACAGGTTCCCATGGAACTGAAACACTTATCCCTCCACGAATATCACCGGGCTTATAGCCTTGTTTGCTATGACATTTCATACATCCCTGCTCAACGATAAATGGCTTCATGAAACGAAAATATTCCTTCCCCCTTATCATTTCAAGAGATGCCGCCTGGGAAACACCTTGCTCAAAAGCCAATAATACTTTCCTTTCCCAATCATCGGGTGTGTTGGCGGGTCTCAGAGGTTTAAGGCTCGTGATATGACCTTCCAATCCAAACTGCTGATTTCCCAGTTCAATCACCTGGCGGGTCATATATGCAGGGTTGACCAACGTCAGTTTTTTTCCGGAAGGAGTCGAAATATCTCTTTCAGGCAAATTTGAAAGCCATGGATTGGGAGGAGTTGTATCTGTAGCAGGCACATAAACACCTCCATGCATCGTCGCCCAGCGCCGATAGATTAAATCCTTATTATAGCTGTTGATTGCGCTGGATTTTACTATTTCCAGCGAATTATTGTATGCCTCATGGTAATTGACAAATGCCAGTATTGCCACAAGACAAGACCAGAATAGTAAATACAAAAAAAAATAGAGGAAGATGCGCATCTTCACTTTTTCTGTTTTTTGAAATCGTTTTGTAAGCAGCCTTCGTTTATAAGAAGATATACACAAAGGGAGGGCCTTCTGGCATTACCATAACAATATGCGCACCAGAAAAAGAAAAGAAAGGAACCGGATTGGATAAAATAGCTATTTGGTTGGAAATGAAATCAAAAGAATCAGTTTATTTTCAAATTGGAAATTATTCATACTGCCGAAATCACTGCGAAACAACACGTGAATTATAAATATCGCGTTTCACACGCAAAAACGCGTGGTTATTACATTGTTGATTAATCAACAATTATAATTTTAAAACCTCACAGCACAGGTTGCCTGGATGGTGCACATATTATCTTCAGTATTACCAACATGAAGTAATTTAACCTCGCCTCCAACAAGCCAATGCTTACTTAACGGATAGATATAAGCACCGGAAAGTTCAAAATTGGAAAGAGAGATTGTTTCTGTTACAACTTTTTGTTTTCCCCCTACAGTTTTGTTCATGATTAAAGCCAGGCCTGTCCCAATGCCAAGATGCACATTGTCAATGATCCGCATCCTTATCAGGAAGATTAAGGGGATGACTGACCGGTCAACCTGACCGGTAGTATTATCTGTCAACTGCCCTTTCGCCATGAAAAGTTTATAATACCCGGTTTCCAGTCCCAAACTCAGCCGGTGTTCCGGTTCCCAGAAAAATTTCAGGGAAACTCCTGCATAATCTTTTTGAAGATTCTGACCACCCATCTCCAGGTTATTGATGTAGTGGGTCCAGCCGGTACCAATCGTCAGCGTATAGTGATTAAGGCGTACCTTCAAACTGTCATTTTTCTGCGAATATACCACCACGGAAAGGGAAACAAGCACCATGGTTATAACTGCTTTTATATGCCCCATATTACTACTCCTGTATATAATGATGATAAGCGACAACATATGGAAAATTGGTAACCAGCCCGTCAAAAATACCCTGGTCCAGGTAATTGCGAATCCAGTTCGGACTGTCGATGGTCCAGCATACCGCCAATCGTCCTTCATCATGCATCTGCTGAACGAGTCCGTTCTGAACCCCCAGTGTCCATCTGGGTGCCCATACTTTGGAGTTCAGCATCCTGACATCATCCACCGTAAGTTCACATAAGGAAGGAACATTCCTGTAGTCAGGACAGGCCATTAATGCATTCAGGACATCAGTATCCGGAATTCCCATCAGGATGACAATATCCCTGCCTTTATCCTTTGCATGCTGTATTGCACGCTGTTGAACAGAGATAACCACAGGCACGGCATCTGCACTTTTCATATCCAGATAGACAAAGCGTAAATCAGTGCTGTCAATGGCAAATGTCAGAACTTCCTCCAGCGAAGGAATTCTCTCTCCGTGGATAAGCTTTACAAAAGACGACAGCTGGAGCCAGGTATATGCACTTACATCACCGGCCAGTAGTCCTTTTTGCGTGAGCCGGGTGTTAATATCCGGATCATGATAAATGAAAGCAACACCATCGCTGCTTATCCTTGGGTCTACTTCTATACCTGTAGTACCCAGTCTTTCCGTAAATTTAACCATGGCAATGCTGTTCTCCGATACGGGGAGCCGGTCAGAATTCCGTCCTCCGGCCCGGTGTCCCAGGATATAAAAATTACTGTTTTTTACTTTTTGCGAAAAAGGTCCTATATACTGCAGCGTGATTGATTGGTTGGGGGCTTCATTATTTGCTCCGTAGGTACCTCTTATGATAATGTTCGCTGAAGGCTTACCCGCCAGAAGATCGTTGCCACCCTCTGGCCCTGAAATGGACATGTTGCATAACCCGGTTGCATCACTGTATCCATCCCTCCAGTATCCCTGGATTAGTATAACCGAATCAAGGTAACCGGCATCCATTATAAAATGTTTCCCATTCCTGCATGTGAACAGGACACCGTAACGGTTCCATTTTACAACCATTGTATCACCAAATATCGTTGTGTTGGCAGTTGCCCGATAAATCCCTTCCATAAGCGGTTTTGATACAGGAGGCACAGGCAGTGTTCCCTCAGGAAATGAGTTGATTCCGGAAGAGGGGACAGGCATCAGGGTTTCTTTATTGCAGCCAATGATGAGCATCAGCGAAACAATCACATAAAAATTTCTGATTTTCATAATATCCAGCTGATATAAAGTTCGGGGATGTGATAAAACCGGTTAAATGTGGAAAACAACATCCAGGTAGGCCAATAAAATTTCACATAATTATCCTTCAGACCCAAGATGAGCACCTTGTTATGATGAATTCTTTGTTCCACATAAAAAGAAAGGGTTCCGCCATTCAGGAAGGTTTTGAAACGGTTGACTTCAATTTCACCTGAATTTGTTGAAACTTTGCCCACAATTACCAATTCTCCCTTCAGGGTAAAAGCCATTTTTTTAAGCTTATACCCAAACGACATATTCGGATAATGCAACCATGCCTGTGTGCTGTTGTTAAAACCGGATTGTTTTAACCTGCCGTAAACATATGCAATGTCCCATCCTCCCTTAATTCCAAAATCCCTGAATAAAAAGCTGATCCTTGGCCCCGCCCTTAGTTGATTGGAAACAATGATCGTAGTCAGGTCCGATTCAAGTGAGAGGTTCCACGGTAGTCCGAATGTCATGTGAACATTCGCCAATGGTGCCTGAATGGCACTTTCCAGCAGATCTTCCGGAGGTTTGACCATCGAGAGTCCGGCAGACACCTGAAAACCCCACTTTTTACAATGATGCGGGAATTGCATGGCGTGAAAGGTTATCTCAAATGTGTCTTTGAGAGCCGGTTCCCGGGCAGAGGCCAGCATGCTTAAGCTGAACAGGTAAAAAAGGGTAAGTTTAATTTTCATTTCTCCTTTTTTGTAATAGACAGTAAATGGTATGATTGCCCATCATCAGTAAAAAAAGTGTGCCGGAGAAGTCAATATTCCCCGGCACACTTGTATTCCAAGTACTACGAGTTAGTTACAACGGCAATTTCCCGTGCCGGTTTCATGGTTAGAATTTACGATCGCGTCAAATTCTTCTTGTGTGAGGTATTGCGGAGTATAAGTTCCGCCTGTGAATAAAATATTTGCATAAAATGAACGCAAATGATTTCGCGAGCCACGCATAAGGTTGTTGAAAACACAGGTAATATCCTGGTTGTCAATTGTCAGTAAATGTTCTTCAAGGTCTTTTATATCCAGATCTTCAATCGTGGCACCTACCACAAGCGCATTAAGCAAGGAACCTGAGCCAAGGGCTACCAGTGAATTGTAAAGAGTCTGAAGATCCTGGTTCGTAAAAGTGCCGGTTACATGGTTTGCTGCCGGATCAACCAGCGAGTATTTAACCAGGAGCGCCTTGATTGCATCAGTATGCCTCTGCTCACTGCGGGCGATGTTTCTGAAGATTGGTTTGGTATACAGCAGGCTCAGGGTAAGATATACATCATGTGCAAGGAACTCTTCTTCCCGCATCCAAATAAGGGCTTCCGATTCGGAGGTGCTTAATGCTTCATAAGGCAATGAATCGATACAGGAGGTGCACCCCGTCAGTGAGGTGTCTGCAACGGTGTAGTTCAGGATGGCTTCCTTATACTGGGAGTCTGTTGCTGTTGGAACAGCAGTTGTTTCTTTTGTGCATCCGCTCAGGGACAGTACCATCATTGATACGCCCATCACCAGGAACAGCCCGATGGTTACTTGTTTTTTCGTTTTCATAATAGATGGTTTTAGAAAGGTTAGGTGAGAATGCATTCTTCGAAAACAAATGTACACACACCCACACATGTAACTATTACGATATTTTACTTTAATTGTATAAGATTTTAATGTGATTTGTGGCGATGATGCTTCCTGCTTTCAGATCACGGAGGGCTGTTTTCCAGAATCACTTTTTTGCTAAAATCTTGAACATCTTAATTATAATATCGTAATACCCTTTTATGACAGGAGTTCTAATTTTGTGTCATAATATAAAAAACAATCATGTGTACTCGCCAGGCCCATTTTCTAACAATGACGGTTGTGTTAGCATTCGCATATCTTAGTGCTTTCAGCAGGAATAATGTAAATTTAAAAACCGAAGGGAGTAAATACCCTTCATATTATACTAAGGATATCAGGATAGACGGCCGGTTGACCGACTGGCCATCAGGTACGTTCTATAGCAGTTCAGA
>CAIYJU010000024.1 GCA_903926565.1 uncultured Bacteroidales bacterium
ACCCAGTCGTTGCATACCAACGCACTCGATGAGGCGATCGCATTGCCAACTGATTTTTCAGCACGGATTGCACGAAATACACAAATTTACCTGCAGGAGGAAACTCACATATGCCGGTCTCTTGACCCATGGGCCGGCTCCTATTATGTTGAGATGCTTACCCATGAAATCGCCCATAAAGCATGGACCCTGATCGAAGAGGTTGAGGTGCTCGGTGGAATGACAAAAGCGATTGATACTGGCATTCCAAAAATGCGCATTGAAGAGGCTTCAGCGCGTAAACAGGCGAGGATAGACTCAGGGAAAGATAAAATCGTAGGCGTCAACCTTAACAGGCTCACCAAAGAGGACCCGATTGAAATTCTCAATGTTGACAATGCTGCTGTTCGTGAATCACAGGTTCTGAGGCTGCAGTATTTACGGGAAAACAGGAACAGTGACGAGGTCAGGTCAGCGCTTGACGCTTTGACAAACGCAGCATCGTCCGGGGATGGAAACTTGCTTGCGCTGGCAATAGATGCTGCGCGTAAGCGGGCTTCTCTTGGTGAAATTTCATTTGCACTTGAGAAAATTTATGGGAGGTACAAAGCAGTGATTAGAAGCATTTCAGGGGTTTATTCCTCGGAATCCAAAGACAATGAAGCATTTAACAAAGCCAGGGAACTGGCCGACAAATTTGCTGAAATGGAAGGCCGCCGTCCACGCATCATGATTGCCAAAATGGGGCAGGATGGACACGACCGCGGGGCCAAAGTAGTGGCTACAGGCTATGCCGACATTGGTTTTGATGTTGATATCGGGCCATTGTTTCAAACTCCTGCAGAATCCGCCAGGCAGGCTGTCGAGAATGATGTGCACATTCTTGGGGTTTCAAGCCTGGCAGCAGGACATAAGACACTCGTACCGCAAGTGATAGAGGAGTTGGCAAAACTTGGCCGTGAAGACATTGTCGTTATTGTTGGCGGCGTTATTCCCCCGCAGGATTATGATTTTCTCTATAAAGCCGGGGCTGCCGCAATATTTGGTCCGGGAACGGTTGTTTCCGAAGCAGGAATAAAACTGCTTGAACTCCTGATCGCAAGCAGGACACAATAGATGGAACTCCAATCCTATACGCTGCCAAGCGGCATCAGGCTTGTTCATCAGCCGGTTCAGAGCCAGGTAGCGCATTGCGGGATTTTTATCCACGCAGGTTCGCGTGATGAAACAAACGATGAACATGGCATTGCCCATTTCATTGAACATACCATCTTTAAAGGAACCGAAAAACGGAATTTATTCCAGGTCCTGAACAGGCTTGAAAATGTAGGGGCTGATTTGAATGCTTACACCGGCAAAGAAGAAACCTGCATCTATGCCTCCTTTCTGAATGAATACTACGGCCGTACCCTTGAGCTGTTCCAGGATATTTTTTTTCACTCAGTATTTCCTGAAAAAGAACTGGAACGGGAAAAGCAGGTCGTAATGGATGAGATTCAATCATACCGGGATACGCCTGATGAGCAGATATTTGACGACTTTGAGGACCTCATATTTGCCGGGCATCCGCTGGGGAGAAACATACTGGGTTCGGCCAGGAGCCTTAAAAAAATCAGGCAGAAAAATGTACTGAATTTCATTCACCGCAATTACCGGCTTGACGAAGTGGTCATCGCCTCTGTAGGCAGGATTGAATTTAAAAAGCTTGTCCGGCTGGTTGACAGGTATTTTCATGATCATCCATTCCGGGGCGAGAGCAACCCGAGGATCCGGTTTCAGAATTACCGGCCTTCCGTTACCGTAAAAAAGAAAAAGACAAACCAGGTGCATTGCCTTGTCGGGGCTCCGGCTTATGATTTCGGACATGAGCTGAGGATTCCGCTGGCCATTCTCAACAACATGCTTGGTGGCCCCGGGATGAACTCACGGTTATCATTGGCATTGCGCGAGCGCAATGGGCTTACCTACCACAACGAATCAAATTATACGGCTTATTCTGATGCAGGGATCATTCATATTTATTTCGGGACTGATCCTGCCCAATATGAAAAAGCCCTCGCCGTTGTTCATCAGGAGTTGAGGCGCTTAAAGGAAGAGAAGCTGAGCAACCATCAGTTGCGAACAATAAAAAAACAAATTATCGGACAAATGGCCATTGCGCAGGAATCGAATCTGGCTGCCATGCTTGCTATCGGAAAAAGCTATTTGTTGCAAAACCGGTTTGATCCGATAGAGATACTTATTGAACGCATCCGGCAAACCACGGCAGAAGAACTGATCCACATCGCAAATGAAATCTTCGATGAAAAACAACTGAGTATGCTGACATTCACGTAGATTTCTCCAGGATGGTTTTTCTGTATTCAAAAATTCCCTGCACTTTTTTATTAATGAACAACCAGTCAAGCAGGTTCCCGATTATCCCGAAAGGAACCTTGTAAAACAGTTTGTCAGTCATCATTACACCACCCTTCACAGATTCAAAATGATGCTCATGATGCCAGATGGAATACGGGCCGGTACGCTGTTCATCCACAAAATTAAACGGTTCATTCACATGGGTGATCTCTGTGACCCAGGATAATGGGATGCCTAACAAGGGAGAGACTTTGTAGGTGATGATTAATCCGGGATAAACCTTTTCAGGCAGCCTGGAAGTGACCACAAAGTTCATCTCTTTGGGTGTAATCTTACTGAGATTGGCAGGGCTGCTGAAAAAATTCCAGGCATCTGCCATTGTCATTGGTAAAAATTGGTTGAATTCAAGCGTTCGCATAATTTTTTTATTCGCATTTATGTAAATCGATATAAAAACGCTGTGAAAGTGAAATTATTGAAAATTTTGGAGAATCTTTGTGCTTTATTTATTAATGATCGTGAGATGATTACAGATAAGATGCTTTTGTATGCTGAATCCAACACAACCAAGGAGTTGCCGGTACTGGCAAAATTGAACCGGGAAACACATCTTTCCCAGGTATACCCCCAGATGCTGTCGGGGCATTTGCAGGGGACACTGCTTCGGATGTTTGTTCAGATGATCCGGCCTGCGCGGATTCTCGAAATAGGAACATTTACAGGTTATTCTGCGATTGCCATGGGGCTGGGGATGACCTCACCCCCGGCCCCTCTCCCGACCGACATGACCTCACCCCCGGCCCCTCTCCCGACCGACAAGCCCTCACCCCCGGCCCCTCTCCCGGGGGAGAGGGGAGGTGCGTTGTTGCATACTATAGAGGTGAACCCGGAGCTGGAGGATGGAATCCGGAAATTTATTGCCGAGGCAGGCCTTGGTGATCAGATTGTGGTACATATTGGAGAAGCGCTGGAAATAATTCCCACGCTGGACGAGGAATGGGATTTGGTTTTTATCGATGCGGATAAGCCAAATTACCTGAATTACTTCAATATGGTCCTTCCACGGCTCAGAACAGGAGGGTTCATTATCGCAGATAATGTGCTTTGGGGTGGAAAAGTGCTTGATGATTCCGGAAAAATGGACAAGGATACACGTGGAATCGTTGAGTTCAATAATTTCATCAGAGAGGATGAAAGGGTTGAGAAAATTATGTTGCCTGTCAGGGATGGTTTAATGATCCTCAGGAAAAAATAACTCCTGGCATGACTGGGGTGTTTCACTAAGGAAAGGATTCCGTGTTTATTCTACCCTGTATTCAAACTTGACTCCGGCAAGTTCTTCATTTGCCTTGATGATCTTTTTCTTGAGCTCCTCCTTGAACCTGACCAGTTTCTCATGAAGTTCCTGATCGCTGGTGGCCAGGATTTCAGCGGCAAGGATGGCGGCATTCTGTGCGCCGTTAATGCCGACGGTAGCGACAGGAATACCCGGGGGCATCTGTACGATGGCCAGAAGGGCATCAAGCCCTTCGAGCGAGGCTTTGATTGGAACACCTATAACAGGCACCGTGGTGCTGGCTGCAATAACCCCCGGCAGATGAGCGGCCATGCCGGCTGCCGCAATAATTACGCGAATCCCTTTCTGATAGGCATTCTTTGCAAATTCTTCAACTTTTTCGGGTGTA
This sequence comes from uncultured Bacteroidales bacterium, assembly GCA_903926565.1. Classification (GTDB taxonomy): domain Bacteria; phylum Bacteroidota; class Bacteroidia; order Bacteroidales; family FEN-979; genus CAIVAT01. The sequence goes on from CAIYJU010000024.1 coordinate 4,023, forward strand.
CGGTGTGCTGACAATGCATTCATCTCAAAGGGGATGTGCATGTCGTTCAGAAATTTTGCGGCAGCTTCCATGACCGGAAGGTCGGATGTGCTCCCCATGATGATGCTGACTTTGGCTTTCATGATAGCAAATTTAAACATAATTTAACTATCTTTGCCAGAAAGTAACATCATATTGATTATGACGAAGGTACAGGTAAGGGAACTGGTTTTTGAGAAGTTCATTGGCACAGAAGAGATCGACTCCGCAGTGCAAAAGGTTGCAGATGGCATAAACCGTGATTTTGCCGGAAAGAATCCGCTGCTCCTGGCGATCCTGAACGGGGCCTTTATCTTTGCTTCCGACCTGATGCGAAAGATTACCGTTCCATGTGAAATTTCTTTTGTCAAATTTGCCTCTTACGCCGGAACGATGACAACCTCCAATGTTAAGGAGCTGATTGGAATCGATGAAGATTTAACCGGCCGGCATGTGATCATTGTTGAAGATATTGTAGATACCGGGATAACAATGGATAAACTTCTTGCCGATGTTGGCAAAATGAATCCTGCAGAAGTAAAAGTTGCCTGTTTCTGTTTTAAGCCAGAAGCATTTCAGAAAAATTTTCCGATCGACTACATTGGTGTCGAAATAGCCAATGACTTTATCGTCGGTTATGGACTTGATTACAATGGCTATGGCAGAAACCTGCCTGATATTTACAAGATTGTAAAATAAATTTTTAATTAATTCGATCCACATGTTCACGCTCATCCTATTTGGCCCTCCTGGTGCAGGTAAAGGAACTCAGGCTGTTAAAATTGCCGAGAAATTTGGTTGGAAGCACATTTCAACCGGCGATATTCTGCGTGCAGAAGTCAGTAACTGCACTCCCCTGGGATTAAAAGTCAAAGCAGGTATGGAGTCTGGCCAGCTGGTCTCAGATGATCTGCTCATAGAAATTATGGAGTCAGCATTTTTAAAGTACAGCACTTTCAGTGGGTTTGTATTGGACGGGTTTCCCCGTACGCTGAACCAGGCCCATGAACTGGATAAGATGTTAATGAAGCATGGCCATGCAGTTTCACTTGTACTTGCCCTTGAAGTTGACAAGGATGAACTTGCAAGGCGTTTATTGCAACGTGCCCATGACCAGGGCCGTAAAGATGATACTGCAGAGGTGATTAAACATCGCCTGGTTCAGTATCAGCATTATACCAAACCTTTGGTTGATTACTATATTGTCAGGGATGTTTACCAGGAGGTTTACGGAGTAGGAACTATTGAGGATATCTTTAATCAACTCTGTGATGCAATCCATCCGTAAATCGTAAATCTTTTAATCGTAAATCCATTTTGTCTGATTCAAACTTCGTTGATTACGTAAAAATCCATTGTGCTTCCGGAAACGGAGGGGCAGGGTCGAGGCATTTTATGCGCACACGAACCAATGCGCATGGCGGACCCGACGGCGGAGACGGCGGACGGGGAGGGCATGTCATACTTAAAGGCAACAGCCAGTTCTGGACATTGCTGCATCTTAAGTTCACCAAACATCTCAAGGCCGACCATGGAGGCGCAGGATCAAAGCAGCTGATGCATGGTGCAAACGGTAAAGATGTAATCATTGACGTTCCCCTTGGGACTGTCGCGAGAGATGCGGAAACGAACGAATTTGAGTGTGAAATCACTGAAGACGGACAAACCTATATCATTGTACCGGGTGGACGCGGAGGTCTTGGAAATGACCACTTTAAAACCCCGACAAGGCAGGCGCCGAAGTTTGCTCAACCCGGCGAACCCGGGCTGGAGTTCTGGAAAGTCCTGGAACTGAAATTACTGGCAGACGTCGGGCTGGTAGGCTTTCCAAATGCGGGAAAATCAACCTTGTTGTCTGTTATCTCCGCTGCAAAACCACAGATCGCCGATTACCCGTTTACGACGCTTGTACCTAACCTGGGAATTGTGAGGTATCATGATAATAAATCCTTTGTCATGGCCGATATTCCCGGCATCATTGAAGGCGCACATGAAGGAAAAGGGCTGGGATTGAGGTTTCTGCGACACATTGAAAGAAACTCCACCTTGTTGTTCATGGTGCCGGCCGACTCAAAAGACATCAGAAAGGAATATGAGATTCTTCTGAATGAACTGGCACAGTACAACCCTGAATTACTTGACAAAACCCGTGTGCTGGCAGTAACGAAATCAGATCTTGCTGATGATGAGATCCTCCATGAATTGAAAAAGGATTTACCGGAGATTCCGACAGTCTTTATTTCATCACACCAACAAACGGGGCTGGATAAGCTGAAGAAGATGCTCTGGGAAGAGTTGAACAGGTAAGGGGATTTACGAATGGACGATTTATAATGTACGATTGCCATGGAGTGGAAAGTTCTCGTGTAAACTGCCTGCATGCTTGAAACCATTAAATCTTTTGATCAGGATCTGCTGCTGTTTTTGAACGGGCTGCATTGCTCCTGGTTTGATCCCATAATATATTGGGGTACAAACACCACGACCTGGTTGCCTTTATATTGCTTATTGTTCTATTTTGTGATCCGGAAATACAAGTGGCAGGCAGCATGGGTAATCCTGTTTGCCATGCTTATGATCATATTCAGTGATCAGCTTTCCAATATGTTCAAGGAATGGGTTGCCCGGCCAAGGCCCACGCATGAACCGGGATTGGCTGGGGTGCACACTGTAAACGGCTACTTAGGCGGCCAGTATGGATTTTACTCTGCACATGCCTCTACAAATATGGCCATTGCTGTATTTATGATCATCCTCCTGGGCAGGCCCTTTCCTTACTTTCCTTCTCTGATCCTTTCCTGGGCTGTCTTCATGGCATATACCAGGATATACCTTGGAGTTCATTACCCC
>CAIYJU010000025.1 GCA_903926565.1 uncultured Bacteroidales bacterium
GAAACGTTCGCAGTTTGTTCTTCTGGATCGTACTGTAAATCTCCTGCCATTTATCTATTTCAAACATTCAGTCAGATATGATATGTGTTGATATTCTGCGTTTTATGATGTTAATTGACAATGATCTCTGTGATGTTTCCATCTGTAATCCTGATGGTTTTCCTGGTCCGTAAGGCAATATCATGCTCGTGGGTGACGATAATAACTGTGATACCTGATGAATTTACTTCCTGGAGAATATTCATTACCTCCAATGACGTTGCCGAATCGAGCGCCCCTGTTGGCTCATCGGCAAGGATAACCTTTGGTTTCCCGATGAGTGCCCTGGCAATGGCAACACGCTGTTTCTGTCCGCCTGACAATTCATTTGGAAGATGGTGCGCCCAGTCTTTCAGCCCCATGCGTTCAAGGTATTCCATGGCAATCAGGTTGCGCTTTTTGCGTGGAATATCCTGGTAATAGAGCGGAAGTGCCACATTTTCCATGGCATTTTTAAAAGAGACCAGGTTGAATGACTGAAATACAAACCCAAGCATTTTATTTCTTAGCATGGCTGCTTTGCGCTCGCTCAATTTATTGACAATCTGCCCGTTCAGAAAATACTCACCGGAATCGTGGTTGTCAAGGATTCCCAGGATATTCAGCAGCGTTGACTTGCCTGATCCGGAAGCGCCCATAATGGAAACCATCTCCCCGGTTTCAATTTCCAGGTCAATTCCTTTCAAAACGTGCAGACTGTTTTGGCCGGTCACATACGATTTGTGAATTTTATTGATCTTAATCATAATGTATTAGTTCTGGCCAAAGTTGGTTAATAGTAATGACCTGCTAAAATAAATTCGATATCAGCCATCCGCAATCCGTTGAAGTGGTAATTTTTCTGGTTATCAATTGTTATAGATGCGAAAAAGTTAAAAAGGTTACAAGATTTCGCAAGATTTTAAATCTTTAGGATAACTTTGCAAAGAAATTTTACCTTCATTTCGATACTGGTTATCTGGAACTGCGCAAAGGCGCACATTGTTAAACATCAAACTATTAAAACGACTCACATGAAAATCTTTTCATTAACGCTTTTAGCTATGTCCGTGTTGCTTGTCTCCGGATTTAATCCTGTACAAAAGAGAGAAAACCCGTTTTTCACGGAATATAAAACACCATTCCAGGTACCGCCGTTCGATAAAATTGACACAAGCGATTACATGCCGGCTTTTCTGGAGGGTATTAAACAGCATAATGCCGAGATCGATGCGATCATTAATAACACAACATTCCCGGATTTTACCAATACCATCCTTGCCTTCGATAAATCTGGCAAACTACTTACAAGGGTAAGCAAGGTTTTTTATAATCTGAATGAAGCGGAAACCAATAAACAGATACAGTCTATTGCCCGCAAACTTAGTCCGGTCATGTCAAAACATGGTGATGATATTTCCTTGAATGACAAGCTGTTTGCTAAGATCAAAGCTGTATATGAAAAGCGCAAAGCCATGAATCTCGATAGCCAGCAATTGCGTGTGGTGGAGAAATATTTTCGCGATTTTGAAAGGCAGGGGGCCAATTTGTCCCCTGAGAAAAAAGATCAGTTGCGCAAACTAAATGAGGAGTTGTCAATGCTTGCGCTTACTTTTGGAGAGAACCTTCTTGCAGAGACCAATGAAAATTTCCAGTTGGTGATAACAGATAAAAAAGATCTGGCCGGATTGCCGCAGGGCGTTATTGACGGTGCCGCTGAAACTGCAAATGAAAAGGGAATGAAAGACAAGTGGGTTTTCACGTTGTCAAAGCCCAGCATGATCCCTTTCCTCCAGTATGCAAAAAACCGTGAACTGCGTGAAAAAATTTACCGCGGTTATTATATGCGTGGCAATAATGGCAATAAGAATGACAACAAAGAGATTGTTTCAAAAATTGTAAAACTCAAGCTTGAAAAGGCCAGGTTGCTTGGGTTTGACAGCTATGCTGCTTATGTGGTGGATGATAACATGGCAAAAACCCCTGCAACCGTGAATGATTTTCTTGACAAATTATGGGTTGCCGCACTTCCGGTTGCTAAAAAGGAGGTGGTTGAAATGCAGAAGATCATTGATCGTGAAGGGGGCAAATTTAAGTTGCAAACATGGGATTGGTGGTACTATGCAGAGATCATTCACAAAGAGAAATACAGTTTGGATGAAAGTGAATTGAAACCGTACTTCAGTCTTGCCAATGTGCGTGACGGGATGTTTATGGTTGCAACAAGGTTATATGGAATAACATTCACTAAACGAACTGATCTGCCTGTTTATCAGAAAGATGTCGAAACCTATGAAGTTAAGGAGAGTGATGGCCGTCATCTCGGAATTCTCTACCTTGATTATTATCCGCGTGATGGTAAGCGCGGGGGTGCCTGGTGTACCGATTTCCAGTCAGCTGGCTGGGAGAACGGAAAAAAAATTGATCCCATCGTTTCCGTTACATGTAATTTCACAAAGCCCACAGCGGATACCCCTTCACTTTTGAGCTGGGACGAAACAACCACACTCTTTCATGAATTTGGACATGCACTGCACGGATTATTCACAGAAGGCAAATACTCGCGTACTGCGGGCAATGTGCCCCAGGATTACGTGGAGATGCCATCACAGATAAATGAGAACTGGGCAAGTGAACCTGAAGTGCTGAAATCGTATGCAAAACATTATAAAACAGGTGATCCGATTCCCAACAACCTGATTGAGAAAATTCAGAATGCCTCCCTGTTTAATCAGGGGTTTGAGACCATTGAATATCTTGCAGCTTCGATTCTGGATATGGATTACCACGGAATTTCAGATTCCAGGGATATTGATGTGGTGAAATTCGAGGCTGACGGGATGAAAAAAATCGGACTGATTCCGGAAATAATTCCCCGTTACAGAACCACCTATTTTGCCCACATTTTCGGAGGGGGCTATGCTGCAGGTTATTATGTCTATATTTGGGCAGCTGTGTTGGATGCTGATGCGTTCAACGCCTTTAAATCTTCCGGAGATATTTTCAATAAAGATCTTGCAGCGAAATTCAGAAAATACTGCCTGGCCGAATCAGGTGATGATGCAGGGATGACGCAATACAGGAAGTTCAGGGGGCAGGATCCTTCAATAGACCCGCTTCTGAAGCGGCGAGGGTTAAAATAACCGGAAATTCATGAAGAAAATGCATCTGCTTTGGACCACTGGTGAAAAAGAGGTCGCCATGAAAGTAGTATTCCCTTATCTGGTCAATGCCAAAGCGAATGGATGGTGGGATGAGATAAACCTCATAATATGGGGGCCTTCTGCTAAATTAGCTGCATACGATAAGGATATACAAAGACAGCTTCAGGATGTTCTCGACAGCGGGATAACTGTTGAAGCGTGCAAGGCATGCACCGATGCCTACAAGGTCAGTGAAATCATGCTCAGCCTGGGAATAACTGTCAGATATATGGGCGGGCCATTTACAGAATACCTTCAAAGTCCTGATCATGTCGTGACTTTCTGATTATCATTACTAAATGTAACATTCTCTTTTTGTTTCAAGTTTCTGACCTGTGAATTTTGGTCAGAAATCCATCTGTCACCTCAGTGTTGTAACTGGTACCACCAAATCAGTCTTTCCTGTTTTTGGAATCACTTTCCTGAAATGGGAATCGTTGCTGTAAAAAATCATTGCAATTATCATAAAATCAGGCGTCTGAGAAGATATTTTGTAAAGGCTTGATTTTTGCCTGTATGCGTTCCGGCATCTTATTTTGAGGTGATATGCCTTGTCTTGGTAAAACTGAAACAAAAATTGACGGATGTCGTATGAATATTAATGAATCCTTTAAAAATAGTAGAGATAAAAAAATCAGAATCCGAAGTTTTTCTATTAACTTTGTTAGGGGATTAACAGTTGTTCATCCCTACAGTATCAAGTTTATGTAGTTTAGAACCTGATTGTTAGAATATGCCAATCGGGGTAATTTAATTCATTCAAAGTGTTAAGGCCACACAACATCATTCGGAGAGGTACACCGGGAAGGATTTTCTTCGGGGTTGTTCTACTATTGATGTTTTATTTGCCTGTCTGGGTGGCAGGTGCAAACAGGTATTCAGTGGCAACCGGTAACTGGGGCTCAACATCAACCTGGTCAGCAACTTCCGGTGGCGCAAGCGGGGCCAGTGTTCCGGTTGCAGGGGATAATGCATTTATAGAAGGTGGTTTCACTGTAACAGTGAACGCAAATTCGGCATGTACCAATGCAACTGTTGCTTCCGGATCGAACCTGACAATTGGTGGTAATAATTTTACTGTCTCCGGCACTACAACAGTGAGCGGAACAATTGTTCACTCAAGCAACAATGGAAATAAATCCCTTGGAAACGTGATTATGTCCGGCGGCATCTGGACCAGCAACGCTGCTGAAACTTACTCGATAAATTTGATGACGCTTTCAGGATCAACATTTAACGGAAGTGCGACCGGGATTTTTAATATTGGCACAAGCATGTCTGTCTCTTCAGGAACAACGAACACGTTCAATGCTTCAACCATCACCGTAACAGGAACAACGACTGTTACCGGGGCCCTTCTTTTTGCAAATGCGACCGGAACAAAAACATTTGTCGGTTTGGTGACAATTAATCCTGGAGGAACATGGGACAATACCGGCAATTCTGCGGTCATCATGAATGCCGGCCTGACATATAATGGAACCTCTTTCATTTCCGGAACAGGAACCTATTCATTTCTTGGAGGCAGCCAGACGTTATCCGGAACCCTGTCATTGGCAAATGTAGTCGTAACAGGCATTACATTGACAAACAGCGGCATCCTGACCATTGGAACATCTCTTTCCGGAACTGGTGGTTTAACACAGGGAACGGATGATATCCTCAACCTTGGCGGTGCAGTCACAATTAATACGCTTACGGCAACAGCATCAGGAAATACTGTGAATTATAACGGTACAGCGCAAATATGCAAACCTGCAACCTATCTCAATCTTACAGTTTCCAACACGGGTGTTAAAACATTTACCACCACTCCCACGGTTAATGGAATTCTAACCTGTGAAGATGCCGCCACCATTGTTGTTACATCCGGAGTTGTTACTTATGGTACCGGTGCAAAGCTGGTTTATAATTCTTCCACAGCACGAAATGCAACTTCAGAAGAGTGGATAACTCCGTTTACGGCGACAGGCGGGGTTATTATCACAAATACAGGTGCGGTTACAATGAATGAAGCCAAGGCGCTCGGTACTTCAGCCCCTCTTACAATTGATGCAGGAGCAACTTTGGTGTCGGGTAATTTTCAAATCTCTTTTGGTGGTAATTTTATCGATAATGGCGGGACTTTTACCGCGGGCAGTTCCCCAATTGACATTACGGGTACAATGGCAACCCAAAGTATTGCAGGTTTTTCCACCACCGGCCTGGTTACAATGACTAAAACTTCGGGTACTGTTTCTCTTCAGGATAATATGATCGCAGGGGCCCTCACCGTTAACGGAAACGGGGGAACCTTAAACCTGGGGGCAGGCTTTAACCATAGTGTCAATGGCGTGATAACTATTAGTGCAGGTACATTGAACGGCGGATCAAATACCACTATTGACATTTCCGGCAATTGGGTCAAAAATGGTGGTACGTTTGCGGCAGGATCAGGAACCGTTATTCTCGACGGGACCGCCGCGCAAGGCATCGGAGGATCATCGGTGACAGCATTTAATAACCTGACCATAAATAATAATTCAGGAATTACTCTTACAGCTAATTCCACGATCAACGGGATCTTAAATTTGTCGAATGGAATTGTCAGCACCGGAGCCTATCTCATTACTGTAGCCAACTCCTCAACCGGGGCAGTAACCGGAGGCTCCCCAACAAGTTTTATAAATGGATCTTTAACCTGGACTTTGACTTCAGGCCAAAATTACAGTTTCCCTGTTGGTGTTGGTGTAACTTATTTGCCATTTGGATTATCAGGTGTTTCAGGGACGAATCCCCAGGTCAGGGTACAGGCGTTTTCCGGACCAACAGGCGGTTCAGTTGCAAGTCCCCTGACTTTACTTAGCAACTCTGAATACTGGCTGGCGTCTGTTATTTCAGGTACATATATCGGAGGAGTTGTTTCTTTGACAAGGCAGGCTGCATTAAATGAATTTGAGTCAATCGGAAGAAGTTCCGGTTTAACAGGAGTCTATGCATCACTGCATGGTGTTGTCAGTGGTACTTCCATAATTAATTCTGATAATACAGGTGCTTCCCTGGCCTATTTTGTAATGGCTTCAACCAGATCTGTTACAACAGGGACGATCACCCCAAACGGTTATTGTCCGGGCGCTTCGGTGAGCGTACCTTACACCATTACAGGAAGTTTCAGCCCGGGAAATATCTTTACAGCTCAAATTTCGGATGCAACCGGGTCATTTGCAACCCCAACTGCAATTGGTGCTGTTGCTTCCCAGGTTTCAGGGACAATCGCAGCGACCATCCCGTCAAATCAGCCATTGGGTTCCGCTTATCGTTTCAGGGTCGTCTCTTCTGCTCCCTCAGTGACCGGGAGTGATAACGGTGCAAATGTGACCATTATCAGGCCGACCATCACCGGAATTTCTGCCGGAAGCAGATGTGGCTCCGGAACTGTCATATTGGGTGCAACTGCTTCTGCCGGTATCATCAACTGGTATTCAACACTGATTGGAGGTACATCACTGGGAACCGGAACAACATTTACAACTCCAAGTATTTCCAATTCAACCACATATTATGTCGATGCAACATTGGGTGCCTGTATTTCTACTCCAAGAACAGCCGTACTAGCATCAATTATTACCCCTCCAACAATTACTGCCGGTGGGGGAGGAACCTTTTGTTCAGGAGCCACAGTAAATTTGACGAGTTCCGGAACCAACATCTCCAACCGATATTGGCAGGGGCCTAATAATTTCTACTCTCTGGAACAAAATCCGGTACTCACCAATGTTACAACCCCAATGAGTGGTACTTATACCGTGACAGGTAGTGCATTGAGCGGGATCAACCTGGTAAATAATGGTGATTTTGAATTGGGTAATACAGGGTTCACAAGTGAATATGTTCCTGGCCAGCCAACTCCGACGGGACTTGTTCCAGAGGGAACCTTTGATGTAATTGCAAATCCGCAATCAAGACATGCCAGTTTTGCTACTTGTGGCGATCACACAACCGGGAGTGGATTGCAAATGGTTATTAATGGAGCTGTTACAGCAGGTGTCTCGGTTTGGGCACAAACAGTGAACGTGATTCCGGGAACCGACTATCAGTATTCGTATTGGGTTCAAAGTGTTGTTGCGGGTAATCCTTCACAGTTGCAGTTATATATAAATGGCATTGCAGCCGGACCGATATATACTGCATTGACCCCCACATGTCAATGGATCCAGTTCATTTATAACTGGAATTCAGGAGTTAGCTCTAGCGCATACTTGTCATTGGAGAATCAGAATACCATTGCTAATGGCAATGACTTTGCGCTAGACGATATCATCTTCCAACCTGTTTGTGCCGCTGTTACCGGGAAATCTCCATATTCAATGACAGATGCCCCGGTTTCTGCATCGGTTGATGTAGTTGTGAATGCAGTGGTTACTGCAGGTTCTATTGGTACAACACAATCAATATGCAGAGGTTCAACTCCTGCAATGCTGACATCGATCACCCCGGGAACAGGGTCAGGGGTTATTTCTTATGAATGGCAAACAAATGCAAGCGGGAGCTATGTTACCATTGCAGGTGCTACTGCTGCAACATATTCGCCTCCTGCGTTGAACGCAACAACCAGTTATCAGAGAAGGACTGTTGCTGTAAGTGGGGGAGCAACTTGTTATTCTTCCTCCTATTCTGCCCCGGTAACAATTACTGTCAGCGGACCCACCGTTGTGGCAGGTGGACCTAATATTGTCTGCCAGTCAGCCTCCCCGGCAGCAATAACGTTAACCGGCGCCAGCGTTGGGGGCGGGGCTTCAACAGCAGCATGGTCGATTATTTCCGGCGGAGGCACGCTGAGTTCAACTGCTCAGACTGCAAACCCTGCGGCGGTTACATACACACCAGCCATTAACTACAGCGGAGTTGCTATCCTGAGGATAACGACAAATACCGTGAGTGGTTGTGCTGCAATTTCAGAACGTACAATTAATATTACATCTGCACCGGCTGTGGCAGCAGGCACAGCAGTGATAACCTGCTCCAGTGCAGGTGCGGTCAATGTCACAGCAGGTGCGACTGCCCTGAATTACGCTGGTTTGAACTGGACTTCAAATGGGACAGGGACCTTTACAAATGCAAGTTCATTGACAGCAGCAACTTATTCCCCAAGTCCTGCAGATATTTCAGCTGGCAGCGTTATTCTTACACTGACTGCAACAGGTAACAATCCCTGCGGAAACGCCATTGCTACTAAAATCTTAACAATCACGACATTACCAGCCGCCACGATAACATACGCAGGCAACCCATTCTGTAAGAGCCTTGCTACTGCCCAACCGGTTACAGCAACAGGAACGACAGGCGGAACATACACGGCATCACCTGCTGGCCTGACCATCAATGCTTCGACGGGTGCCATAACTCCCGGCACGAGTACGGCGGGAACCTACACGGTCACCTATACGATTTCTGCAACGGGAGGTTGTGGTATGGTTACGGCCACCACTTCGGTTACAATCACAGCGGTTCCCACTGCCACGGTCAGCTATGCAGGCACGCCATTCTGTACCTCGTTAATTACGGCCCAGCCGGTGATACTGTCAGGCACCGGAGCCTACACCGGGGGAGTGTTCAGTTCCACCGCCGGGTTGAGCCTCAATAGTTCAACCGGCGCCATCACCCCTGGCTCAAGTACGGCGGGAACCTACACCGTGACCTACACCATCCCTTCAGCAGGAGGTTGTCCGGCAGTACCGGTAACCACTTCAGTTACGATCACTTCCTTACCTGTTGCAACGTTCAGCTACACCGGTTCACCTTATTGCAGCAATGCATCAAATCCATCTCCGGCCTTCAGCGGAGGCGGAGTTGCAGGTACCTTTTCATCCACAGCAGGATTGGTCTTTGTAAACACAACCACCGGCCAGGTGAACATCCCGGCAAGCACGGCAGGCACCTACACTGTGACCAATACCATCGCTGCCTCGGGAGGCTGCGCACAGGTGACTTCAACCAGTTCGATAACGATCACAACCTTACCGGCAGCTACGATCAGCTATTCCGGCACCCCATTCTGTAAAAGCCTGGCAACGGCCCAGCTTGTAACCAGGACAGGCACAGCAGGGGGAACATATACAGCCTCACCTGCCGGTCTGACCATTAATGCTTCCACCGGTGCGATAACACCCGGAACAAGCACAGCAGGAACATACACGGTCACCTATACGATTTCTGCCACGGGAGGATGTGGTGTGGTTACGGCCACCACTTCGGTTACAATCACTGCGTTGCCCGTTGCAACATTCAGTTATCCGGGCAGTCCATACTGTTCGAATGCGCCCGATCCGTTACCCGTATTCAGTGGAGGGGGAGTTGCAGGAGTGTTTTCTTCATCGCCAGGCTTGGTTTTTACCAATACTTCAACGGGTCAGGTTGACCTGACAGCAAGTACGCCCGGAACCTACCTGGTCACCAATCGGATTGTTTCGGCAGGTGGTTGTGCTGAAGTTGTTGAAACCTGTAACATTACCATTGATGAAAATCCGGTGGCTTCCATTTTTTATCCCGGGACACCATTCTGTCAAACGGTTTCATCTCCGCAACCGGTTGTTTTGACAGGTACTGCCGGTGGTGCCTATACATCAACGCCTGCAGGCCTTTTTATCAACCCTGTTTCCGGAGAAATTACACCGGGGGCAAGCCTGCCGGGAAATTACCTTGTTTCCTATACCATTGCTCCTTCAGGTGGTTGCAGCAGTGTAATTGCCAACACCAGTGTAACGATCAATCCGCTTCCTGTTGCCACATTCACTTATACAGGGAGTCCCTTTTGTAAAAATGCTCAAAACCCATTGCCTGCATATAGCGGGGGAGGAGTTGCAGGCATATTCTCCGCTACACCCGGGCTGGTCTTCGTGAGTTCTTCTACCGGAGAGATTGACATTGTCGCGAGCGCAACCGGAACCTATCCTGTTACAAACACGATATCAGCAAGCGGAGGCTGTGAGGAGGTATCCTTCACTTCCATTGTTACAATCAACCCGGATACGCCTGCAACTCCCGGTCTGATTTCAGGGAGTAATGGCCAATGCCCTTACCTGACAGATCAGGTTTACAGTGTTTCACCGGTTAGCAACGCAAGTGAATACACCTGGTCCGTTCCAACTGGCTGGACCGTCACGTCCGGAGCAGGAACTCCGTCGATCACCGTAACTACCGGCGGCCCGGGTATGAATGGTGAAATTTCTGTATCTGCATCCAATGCCTGTGGTACAAGTGCAGCCAGTACCATCACAGTTTCCGTTTACCAGATAGAAGTTATAGCGAGCCTTGGTATAGTAGATGCATGTTACCCAACCATCAAAGCTGCCTTCGATAAGATCAATGACGGTACACATCGGGGAGAAATTATCATTAAAATTCATGGAAATACAACTGAAACCGCTACAGCGGTACTGAATGGAAGTGGCATAGGAAATTCAAACTATAACTCGGTATTGGTATACCCCACCGGAATTTTTGCAGTCTCTGGTAACTTCCCGGGCGATCTCATTGATCTTAACGGAACCAGTCACCTGACTATCGACGGAAGAGTGAACCTGACCGGAACCGATATCGGCCTTACGCTGGTGCAGACCGACATTTCAAGTACGAATTCCAGGACCATCCGGTTTGTGAATTCTTCTGAGAATAATATGATCAGGCATTGCACCATTGCTGGTTCATGTACCAGTACGACCGCGGGAGTAATTTTCTTTTCTTCCTCAACGGCAGGTATTGGGAATGATGACAATACCATTGAATTTTGCAACATCACAAATGCAGGAGGCAACAGGCCAATAAGCGCTGTTTATTCTAACGGTAGTGCGGGTTTTGTGAACAATGGGAACATCCTCCGGGATAACCACATTTATAACTTTTTCCAGTCTGCATCAGCCTCTTATGGCATCTCTCTTACAGCTTATTCTTCAGACTGGATTGTAACAGGGAACAGCTTTTATGAAACAACCTCCTGGATTGCAACCGGAACAAATACTTACCGGGCTATTTATATCTCAAATACTTCCGGAAATAACTTTAGCATTATCAACAACCATATTGGAGGCAACTCTTTTGAATGTGGAGGCGGACCATGGACCATGTCTGGCGGTGCCACTGCCTTTTATGGCATCGAACTCAATGTCGGTGCGGTAACAGCAAGTTCCATTCAGGGCAACGTCATCCGCAATTTTAATTTCACCAGCACAGGTAATGCTCCCTGGCAGGGAATCAGGCTGACAGGTGGTGCATTGAATGTTGGAACAGAAACGGGAAATGAAATTGGTGCTTCTGAGGGTACAGGTTCTGTATTATTAACGAATTCAACCATAACAGCAACTTCTTATGGTATATATTGTTCATCACCGGCTGCAGTATCAATTGTTAACAATTCCATTGGATCAATTACAACCATCGGTTCCACCTCAATTGCCCATAATTTTACAGGTATTCTGAATTCAGGTGCCGGAGTGAAGACTATCAGTGCCAATACCATCGGCAGCACAATATCGGCAAACAGTGTTCAGGCAGGTTCGGTAGTAACGTCTTCATCTATTCAGAACCTGATCGCGGTTTCAAACACTGGCGCCGGTGCAGTTACCATTTCCGGAAATACCATTGCCAATTTGTTTAATGCATTTGCCAGGGCAACGTCAAGCGGACAAGTTGCCGGGATTATTACGACCCAGGGTGTAAACACAATTACCAATAATATTATTTGGGGATTATCAACACCAAGCGGGAGTACGGGTACCTCTAGCACGACAGCTTCAGTTGTCGGGATTGCAATCACAGCCACCCTTGCCGGACAAACTGTTTCAGGGAATACTATTTATAACCTGTCAAATACCTGCACTACATCCCGGGCTATTCAGATATACGGACTGTATATTTCAAACGGAACCTCTGCAGGCGTGCATACTGTTTCAGAAAATTTTATCCATAGTTTAACATTGGCTGCCTCAAATACGAGTACAGCCGCTGCAATAACCGGGATACGTATTCTCTTTGCGGCAACAGGTGTCAATATTGTCACATCAACCTATTTTAACAATATTATCAGTCTCGGTAATGGCGTTACCTCCGGATGCATCATCCAGGGGATTTATGAAGCAGGATACACAAGCGGAACCTCCAACAGCAGGAATCTCTTTTATTTCAATACTGTGTATATTGGAGGAACGACCTCTGCAAATACGCTGACATATGCATTTTTCAACAATTCCGCAGGAAACAATACACAACGAACGATAAAAAACAATGTTTTATACAATGCCCGTTCTTCTTCATCCGGATCTAATTATCATTTTGCCATCCGGCTTGCTGCAACAACCGGAGTGACCATCGATTTTAACGATTATTTTTCAAATGGCACCGGAGGTGCGACAGGAAGGCTAAATACCACCAATTGTGCCACACTGGCAACCTGGAAAGCAGCTTTGATTACTATTGCTGGCGATGTGAACAGTTTGGATATCAATCCGGATTTGACGAATGCCGGCGGGACCCTGGCGACGGATTATAAAATAAATATAAACCTCATTGGAGTTTCCATCCCGGGTATTACAACCGATTTTGGTGGCGATTCAAGGGGCACGACCCCAAGCATGGGCGCCTGGGAGAAACTGTTACGTAAATGGAAAGGATCGCTCAGTACAAATTTTGCAACAGGAGGAAACTGGACAGATGGCACTGTGCCCTCTTCCGGAGAGAACATCATATTTGAAGATGATCCTGACAGGGATTGCTTTCTTGACGGAGACAGAATAATTGGCAGTCTGACGATAAATCAGGCGATTGATAAGATGGTGCTGAATGGTTACCGTTTGTCGTTAAACGGGGATCTCTTTCTTACAAATAACGGGCAAATCGATGCGTCCTCTGCTGGATCCACCATCGCCCTCACCGGAATCAGCCTGCAAACAATCGGAACAGGAACATTTACCGGAAACAATGTTTATAATTTGATGGTTTCCAATAGTGCAGGTGTTTCGCTCAACGGTGATCTTGATATAATCGGGGCACTTGATCTTTCTGCCGGGTCACTGGCTTTGGGAAGTGGTACTTTGGGAATTAACGGATCCATTGTCAGGATTGACGGTTCTGTTACTGCAGGAGTGAGCTCAACCGTAAAAATAGGCGGTTCCGATGCACAGCTTGGTATTCCCGGGGGCACTTTTACAAGCAACAGCGTAAACAACTTTACCATTGCCAGGGCTACAGGCGTTTTGCTGAACAGTGATCTCAATCTGGGCGGAATACTCGATTTGCAGGCGGCCAACCCCTCTTCCACAACAGGTATACTTGAAACAGGCATAAATTCATTGATGATGGGGCTCTCCGCAACCACCGTCGGCCCGGGGGATGTTAATGGAACTGTAACCCGCTCATCCTTCCTGCCAGGCATTCCTTACACATTTGGAAATGAGTTTACAACGATGACCTTCGCCGCTGGCGGAACGCTGCCGGCAGCGATCGGGGTAAAGATCAGCCTTGGCGTTACGCCTGCCTGGAAACAGGAGGCCATCCAGCGCACATATGATATTATACATGACGGAGGAAGCTCAACAGGAGTTGCATTGAGCCTTCACTACCTCGACAGCGAACTGAACGGCAATGCTGAGGCTGATGTGTATCCATGGGATTATCATGCCATCACAAATCCCATCCGGCTTGAAAAGCTTGCCAGAAGCGGACAAAGTACTGTCAATAAATGGATTTCCACTTCAGTAAGTGATGTGGGGTATTTCGGAACCGGTTATAACGAACATCCATGGACCCTGGCCAGGTCTGTTTATGTGACCTTTATGGGGGTTAAAGGCTGGCGGATGATCACCTCCCCAACTCTGACCACCAGTGCCGACCTGCTTACTGGATTTATCACACAGGGGGTTCCCGGTTCCACTTTCCCTGAGAAACAACCGAATTTCCTCTGGTTTGATGAAACCGATACCCTCACCACCAACATGAGCTGGCGAACCAGTGTCTATAACGACAATCTTACCCAGGGGCGCGGATACTATTTTTATGTTTTTGATTCTATATCAGGTGCCTACAGTGATACACTTCCCAGGCAGATGACCTCTTCAGGGAATGCATATTTCCCCGGAAGTTTTTCTTATTCAGGACTGAACCAGCCTGTTACCTATACACCCCGGGCAGGCGGACAAACCAGCCAATCGCCCACAGACACTGTTTTTTATGATACAAATATTGATGATCAGGGATGGAATCTGATGGGAAATCCAACTGTTTCGACCCTGGATTGGGATGCAGGTGCCGGCTGGACCAGGACGAATATCGACAACACAATATATATATGGGATCCTGCTGTGAATCAATTCAAAGTGTGGAATGGAATAAATGGCACACTTGGAAACGGGTTGATCAGCCCATTCCAGGCTTTCTGGATAAAAGCCAACAATCCCTCGCCGGCCCTGAGTTTTACCAGCGGTGCATTGTCATCAGGAGGTGTTTTTTATGGAGGGACTTCTGTGAAATCAAAACCGGTTGCATTTGCTCCCGGGGCAATCAATCTCAACCTGACCTCCTCCGGACTGGAAAGTGATATTCTTGTTTCGTTCAAAGAGGATGGAAAGGCCGGACCAGATACCTGGGATGCTTACCGGCTGGAGCCGTTATCTGATTCCTGGATGGAGTTTTTTACGCTCTCCTCACCAGCGCATACCATGCCTCTAGTGATCAACAACCTGCCGTCTGACGGACCGGATTGTATCAATCTTCCTTTATTCACAGGAGGGCAGGTGCAGGGTCAGCAACTTGGGGGAACCTTTACGATCAGCTGGGAATTGCCGGAAGACTGGCCTTCAGACTGGGCGATCAGCCTCAACGATCATGCTGAAAAGAGGGCAATATCGATGAAACGCGAACATGCCTATTCCTTCACTCAAAGTGTGACCAAGAGCACCGGATCGGTCCCCGTTAACAACCCCATGGATGGAGTTCCTGTTCTCCCGCCCTCCGTCATCAACCCGGTGGCCGTTGGCAGCAGGTTGAAAAGCGCTACAGAACTGCCACCTTTTTCGATTGTCATCGAGAAGGGGAAATCAGGTGATAATCCTACCTACCTCGCACCAGAACCGAGCCTTCTGCAAAACTACCCGAACCCTTTCAGTCAGCAAACCACAATCCGTTTCAGCTTGCCTGAGCCTGCACATGTTTCGCTTAAGATATATACCATCCATGGGCAGCTGATCGATGTAGTAGCGGATGGGGATTTTGAAACCGGGATACACAATTTTCCCTGGAGTAACAATTATACTAAACCCGGTTTTTATATGCTTCAGATGGATGCCGGAGCGATTAAGAAGACAAACAAGATGGTAATTACAAATTGAGAGGTGAGAAAAAGATATGAATCTGTTTTGTGATAATTTGAAATTGGTCCTATGAAAGAAATCCGGAAAATAATTGGCAGTGGCCGGATAATTCCTTTTCTATCTTGCATTTTCCTGGTTGCTTCCCTGCAAGGGCAGAATTCATATTCCATCAAGGCTGCTGCGACTGTGGTAGAATCAGCCGGAATCGAGCTCATTACACTCAAGGATATTACAATCGATGAGGCTTCAGCTCAGAACGGAATACTTCAGATTTCCCCACTGAGTGATGACAAGGCAGGGAAAATGCTGGTGAAAGGGAAAAGCAATTCGAGTATTCGTCTTTCCTATATGAACCAGCTGGCATTGCAGAATACTACCGGGCAGGGATCGATTGTTTTTAAGTACGTTGTCAGTGGCAACAAGTCAGATAACCAGCAGGCATCCCAGCCACTTGACCAGATCGAGCGGATTGTTCAGTTCAATGAAAAAGGGGAGTATTACCTCTGGCTGGGTGGTGAAGTTAACCTGTCAAACGCAAAGCCCGGAAGCTATGACGGAGAGTTCACCATCCAGATAGAATATATTTGATATGCATATCTATAAAATGATTAACCCAAAGATATCCTGTTGCCCCTCAGATCATAACCGGAGGTTTAATTTTTCTGTGTTATTCACTTCGTTTTTTCTCTTTGCCATTTTTGGAATATCAAATGCCCAGCATGTCAGTTTCGGAACATGGGCCGGAGGAGATATTACACTAACAGTGGGTGTTCCCGGTGATCTGAATTTTAATGATAAAACACCCGTGATCAATCCCGGTATCAACCAGACAGTCACAATTAACCTTCAGGATGCTGAAGCC
>CAIYJU010000026.1 GCA_903926565.1 uncultured Bacteroidales bacterium
TAAAGCAACGTCGTGTCAGTGTCGATTTTCCAGCCTGGATGGTTCAGGAACTTGACAGGGAGGCCTCACGACTCGGTATTACACGCCAGTCAGTAATCAAATTTTGGATTTCTGAAAAACTCCATCCTTCTGCAGGCTAAAAGACTTAACCATTCCACGCCCATCCTCCCCCTCTCTTTTTGGAGAGGGGGCAGGGGGTGAGGTAAAAAATTTTAAAATTCGTTGTTCAATATTCGATATTCAAATCGACCTTTTAAATTGCAACCAAAACGTCAAAAAGCGAAGGGTAATACTTAATCACTTAACCCTACCTTGCAATCCTTATCCCAACCACATAATACTTCTTCGCATCGTACAGCGGCACAATCTTCGCCCGTTCCCAGTTCGTGTCAAAAATCACATCGATGCTGTTTTGAGGCGCGACCTCTATCTTCACATTGGGGATCTCATTCAGCTTTTTCACCGCATCCTTCTTGTAAAAGTCCTGGTCCTCTTTGGTTTTCGCGTTGAAATAGAAGTATAACCTTTCCTTGAATTCGGAGATGATCTTCCTTCTCTTCTGATTGACAGCGGTTGTATCCCTGGGGATATCCATTTTGACTGCTGCCTGCCTGATGTCAAAGGTGTAAACCCCGGATGAAGGAGCCGGACTGCACTTCGCTTTATAAGGTGTTACCTTAAAGGTAATTGTTCCTGACGCTACGGCATCTGTTTTGGTAACCCGGAAGGATGGGATGACCTTTTTCCCATGCCGGGCATTGCCGGGCAACACCACGGTCAGCCCATCGCTGCATCCCGTATAATCCCATACAAGGCTGTCGGCTGAGTTCGGAGAGGTGCTGAGTGTCACTGCTGCTGAGGCGGCACTGTTGCCCTTTTCGAACATGATAAGGCCCCTGGTGTTTGAAAGTTTAAATCTGCATTGCGAAGCAGGCAGGGTGGTAGCCGCAGGTACCGTTTTTTTGGTCTGTGGTTTTGTTTTTTCAACAGGCGGGACAACTTTAACAACAGGCGGCGCCGTATCACCTTTAATTCTCATGGAGTCGGGAACAATCTTGTCGTCGGTCAACGGCGGGTTGTAGAAGACAATGAATGTGACCGTTTTATCCCTGACCGAACAGCCGCTTTTCGACTTGTTGATGGAGTCGGCATCCCGGGCAATATTTATGTTGAGGCTGTCGATGTTATGAAAGACGATAAAGCTCGTATCGACCCTGGTTAATTCGACCCTGGTTTTCTTTGTAACACTGCCATCGGAGCAGCCCATACCCCTGCCCTTTTTCTTAGGCTTTGCATTGGAGGCACCCTGGCCGGGAGCCTCTTTTGCTTTTGTAGTGTCGGTTGTTTCCAGTTTGCAACGATAGTTCGATGCATTCGATTTATTGCTGTAAAAGTAGAAGATACTTTTCTTCTTATCGTTTAACTTTTTCAGGATGTACTGATTGAGAAGCAGGGTTCTGGCGGAATCACTTTTCACTGATTTCACACTGAAACCGGTCCCGATCTGATTTTTGGCAAAGAGGGAATCTATCCCTGAATTAACCTGGTCAACCGGCAACGGAAAAACGCTGCGCAGGGTCTTCTGCAACGCCTTTAACCCCATTTTTTGAATGTCTTCGATCTCAGCGTCGTTGTCCAGCCTCGTTAAATTCCCCGAAGGGGCATAGCCGGGCGCTATCGTGTCAAAGTATTTCAGATATAACAAACCAACCACATCAGCGGGGAATTTATCAGTTGGTTTTTCGCCAAGGTTGTCGGAAACAACGATCATCTGCGAAAAGGTTTCCATTCTTCTGCAGCTGCATTGCCGCTGTGAACATCCCAATGCAATAAAGGTCAGCAACATGAACAATTTGCTGACAACCGACCGGTAATTCATTCTGAAATACTTCATGGGTACAAAGATTTGTGGTTATATCTATAAACTAGCGGTGTTTTTGTATTGTCATTATCAGCTACAGATCCCGGATCGGCCATGCCAACCGGTACCGGGGGCACCATGTTGTTCACCCTGATCGGAACTTCCGGAATGTTGGGTGTTGATGGCAGGATATCCGTGATTTGATGGTGGATGCAGTTTTTCAGAAAGTCCTCGATCGGGATGCGTGCAAGCGAAACGGGGTTGATCATGTTGAAGATCTGGGTATCTTTGAGAATCCCGAAGGTGTAGAGCTTATTCCCGATGAGGTGATGATACTCCTGGTTGATCCCGTGGGGCATCGGTTTGGCTGTCACATTGTCCTTCATCACATAGCCGGGAATCGTGTAATTATGGGTGAGCTTATGTTCTCTTCGCTCGCTGTTATAATGAAACCGGAAAAAAACCTCTGCAAAGAAATACCCGGTGGCATAAATATGGATCCCTGCTACAAGGGCATAGGTAACGATGATCAGTATGGGAATGTTCCCGAACTCCTCCCCTGTCTCAGTCCACCCGTTGATAAAGCCTGCCACTTTGATGGCTCCCAGGAGCACGATGAGTCCATAAAAGATACCTGAGTAGATTTTAAAACGGAGCAGGGTGGCACTCCTCCATTTGAGCCTTGCCGGGGCTGTTTTGAGAGAGCCGTCCCTGTTCAGGTCCTTGTTTTCGCTGAACTGAAAGTCGGGATTGCAATTTGGCATCAGCAGGGCTCTTTGATTTTTGAGTACCGTTGAGCGATCGGCATTCCAGTGTGACAACACGGCCAGCAGAAAGTCAAGCACGAAAAACAGGACCGCGAAGAGGATGCTGCCGAAGAAGATATAGAATGCGGCAAGTCCCACAATTTCGAGTGCCACAGCGAGGGTGAACAGGAAAGCGTCTTTACCGAATCCATGGGTTCCGAACAGGCCGGGTGCCCTGAAATTTCCGGCCCCGTACTGACGTTTGCGGGTAAAGAGCCATTTGTTCCTTGTTGCATGGCTGGGGGCAAACCAGGGATAGGTCTCGTTGTCGTTCTCCACCGCATTGTCCGCTGACGGCAATGGAAATACCGGGGTTGGGGGTGGCGCCGGTACCGGGGGAGGATCCTCAGCATTGGTTGCAGGCGATGAGGAAAGGATCGTCACCAGCTGGTGATGCAGGGCATTTTTAATAAAGATGTCCTTTTTTTGTGTCAGCCTGTTTCCATTGGGATCACTGATCAGGCCCTGCATGCCGGTGATATCGGAATCTGTGAGTACACCAAAGGTATAGAGCGTGGTGTACTTGATCCAGTGGTTGTTAAAACTCACATGCGCCCGGGCAAAACCAGGGGCCGGAAGACCCGGAATTTCAGCTGTATCGGGCCAGGTGAATTCCAGCGGGGGATGAACATGGATGTCTTTCGCTTCGTAAGGATTGTCAACCGATACGGAATACTCACGGTGGTGGCGGTGGGCGGCAAGTTCTCTTCTGGCTGCCCATCTTACGTAAAGCTCTGAAAAAAGAAAACCTGTTACATAGATGTGGATACTGGCAACCAGGGTGTAGGAGATGCTGATGAGCATCGGAATGACTCCGAAATCCTCGCCGGTGTTTGCCCACCCATTCATAAATCCTGCCACTTTGAACGCGGCAATGCCGCTGATAAGGAAACAGAAGAACCGCGAGGTCCATTTGAACCGCCGCATCGTCCGTTTTCTCCATAGGATCCGGGCGGCAATCGGCTTAAGGTCGCCATGGCTGTCGATATCCTTTTGCTCGCCAAACGAGAAATCGCGTACCAGGGCCATCTGGTTCCTTAATACCGTCAGCCTTCCCTGGTTCCAATGAGAACCGATGGCGAAGATGAAGTCGAGTACAAAGAACAGCATGGCAAAGATGATGCTGCCGAAAAAAATATAGAACGCGATCAACCCTACGATCTCCAGTACGACGGCCAAAGCAAACAAAAATCCATCCGTGCCAAAATTTGATGTGCCCAGCAACCCGGGCGCTTCAAAATTTGTTCCGCGAACGGGCCTTTTGCGGGTGAACAACCATTTGTTTAACGTTGCCTGGCTTGGTCGGAACCAGGGATTTTGTTGAAGAATCTCGTTCATGGCTTTTGGTTTTTATGGTTTTCTCTTTCATAAATAAGGTTCCCCGGCGTCTGCCTGACGAGGCGCCAGACATTGTAAAATGTTTTGGATAAGGCCACGACAAGCATGATCAAAACAAAGATTCTCATCCATGGGTTATCAAGCGAGAAAAAGCTCTGATTCTCTTCCAGGATCAATACTTTCCTGATAACATAAGTGTCCAGCAATATACCCGCGATCCCGGCTGCGCCCAACGAAATGGCCAGGGAGATGACCATGATCCCGAACACGACCACCAGGTAAATGCCGATGATCTGGCTTCCATATCCGCCAAAAGCGAGGAAATTGCCCAGGTTGCGTTTGATCCGGTCGAGGTGGTTTTTAAGCGTGTTCGACAGGAAGATCATCACGGCAACACCGGAAAGAAAGAGAATGACGAAAATTGCAGCCAGGGAAACATTCAGCGAGAAGAGGAAATTCTGCCGCTGGTAAACCGTTTCCATGCTCATTGAAAGGTTATAATCACTCTTGAGATATTCTGAAAACTCCTTTATTTTATCAAGCTTGCTGAACTCCACCGACAGAAAGTCGAAATTATAGATGCTGTTGTCTTTCCGGATATCATTGCCATCGGGGTTTGACATTGGGTTGACCACACTGAACCATGCCCCGAAATTCAGGTTCTTTAACGCCTCAAGCTGGTAGAGCCTGCGAAGATTATCGCTGAAAATCTCCCCGGTCGCCTGTTCCATATGCAGGAAATAGAGAACGGTCACTGATTTACCCGCCCCCTGAACCGAATCGAAGATCCTGGTGGTTGCAGGAATGTTAAACTCCTTGCAGATCGCGCTTTTTACCCGGGCTGCCTTTTGTGCATCCGTTGTTTCAATAAAGAGTTTCGCATACAGGCTGTCGTCGGGGAAGACCTTCTGCTGCATGGTATAAAATGAATCGGTGCAAAACAGGGAAGCCCGGAACGGGAGCTCCTTCACAACGCCCAGCACGGGCACCTGGACATATTTGTAACCGTAAAGCCGGTAGGAGAGATATTTGACTGAGTCGTAGTGAAATCCAAGATCGTTAAGGAAATTCCGGGTGACAATCACACCGTATGGTTCCTCCATGAAACAATTTTCAGAAACCGGCGCCTTTACAATGTTATCCTTATTGAAGAGATCTTTGATGATCGAACTTTCGGGAGATACGGTGTTGACTTTTGGCAGGGGTAACCTCGAAGCAATGCCGCCGCGGGCGAGAAAGGTGGCACCGAATTGTTTGGAATAATAGACATTCTGCAAAAAGTACGACTCCCTGGTCTTCGGATCCGACAGCGATTTCATCAGTTTGTCAAGAGAGGGTTGCAAACTCCTGTCAATTTCCATGTTAACCCAGTTTGACAGGGGATTTTTTGCCAGTTTCTTCTGGTACAGGTAGGCATTGTTGGAGAAACCAATGCACAAAAAGGTAATAAAAAGGATGCCCGCCAGGTAAACGATCGTACTATTTCTCAATCCACGGATTGCCTTGAATTCGTTTTTTAAGACAATGAGGTGGAACGTACGGTATCTTCTCATGTGTTTCTCTTTCCTTAAGCTGACATTATTTCCTTAATAAACCTGATCAGGTCATCCGGATCTTTGTAACCAGCATACTCCTTGCCGGATGTACGGTCAAACACATTTTCCTGCTTCAGTTCGAAATTGAATTCCGATCCCTCGGCGGCACGTGTCAGCACAATGATGGTATCGGCCATTGCCACGGAGAGTTCGATGTTGTGTGAAACAATGATGGCGGAGTTGGCCTTGTTCTGAAGCTTTGATTTGATAAACTCGAAAAGGTGTTCTGAATTCTGATAGTCGAGGTTCCCGGTTGGTTCATCTCCGAACAGCACATCAAAATCCTTCAGGATGGCCCGGATAAACGAAAGCCGCTGCTTCTGGCCTCCGGCAAGCTGATAGGGAAATCTCTTCATAATTCCGTTGCCGGAGAGGCCCATCTTCCCGATCGGGCCTGCGAGCAAGGCATCTTTTTCACTCCTGCCTATTTTCTCCTGGATCAACCTGGCAATCAGCACGTTTTCCTCGCAGGAGTAGTAGGGCATCAGGTAGTCATCCTGGAAGATAAAGGAAAAGTAGTCTCTCCTGATCTTCGCCATTTTACTTCGTTTCTTCCAGAGTTTTCCGACGTTCTCAACCTCTTCAGGTGAACGGTACAGCACTTCACCGCCGAGGATGGTGTTGTTCATGAGCCCCAGTGCCTCGATGAGGGTCGATTTACCACTCCCCGACTGCCCAAGGATGACGGTGAGTTTTCCCTTTTGAATCTCAAGCCGTTCAATGAATAACACCGGCCGGGATTTCTCATTGTATGTGCACGCAAGATTGGTTATTTCAAAAACATTCATTTTACAGGTACTTAAAAACGCATTAGTTAAGACTTACCAAATTCGCCGCCTAAAAGTTTCTGCGAGAACTTTTTTCATGGCAGCAAATTCACCGGAACCCAGTAATACCTGATGTCGGTGGTGTTCCTCATCCCCGAGAAGGAGGTAAAATACTCTTTCGACAACTTCTGTTTCAGCAAATCCAGCTTAATACCGACTGTTTTCTGATAGGCATCGGCCGGGTCAAGCACGTTTTGCTGGCCCTGGCAGATATCCCTGAGGGTATATCGTTTGATGGGCTCATTGCAATAGTATCCGAAATTGGCACCGATCATCTTGTTGATGATCTGGCAGATCGTCAGGTCGAGATAGGTGTTGTCAACGATGATCTCCTGGCCGATAAAGCGCGAGATAAGCGATTGCCAGAGTGTGCAAATTTTGTTGCAAAGCGTTCCGCCCGACTGGGAAAAGGTGAATCCATCCATCTGGGTTATAAGGTCGGTCAACTCCCTTTCGGTCATCAACACTTCGGCTTTCCACAGGAGGGAGTCGCCTTTATCGTAGGTAAGCCTGGAATAACCCATCTGCATGATCCGCATGGAGGTAAGATCCCTGGCACAGTCGGAATTCAAACTCTCAAGACCGCGTTTGAAAACCGTTTCGCTCTCGGATAATGGTACGGAATCGGTCTCCATGTCACACTCCTCCTTAATCACCCGGTCGAGGGTTGAATGCAGCGGTTCGATGGAGGCCTGGATGTGATTCATGATCTGCGGGCCTTTTAACAGCGCGGTGTCGATGGTTGAAACAACCGCCAGGAGATAGTTGGTCATTACATTTTGCTTCCCCACAAGGGTCCATTCGATCGGGACGGTAGGCAGGCGGTGCATCTGCTTGAACATCCCCGCAGCGCCTTTGGCAATCGCCTGCACAGAAGTGGAAAATGAGGTGCTGCCGTTGAAATCGATGG
This sequence comes from uncultured Bacteroidales bacterium, assembly GCA_903926565.1. GTDB lineage: Bacteria > Bacteroidota > Bacteroidia > Bacteroidales > FEN-979 > CAIVAT01. The sequence continues at coordinate 7,338 of CAIYJU010000026.1, forward strand.
CCAGCAGGTAGCAGTTTTTCTCTGCCATTTTCAGGGAAATTGAATTTCCGGTATTGGGCTGTAAATCAGGGCTTTTCCGGGAGTTCACGAGGACGATCAGGTTGGTCTCCTTGATGTTGAACGGCTCCTCGTCCAGCGCTTTATCGAGCAGGCTGTAGCAATCCTGGTATGACCGGTGATTTGTATCAGGAACATGGCTCACCACACTGTCTCTCAGCACCTGGTAGCTCTGAAGCCGGTCTTTCGCCCTGATGATGTTCAGGTTGCCCGCCCCCTGCGGATAATAGCACCCGGCAAAGCTCCGGTCAAAATTTGCATACTTGTCATTCAGCTGATTCAGAAAAAAAAGTGCATACGCATCGGGCAGCGAGTCGGGAATGATAAAAAAGACATTGATTTTGGATTTATTGATCTTCAGCGCCTCGCAAATGCTCTTCTTGCTCCTGACATATCTTCCCGTGGCAGCAACCTGGAAGACCCTGGAGTCGTTTTTGGTGATTCCCAGGTAGGGGAACCTGAAGAACTTCGGACTTCGCTCATGATTGGTCAGGTTTTCGGTTGCGCCTTTGATCCCGTAACGGATCTTCTCACGCAGGCTGCCGATGTTGAAGGTATCTCCGGAGACAAATCTCCTGGGGTTTTTCACATAAAATGAATCCGGTTCCTCCCACAGCGGTAAAATTTTGATTTCAGGCGTGGCAATAAAGACACCCAGCTCATTGGCAGAGGAAAAAACTTTGGCATTTCCGTAAACGGTATCGCACCTCCGCTGCCTGACCGGGCCATTGTCGAAATTCGGTTCAAAACAGAGCCGGTTGTTGTAATCAAAAACCCGGTGTTTATCCACCCAGCCGATAATCTGTTCACTGAACGGACGGTTCGGGTCAAATTTATACTCCCTTCCGAGAAGGTACCTGGTTTTCGTGTGCTGATACACGAAGTAAATCGAGTAGATGGGCAGGTAACTTGGAACACTTCTGCCCGCCTCATTCGTTTGTTTTTTCAGGGTGTTGGCAACCGGATCGATATAGACCGGGATCTGCGACTCATCGATCGCGCCCATGCAGATGCTGTCGATCAGCCCCTGTGAATTTAACACCACGCATTTCTTGTGTATGTGGGCCGCTGCGGTAAATTCGGCTGCAAAGCGGAACAGGAAATCCGACTTGGGACGCATGCCCTTATCCATCTGGTTGTTGATCTTCAGCCTGGATGTTCCTGAACCTGAATAGATATGAAACTTATCGAGTGTTTCATTTTTAACCACATAATACTTATCTCCAAAATCATTCTGCTGTGTCGAATACACCACCCAAGGCGCAGCAGTATCGCCACATTCACGGTTGGCGCTGATAATCTGGTTGATCTCTACATCCTGGGTCGGATCAAGCAGGCATTTGGGCTGCGGGCAGGCAGAGACACTGCCCTGGCTGAAGGCTGCATGATTCGCGGAACAAAAGAGGACCAGGACAAAACAATACTTCAATTTTTTCATACTTATATTTTTACCTGTAAAACATTTTGCCAACGGACACCTTTATTCCAACCGTATTGAACCTGGGTTCCCTGAGCGTCAGGATAAAGCTGGTGGATTCGGTTTGGGGATATAAAAGATACTGGCTGCTCCCCGAATTGATCAGCACACTGTTCAGCCCGAGGGTGAGAAAAGGTTCAATATCGAGCACAACCTTTTTAATCCTTGCTTCGAAGCCGAACCCGATCACGGCCGAAAAACTCAGGGTGGAGGTGGTGATGGCCGGGTTTATCTTATACTCCGTGTTGAGGAAAAAGCCATACTCAATATTTTGCATCTCATTTACCTTGTCGAGGTAGAACCATTCATCCGCTGATTTTATCACCTTTCCGCCACCTGTGTGCGACAGGGAAAAGGAGGCATCTGAATTCGCGAACAGCAGGTTGAACTGTGGTCCGGCCCGTACATAGAGGTTCCGGCTCATATACCATTTCACGGTAAGCGGGATGGAGACCCCGTTGAATGTGATCTCCTCTTTCACAACAGGTGCCCTGTCGAACGCGGAATAGGTAAACGGATTTATTCCGGGGTCCCAGGTTGCCCGGTAAGTGTTTTCGTAGTTGTTGACGGTTGTGGTGAGCGCTGCATGTGAAAAGAGGCAGGAAACATTGACCACCCAACCGTTCAGCGCCTTTCTGCTTAAGCGGATATCGACCCCGGCGCCAGCCATAAAGCCCATTTTGTTCGTGATGGAATAGTCGTTGGTGCCTCCTCCCTGGGGCAACGCAGAGACCGGCGTGGCAAAAAAGGCGCCTGAAAAACCTGAGAAAAGGTTTGCAGATCCCTCCACATCGAAACTCCTGATCCGGGTAAGGCGCGTGTCCTCGGTAATGTTCTGGATGCGTGCCGTATCTCCTTTAATTCTGAAAAGGATGCGCAGGTTGACGCCGATTGCCACTGGCTTGTGTTTCACCGAATCACTCTTTTCCGAAATGTGATTCGTTTTGCGGACAAAGGCAAGGGCAGATTTCCCGTCAGGCAAAAGTTCGATCTTCGGCTTCATATAGGTAATTACCGGCTTCAGGTCGTTGTATGTGTTTCTGACATTTGAAATATATTCCTCTACCGTGAGGAGGTAGGTGATCCGTTGCTTTTCGGTTTTGAACAGATCCCAGTAACAGTTGGCATCCGTTTCAAACAGCTCTGTAAAGGCATTCATGGTGGCCTCGTCAACGTATATGCTGCCGGCGCTTCCGAAGGCAGAGAGGTGCTGGTAATCCTGCAGGCACTTTTCAACCTTACTTAATGATTCCGGTTTGGTTTGGGCTGAAACCGGATGTCTGAAGAAGAAACAAACAATGCATACCGTCAAACCCAAAAATATATTTCTGGCCATTTCTTATAATTTGATGAGTCTGGAACTAAAAACACCCTGCTTTTCAACAACATATTCGATGAAGTAGATCCCGGCAGGCAGCCTTGAAATGTCGGTCTGCGTGCCGGGGGAGGTTACAACATCCTCCTGAACCTTTATCCCAAGCTGTGAAAACAGCAGGAGGCGACCCGGCCGGAAAGCTGCGGGGCTGAATTTCAGGGTTATTTTGTCGTGGGCCGGGTTGGGGACAACCACCATTTTTTGCCCGGGACTGATTGTCTCCTTCTGCCCGAACTTAAATGTTACAGAAGCGTTGGCACAGCTGCAGTCGGGGTCGAAACTGGTTTTCACGGTGTAAAGGCTCGATTTATCATTCGAATCTGCCACGTAGTACCGTTTCGTTCCAACCACTTCTGCTCCCTTGTACCACTGGTAGCATTGTATCCGGATCTCATTTGCAGCATTCATAGAGTCGCTGCACACCAGCATGTTCCTTCCAAACAACCAGATTTTTGCAGGAACAGGAGCCGAGTCATTGCCAATTACAACCTCCCATACAGCGGCTCCCTGGCAATTGTTTTTTTCGACCGATGCAATCAGTGAACCGTTTCCGCTGGCTCTTCCCCATATTACATTGACGATGCGCGAGTTATCGTCGCCCTCCACCGATCCGCCTGTAACACTCCATTTTACAGTGCTGAAGTCCCCGTCAGCCGAATAGGTAAGGTGCTGGTTCTGGCAGACATTGTCGGTAAAAGCGAGGGTGTCGGAGAGGTTTTTGATGGTGGGAATGGGTTTGGGGTTAACAGTAATATGGAAGGCATTGGAGGTTGAACTATCACATTGGTTAATTCCCATAACTGTCAATTCACCTGAATTATAATTACCTGTGAAATTGATGGTAACTGTCGGAAAACTCGTTATTGTATCGAATGGAGAGGCGGAAAACTTCCAATGATATTTTAGGACATACGGTATTGGATCAACACTGTAAGTCCTGACATCACCTTCACAAACAAAAGGATCTGTTGAGTTTATATTGCCAACTGCAGGAATATCAATCACCGTAATATAAAAAGTACAAAACTCATTTGAAGGAAGAGTATAGGTAATAAGATGCTTACCTATATTAGCAAGTCCCGGATTAAAAGATGGAGAGATTGTAATGCCTGGTCCTGAATAAATGCCACTATCTGGAATTGCTCCGGATAATGCAAATCCATCTGACTTTAGACAAACGATTGTGTCATGAGGGCAAAGAACCATTTGCTGGATTGTTTGTCCTGAAAGGAAAAAATGGCTGGAAAGAAATAGCATTAATATCGCAATTGGCTTCATCTCCTTTTGTAGTTAATAAAAAACAATTTGACTAAATTTATTGACCTTTAAATTCAGGGAATCTGACTCCTTTGTGCTTTGAAGTGATTTCCCCGTTGGCGTTTCTTGAATCCCTCCTGTTTGCAACTACTGACCATGAAAACGAAACACTGGAATTTCCATGCTGAAGTTCAATGACATCAAATCCTTCATCAGTTTTATTTGCAACATATACACCGTTGCAATCTCCTTCCAACTGAACAAAAACTTTCATCGTGTTTTCATTATCAACAATAATATTATTTGTGAATGTCGGGTCAAGGCTTATGTGACAATACCCGTTCGTTAATATTCCATTACCATAATCAGTGAACAGAATTTCGGGTGACTCAGGACAAAACATGATTGCTTTTTTATTGTCAGTTGTTTCTACTATTGTTGAAACACTTCCAGATCCGATTATTTTATAGTTTGTTCCTGAAAAATTTGCTGCTACAAAAGCATTTGCAGAAGCACTGAGATAAAAGTAACCACCATACCTGTCGCCAGAAACATTATTCGCTTTCCCATATACTCCACAAACAGATCCAACAAATGCACCACCGCTGCCACTTGCAAATGTTGCTGCTGTAAGGTTATTCCCCACCCCGATCACACCTGTTCCTGTGGCAGAAGTACTTTTAGAAGTAAATGGAGAAGCATTGGAGCTGGTGATGGTGGCTTGTCCATCCACACCGGCCACCTGGAACTGGCTCGTGCTTCCAACAGAAAGGGTGGCTGCCGGCGCTGGTGTTCCGATTCCCAGGCGATTGTTCGTATTGTCCCAGAAAAATTGTGTATTATCCTGCTGAACGCCTGAAGCGTCAAAAAAGAGAACACTGCCGGTTGTTCCATGCAGCCGGGTAAAATCTGCGTTTGACAAAGAGCCATTCTGGCCGGGTGTTGCAGCGAGAAGCGACACGCTGTTACCAACACGGATTAACGGATTATTGAAAAATAAAACACTCTCCTTACCATTGAATGTGTTCCAGTCCGAGGAACTTAGATACCCGTTGGAGGCGGTGCCTGCCTGGCTGATCGACAGATAGGGATCGGTTCCGCCGCTGCTTGACAGGGGAAGGTATGCATTCACGGAGGTAACTGTACCATAGGTAAAGGCGTTTGTCCGTTTGGAAACAACCCCGGTTACATCATCTACCACCAGGACGGAAGTATTGCTAAAACTGGTGGGGAGGGTCTGGATCCTCATCACATTCACTGATCCGTTGATATCGAGCAGGTAGGATGGTGCCGACGCAGTGCCGATACCCATGTTCCCGCCCTGGATCCAGCCATTGTTCCCGATATGAAACGTGGCCCCTGCCTGGAGCATGCCTGAGTTGGCAATGTAATTCGTGGCCTGGTTCGTGACATAGGTTTTTACAGCATTCTGGGTCGGGTAGAGAACATCCGAGGTTCCCAGGGCAGGGTTAGCCGATTTGTTTGCCTGGTTTTCAGCGGTGTAACCCAGGGCAGGTTGCTTGTTGTTAAATGTATTCCAGTCATTAAATGTCAGGTAACCACTCACGGCAGTTGTTGCTGCCGGTATGGAACCGGTCAGCAGGTTGGCGGAAAGGTTCAGCGTCAACGGAGAGGTGCCTGATGCACTCATGATCCGGTTATTCCAGGCTAAATTCCAGTTTCCAAGATCGGTCGGTGTAATTCCATGTGACGGGGATGCAACAAAAATCGGATCGGTTTCTGTAATACTTGTCAGGTATCCCATGGCTGCATGGTTGCCCCAACCATACGCAGTATTCCAATCGGTGATGTTTTGCGGGATTATTCCACCTGCCGGAGAGGTGGTAAAGATGGGGTCCGTTTCCGTCGTGATTTCATTCAAACGCTTCCAGGTTAAACCGTTATACCAATACAATGCATTAACATCAAGGTTGTAAATAAGAAGTCCTGGCTTAGGAAGAGCGATGGAATTCATCTCTTCGGTCGACATTCGCGGAGGAAGAAGGCCTTTGGTGGTCGATTTTACATCCAGCATGGCGGAATTGTCCGGGGAAGATCCGTCAATATTTATTCCAACCTGTGCGAAAAGGCTGAGCCCAAAAACAATAAGAAATCCTGTAAATAAAGCTTTCATGGTCGGGGGTGTATTATATCACTCTCCTGATCTGACAACACGGCCAGATCTTCTGTTCATCAACTACCAGGTAACGTTTAACTTAGTTTGTTACTAAACTCTTACCGGTACATCAATGAGTTGGAAAGCAATAAGTTAATGATATATATTAATCCAAATGATCGCTTGGGGAAAAATATTGTCACTAAATATCCGCCAGTTTTTTACCCTCCATAAATAGTATTGATGTTACAAAGATAAAATTCTAAATTGATTGATCACTATCAATTTTTTTATCCATGACTAAAAAAAATTGCCGGACCAATTACTTTTTAGTACTTTTATCCGGATTAATTACAGATAGATTCGTGCCAATTCCGATCCCCATGAAAAACAGATATTCTCTTCTCCTTGTTGTTGCACTTATTGGTCTGCTATCCTATACAGGAGCAGGACAACAGCTATCCATCCACGTACCTTTGGACGGAACAGAAAACTTCAGCCAGGTTACCGAAAAAACTGAAGACTATCTCAAAACCCTTCCCGACAATTACGAAAAAGAGCGCTTTCAAAAGCATTTTGCCCGCTGGGCATACTACCAGTCGATGCACCTTGGCCCCGCAGGTGAATTTGTAAACATCCCTAAAAAAACACTGGAAGCCATGGGCGCCCTTCCCGATGCCCCGCTCACCTCTTCCAACGGGTCATGGTCATTCGTCGGCCCGGGTTCTGCCTACAACAACAATCCCTCTGCCGGCCTGCTCGGCCTTGGCCGTGTTGACAGGATGGCTTTTCACCCGACCGACCCCAACATCATCTATGTGGGCACCCCGGCGGGCGGGCTGTGGAAAACCACCAACGGCGGTATCAGCTGGACCTCATTAAGCAGCTATATCCCATCCCTGGGGATTTCCGGAATCGTTGTCGACCACACCAACCCGAACACGATCTATGTGCTGACCGGCGACGGCGACTCCTATGTGTCGAATTACTTTGTCGTCCTCTTCGGGTATATCAGGTTGTCGGTCGGCATGATGGTATCCCACGATGCCGGTGTAACCTGGCAGGCCACCGGGCAGATGTCGGCAAACGAATTCTGCGGCTACCGCCTGGTACAGAACCCCAACAATTCCGACATGCTCTACGCTGCCACTTCCGATGGCCTTTACCGCACCCTCGATGGCGGAACCTCCTGGACGCAGGTCCAGTCCGGAAGATTTTATGATATTGAGTTTAAACCGGGGAGTTCATCTGTCATGTATGCATCAGGGCAGGGAACTTTTGTCTATTCGCTCAACGCCGGAACGACCTGGAACACCTCCGCCTTCGACTTTGCGCTGTGCGGTACCGGCCGGGTGGAAATCGGCGTAACACCCAACAGCCCTTCCAAAGTTTACCTGCTTTCGGGACCAAAAGGAGCCGGGAATACGTTCTGCGGCTTTTACCAGTCAACCAACAGCGGCGTGAACTTTACCAGGCTCACCAACTCACCGAACGTCGTTGGCGACCAGTATGGCATCGGCGACCAGTCGGAATACGATCTCGGGGTGGCCGTAAAACCTACCGACAACCAGAAAATAGTGACCTGCGGGCTGGTGATCTATAAATCATCCAATGGAGGGTCCACCTTTACCAACTCCACAACATACAATGAGTCAGGCGGGAATTACATCCATCCCGACTGTCATTCGGTTGAATATAACCCGCTGAACAACTTTGTGTATGCCGCCACCGACGGAGGGTTTTACAGGAGTGGCGACGACGGCAGTAGCTGGACAAATCTCAGCGCCGGCATCAACACTGCCCAGTTCTATCATTTTGACGATTGCGACTATAATCCCAATGCCATCCTGGGCGGATGCCAGGATAACGGGATCAAATACAGGTCGACCGCTACAACCAACTTCTCCCACATATTCTGCTGCGACGGCGGCGATGCAGTGATCGACTACACCGACGACACCAAAGGATTTGCCGTTTGGAACACGTCACTCATCCACTTTTCGAATTTTACCACAACCGCTCCTACCAACATTAACAGTTTGGGATATTTCCCGCAGGTGGATATGAACACCAGCTATCCGAATACCATTTATTACAGCTACTCAAGGGTTTATAAGTACGACTTTTTAACAGGAAACACAACACTCCTTGGCGGTTATGACGTCATGGGCGGGTGGGTTCTGCGCACTTGTCCGAGCAGCAACACAACAATCTATGCCGCCGGCGGAAATTCCGCCTATGCCACCACCGGGAATCTGTCTGTAACGGCCAACGGGGGAACTTCCTGGTCCACGATTTCAACCAACCCGGGGTTTCCGGCCACCTATCCACGGATCACCGATATCGGGGTACAGCCTACGAATTCGACGCATGTATATGTCTGTTTCGGCGGATATACTCCCGGCCAGAAAGTGTTCTATTCAGCCAACTCCGGGGGTACCTGGACAAATATCAGCTACGACCTCCCCAATGTACCGATATGGAGCATCGAGGTGGATGGAGCCAACAATGTTTATGTTGGCGGCGACATCGGGGTTTTTTACCATGCGGCCGGGAGCACGAACTGGGAACCTTTCTATAACAATTTACCGAATGTGCCGGTATCCGACCTGGCCATCAACGAAACGTCAGACCAGCTATTGGCGGCGACCTTTGGCCGCGGGATCTGGAAAAGCGGCCTGAGAACCGCCTGTCAGCCGGATATTTTTCTACTCGGAAATGTCTCAGGCCCCTATTTCATGTCGGCATCCAATTCAATCAATGCATATGGTACCGTTACGGGTGGAGCCGGCACTTCGGTTGCACTGCGTTCCGGCAATTATGTGAAACTACATACCGGGTTCCAGGCATCCAGTGATCCGGGGAACAAGTTCCGCGCATACCTGGGGCCCTGCGATTCCGGGATGCCCCCCGTGTTTGCACCACAGCAGGATCCCGGACCGGTCTATCCTCAGGAGTTAAATGCGTACGATATGAAAATGACCAGGCATGAGGGAACCCTGGAGGTACTTGCCGGGACCGACGGAGCGAAACAGGTATTGCTGCGGTTGTTTACCGAAGGAAAAGCACGGATCATCCTTGCCACAGCCGGTGGTCAGTACATCCGCGACGTTGCGAATTTTACAGGCCAGAAGGGTGACTTTACCTGCAACCTTGGCGGCGAACTCAGCCCTGGAGCTTATTATCTCTACCTGATTGTCAATGGGAAAGTGATGCATCTGCAGGAACTGAATATCTAGGACTTTTCCATTTTTTCCTACCTTTGCCGGTGAATTCAGAATCACATGGAAAACCTGCTTTTTATTTACAATACCCTTTCCCGCACAAAAGAACTTTTTGAGCCCATCAACCCGAAGTTTGCCGGCATGTACGTTTGCGGGCCAACAGTTTACGGCGATCCGCACCTGGGCCATGCACGGCCGGCCATCACCTTCGACCTGGTGTTTCGCTACCTGGTTCACCTCGGATATAAGGTACGGTACGTGAGAAACATCACCGATGTCGGGCACCTGGTGGCCGATTTGGATGAAGGCGAAGATAAAATCGCCGTGAAAGCCCGTGTTGAGCAGCTGGAACCCATGGAGGTGGCGCAGTATTATGCCGACCGCTATTTCTATTACATGGACAAGCTGAATGTGAAGCGGCCCAGCATTGAACCAAGGGCATCAGGCCATATCATTGAGCAGATCCTCATGGTTGAAAAGATCCTCGAAGCCGGCTATGCATACCTGGTAAACGGTTCAGTCTATTTCGACGTCGAAAAGTACAGCAAAACATATGATTACGGGAAACTTTCCGGCCGGGTGCTCGATGACCTCCTCTCCAACACCCGTTCCCTTGAAGGGCAGGATGAGAAACGGAATTCCGCCGACTTCGCCCTATGGAAAAAAGCCCAGCCTGAACACATCATGCGGTGGCCGTCGCCATGGGGAGAAGGTTTCCCGGGATGGCACCTCGAATGTTCTGCCATGAGCACCAAATACCTGGGGGAATATTTCGACATCCACGGCGGTGGCATGGACCTGCTGTTCCCGCACCATGAATCTGAGATTGCACAATGCCAGGCTGCCATCGGGCACGAGTCGGTGAAGTACTGGATGCACAACAACATGATCACCATCAATGGCCAGAAGATGGGAAAATCGCTGGGGAACTTCATCACCCTCGATCAGTTCTTCACCGGAACACACCCTTCCCTGCAACAGGCTTACAACCCCATGACCATCCGGTTCTTTATCCTGCAGGCACATTACCGCAGCACCCTCGATTTCTCGAATGAGGCGCTCCAGGCAGCTGAAAAAGGATTGAAGAAATTAATGGAATCTCACAACAGGCTGCTTAAACTAATTGATGGCCACTCGTTTGAACCTGATCCGAAATCAAAAGAAAACTGGCTGGATGAGGCCGAAAAGGCTTCCCCGAATATAAAAGAACTGGTAAACCTGTGCTACCAGTCTATGAATGATGATTTTAATACAGCGATTCTGATTTCTCATCTTTTTGAAGCGGTTCGGATCATCAACTCGGAAAGTATTGAAAAACCATCCCTGAAATCTTTGGATTTACTGGTACTGAGAAGTCTTTTCCAGACATTTGTTTCCGACATCCTGGGGCTGAAAGATGAAAAATCGAACGACCAGGGGGAGTTGCTCGACGGGTTGATGCAGCTTGTTCTGGCCATCCGCCAGAAATCACGGGAAACCAAAGACTGGGGCACGTCAGACCAGATCAGGGATGCACTCCAGAAGCTGAAGATCACCGTGAAGGACGGGAAAGAGGGGTCGGCATGGAATGTTGAATAAAGAATATCGAATATTGAATTTCGAAGTATGCTAATATAAATCTCGTTCCAAATGAAAACTAAAAATGTGTTATTGGCCCTTGTGATCCCGGTGTTACTGGGAACAGGCTGTGCCTCCAAACAGGAAAAAATGAAGAAAGACCTGACCGACTTTATCCGCAGGCACGACTCCGTGCTGATCCCGTTGTACAAGAAAACAACGCTTGCCTCCTGGGATGCGGCGATATCGGGCAAACCGGAAGATTTTAAAAAGGCCGAGGATCTGAACCTTGAAATCATGGCGCTCTTTTCCAACAAGGAATCCCTGAAAAAGCTCGAAGAGATCAAGGTATCCGGAATGATCACCGACAGCCTGCTGAACCGCCAGCTGGATGTGCTTTACCGGTCGTTCCTCATGGCAAAGGCCGACACCGGCAAGCTGAACGCGATGGTTCGCATGGGCACGGTGATCGAGCAGAAATATGGCAACTTCCGCACTGAAGTCAAGGGTAAAAAGATGTCTGACAATGATGTGGAAGAGGTGCTCAGCAGTTCAAAGGATGTGAAGTACCAGCAGGAGGTTTGGGAAGCCCAGAAAAAGATCGGTACCGTGGTTGCAGAGGATGTGAAAAAGCTTGTAAAGCTGCGCAATGAAGTGGCGAAAGACCTTGGCTTTAAAAACTACCACGAAATGAGCCTGACCCTCAGCGACCAGGACCCGAAAGAGGTAAGCACCCTGTTTGATGAGCTCGACAGCCTTACCCGAAAGGCATTTACCCAGGTGAAAGGGGATATTGACACCTATTTTGTAAAGCATTACAACCTGAAAAGTACAGACGAACTGAGGCCGTGGAACTACCAGAACCGGTTTTTCCAGGAAGCCCCGAAGATTTACGATGTGGATCTCGACAAATATTACAAGGATAAGAATCTTGAGACACTTACCTCCGATTATTTCGCAGGAATAGGTCTTCCCATCGACGACATGCTCAAAAACAGCGACCTGTATGAAAAACCCGGAAAGAACCAGCACGCTTTCTGCACCGATATCGACAATGCCGGCGACGTGCGGGTGCTTTGCAACGTAAAACCGAACCAGTACTGGATGAACACCATGCTCCATGAATACGGTCATGCCGTATATGATAAAAACATCGACACCTCCCTGCCGTTCATCCTCCGTGATCCTGCCCATACATTTACAACAGAGGCGATTGCGATGATCTTTGGCCGGTTCTCATCCAATCCGCAGTGGATAAAGGACATGGCAGGCATCAGCGAAGAGGAGAAGATGAAGATCGCCGAAACGTGTTTCAAAACCCTCCGCCTCGAGCAGCTGGTCTTCAGCCGCTGGGCGCAGGTGATGTACCGGTTTGAAAAGGAGATGTACAAAAATCCTGACCAGGATCTCAACAAGTTGTGGTGGGACCTGGTGGAAAAGTACCAGATGATGAAACGCCCCGAGGGCCGCAACGAACCCGACTGGGCAACAAAAATCCACATTGCCACTTACCCCTGCTATTACCACAACTACCTGCTCGGCGAACTGCTTGCTTCACAACTTTATTACTATATCGTAGGCAACGTGTTGAAATCTGATGATTATAAATTCCAGAGTTTTGCAGGAAAGAAGGAGGTTGGCGACTACCTGAAGGCGAAGATCTTCATGCCCGGAAGCCGCTGGTACTGGAACGAGATGATTGAAAAAGCGACCGGTGAAAAACTGACTGCTAAGTATTATGCAAAGCAGTTTGTCAATTAACGTCTGAATTCGATTTGTTGTATAAACTTGGTATCGCAAACTGCGATATCAAGTTTTCATGATATCATGTATTATTAATCATTCCCGGCTCCGTAGGAGCCAAATATTGGTAGCCCGCATGCACCCACGGCCCCGGCGCTCCGTAGGTGCGCAATTCATTTTATATTTGATTTATTGATTGAGAAGCACAATTGTACCAGTTCATTTATATAAACCTCATTCGGTAAGTCAATGACCCTTCCCCGACCCTCCCCTTGAAGGGGAGGGGGAACCCTGTGCCAGCCAGAAGAGATGTTCTCATTGTGAAACTGCTAGGATCATCCATGTGTGAATGAAATCGTTTGAAATCCTCGACAAACGTACTCCCTCCCCTTCAAGGGGAGGGCTGGGGAAGGGTCATTTAGATTCAAAGGTCCATCAAATATTATCGATTGGTATGATTCCGCTTCAATCAATTTGATTTTCCTGGAAATAATATCGCTCCTGCGAAATCCCGGGCCTCAGCCAATTCAGCGTAATTGGGATGCCCGATGGTGTGCGGCCGCATTGCAGCGAATTCCATCAGCATCGGGATATTGCTGTCCATGAGTTCATTGGCTGTCTTTTCGGAGAGTTCGCCCTGGCAGTGAAAAAGTCCGGAAAGTTCACTTTTTGAACAAAAAGAGCGGCACCTGTCAAGTTCCTTTGCCAGCATCTCCTGTTGTTGCGGATCATCACTATCAGATGGCATGGCATGGGTCAGAAAGAGGGCAATCTTTCTGCCGGCCGCATGTGCAGCAAGGAATTTCCTGGTAGGCGGAGGAGGACCAAACTGCATCACCGGAAAACCAATGAACACCAGGTCATATCCGTCGAGGCTTTCGACCTCCTCCATGGTTTTCATTGATTTTTCTTCGGGCAGCGTGTCAAAAATTGCTTCCGCCACCTTTTTCGTGTTGCCGGTCTGCGACCAGTAAACTACCAGGATTCTCATTTCGTCATTTTTTCTCCGGCAAATTTACATAATCACAACTCCAACAAAGAAATTATTAGCACCAACACCCGTTTTCGAATGATATTTTTTTCACGGTTAAGACCCTGTTGTCATCAACTATGTCGACCTTTGCACTGCATTTTTATCCATATCTTATGACAAAATCAGAAAAAGCAATAGCACTATTCTCACAGGGATTCAACTGCTCCCAGGCTGTTCTGACATCTTTCAGCGAGGAGTTTGGGCTGTCGGATGATCATTGCCTGAAGATTGCCTGCGCTTTTGGCGGGGGAATGGGAAAACGGCAACTCACATGCGGCGCCATCAACGGCGCGCTCATGGTGCTGGGGTTAAAATACGGAAGAGCAAAAAACGATGACATCAGCAAAAAGCTCACTACCAATAAGAAAACAACCGAATTCTTCGAGGAGTTTAAAAAACACAATGGCGCTGTCAACTGCAAGGAGCTATTGCAGGGCCTCGACATTAACAATCCTGAAGATTTAAAGAAGATCGAGGAACTCAACCTGTTCAGGACAACCTGCTACAATTGTGTAAGGGATGCCGTTGAAATCGTTGAAAAGATCATCAGCACAAATCCGGAAAATGCCGATTGATCCGGTTATTGTTGACTGAAGTCAACTGCCCGCCGGTGAATTTCGGCTGAATAACTTACCGCCACTTTTGCCGAAATTCAATACTATTCAACACGGTATATGATATAATCGGAATCCTGATAAGCCACCGGGTAAGGCAGAACCGGGATGGCCTCACGCCTGTTTATAAATACAAAGCGGCAACCTTCCCGCTGAATCTTCTTCAGAAAACCAGGGTTGGCAAATTCCTCCGCCGAGACGCTCCAGCCGTGACGATGGGCATAGTACATTTCCTTCGGATTCAGTCCTCCGGTAATGGCAATTAAATCATTCTTCCCGCATACTTTATCTGCCATGTTTTCAAGGTTTAGCAAATAACACTCTGACTTTTTAAGCCTGAAATCATTGACCTGGTTTGCCATACTTTCGATCATGATAAATATCAGGAAAACCCGGGCTAAACGGGTCCATTTAAACGAAGCCAGCCCGTATCCTGCAACCAGGGCCATGACAGGTACAAAAGGGATAACATAGTAATCATGGGTTGCAAAAACATACCCGGATTTAATCATAAAATAAAACAGAAGCGGTAATGGCACCAGGAGGATATAAACCATCAGCTTGTTTTTCAGCTTTATCATGTAATAAATTCCCGTGATGAAGAAAAAGAGAGCAACATAAGAATGCAGGCTGACAAAGGTGAATTTATCGATGGTCCACCCCCACCTCTCTGCCAGGTCATTGATACCCTGTAAAAAACCTCTTGGAAAATAGAGTTGGTTCTGGTATTTCTGCAACAGGTATGGTTCCCAGATAAAATACCATGATATAATGACCAGGCCGGCTGCGGCGAATGCGGCCAGCATGGCGACCCTGTTCCGCAACGGTGTCTGCTTGTCAAAAAGTGCAATCATGCCGATGGAAAGGATAATGGTGGCAGGGATTTTACTCAATCCTCCCAGGCTTGCAAACAGGAAGAAAAGCACTAACCGGTGCCAATTGAATGTTGAAATATATTGGGCAAGAAACAACAATCCGATCAACACCAGGGATACGCTGAAAGTGTCGGGCATGATCTTTCGGGAAAACATGAACCACATGGAGCTCAAAAGGATAATTCCTGAAAACAAAGCAACCCGGTTGCTGAAATATCGCTTTACGATCAGAAAAAACGCATAAATACCAAAGGACGAGAAGATCAGGTTAATCAGCCGGCCATACCAGTGCTGATATCCAAACAATTTTGCAGCAATAAATACCAGGTAATTAAAGATCGGGAACTCACAGGCTACAATACCCGTTTTTGACCCCGCAAGGTCAGTTCTCGGGTAAAAAATATCCGGATCCTCCTCCAGGAAATTCCGGGCAACCATGCAGGTAAAGGTCTGCCGCCAGGAATGCGAGGTTTCTATTGGCGGCAACGTGATGCCATAGAGCCTTAAGATAAAGAACAGGGAGACCCAGAAACGAAAGTCACCGGCAAGGTTTTGTAATCCGGGCAAATGTATTTTTTTAAACATTACTTACCTGTTCCTGGCAACATCCCATATCAGATTCTAATATAATGTACGCTTGCAAAATTGAGAAAAATTTTATCTTTACACACATAAACATAAACCTCTCTTCGAAAATGTTCAAAAGATGAATAAAATCATAAGTTTGCTGATCGCCCTTCTTTTAGTTGCACCATTGCTGCTGACAGCCCAAAAAAAAGACTCTGTAAGGCCCATCCCACAGCCCATCCACAAAAATATCATCAAGTGGAACCCTACCCCGATGATGCTATGGAGCAATAAAAACCTGACCCTGAGTTATGAGCGGATTCTGAATAAAAAGCAGTCCATCGCCCTCACGATCGGTTATCTTGAGTTTCCAAGCCTTACAAAGGATACGATTGCCAAAGTTTTCACGATCACCAGCAGGGAAAAACGCGGGATCAACCTCGCACTAGAGTACCGCTTCTACCTGATGAAGCGTAATTTAAGACCCATCCCTGATGGATTGTACCTCGCTCCATACCTGAGTTTCTATGGTTACAAGTTTAAGAACGACATGGACCTTGCAGGAAGTCTCGACAGTGCCTTCACCGTTAAAGCAAATTTTTACGTATTCAATGGTGGTCTCGAGTTAGGTTACCAGTTTGTTTTCTGGAAACGGCTTACCCTTGACCTCGTCCTGGTCGGGCCATCGGTGAGCTATTATGGCGGGGGACTTGATTTTTCAGGGAATATCGACTTTGAGAAGTTAAAAGAGATAAACCAGGACCTGTATGATAAAATCAAGGCCAAATACCCGATGATTGATGAGTACGTTATTAATAAGTCATTTAAGCAGAATGGGAAACTTGACCTGTTCAGCCTGGGGTTCCGGTACCTTATGCAGATCGGGTTTCACTTTTGAGATGATCACGTAATCAAGGCATTTGAGTTACACTGCCTTCACCAGGTAATAATTTTTCTTCCCTTTCTGAACCAGGATGTATTTCTCATTTAAAAGTGTCTGGAAATCAACCATGCATGATTCATCCACTTTTGCCTTGTTAACCTGAACACCACCCTCTTTCAGCATCCTTCTTGCCTCCCCTTTTGAGGAAAATATCCGGGTATGGTCGGCAAGGAACTCAACAATATTCATTGATTTTGCAATTTCATCTTTTGCAATTTCGCTTTGCGGTACCCCTTCAAAAACTGCAAGGAGGGTCTCTTCCGACAATTTCATGAGCATTTCGGCTGTTCCTTTGCCAAAGAGGATTTCAGACGCTTCGATTGCAGCCTGTAAATCCTCCGTGGAATGAACGCGGATGGTGATCTCTTCGGCAAGCGCCTTTTGTAAAACCCTCAGATGAGGCGCTTCATCATGCTGTTTCTGAAGTGATTCAATCTCTTCTTTCGAAAGAAGGGTGAACTTTTTAATATACTCCGATGCATCGGAATCGCTGGCGTTCAGCCAGAACTGATAGAATTTATAAGGTGATGTTTTTTTCGGATCGAGCCATACGTTTCCCGATTCGGTTTTGCCGAATTTCCCCCCATCGGCTTTGGTAATGAGCGGACAGGTAAGGGCATGCGCTTCGCCACCCAGTTTCCGGCGTACCAGTTCCGTTCCGGTCATAATGTTCCCCCACTGATCAGAGCCGCCCATCTGCAACTTCACCTGTTTGTGCTCATATAGCCAGCAATAATCGAAGCCCTGCACCAGCTGGTAGGTAAACTCGGTAAAAGAGAGCCCCGAGCCGGAATCCATCCGCTTTTTGACAGAATCCTTGGCCATCATGTAATTTACGGTGATGTGCTTGCCAACTTCGCGCAGGAAACTGAGGAACGAAAAGCTCTTCATCCAGTCGTAGTTGTTGACCATCTCTGCGGAATTTTCTCCGCAATTGAAATCGAGGAATTTCTCAAGCTGCTTCTGAATACAATCCTGGTTGTACCGCAACACTTTTTCGTCGAGGAGGTTTCGTTCTTCCGATTTTCCTGACGGATCGCCGATCATGCCGGTTGCGCCGCCTACAAGAGCAAAGGGTTTATGCCCGGCCAACTGCAGGTGTACCAGCATCATGATCGAAGCGAGGTTACCGATGTGCAATGAATCGCTGGTGGGATCATATCCGATGTAGGCCGAAGTCATCTCTTTGAGCAGCTGCTCCTCCGTTCCCGGGGTAAGGTCATGGATCATTCCACGCCAGCGTAATTCTTCAATAAAATTCATGAAAGTATGTTTTTTTGCAAAAGTAGGTAAAAGCAGATAAAAATTTCTCGCGGATTTTTTTACCTGTGCCTCGAAGCCATGATGACGTAGATGATAATCGGGATAAAAACCCCGCCCAGGGTAATCGGGATGAACCACAGCCCGAGCCCTGAATCCTCTTTTGCAACAACCCTTACCGTCGCAAAACTGATGTAAAAGAAAAGCCAGATAATAGCGGCCTTGAGGTACCGCACCAGCCTGATGGCAAAGGTGTATTGCTTCAATGCATTGGCCGGTGTAATTGTGATCGTGTAGTTGAACTGATGCGGGATCAGGGCGATCAGTGTGAGCATGATGTAGAGGAACGTTCCGATTGCCGGGAGGGCCAGGATAGATGATTTTTGGGAGTAATCATCCGGCTGTCCCGCACCATTGAAGTGTGAAGGAATGATATCGGGAAGCCCGGGGAATTGATAAATCACATATCCTGCCAGGAACATCAGTCCCAAAAGTGCAAGCGCTTCAAGCAACCAGTCGATGGGTGTCATTTCAGGCTTTACCAGCGGGCGGTTAAGTTTCGACGCTCTTCTCTTTCTTATAAGTGCGATCATTGGATTTATTTCTTAGCGTTAAAAACCGGCTATTTAGTCATTTTTATACATTTTTCAACTATAACTTTCATTTCTGAACCTTTTTGGGTTCCAACACAGAACTTTCTCCCGTTTTTTAACTCAATGGCTAATCCGGTCCGGCCACTGGTATTGTATACAGTGCCGTACCTTGTACCCAAACGGATCCCCCATCCTCCTACAAATCCATAATCCAGGATTTCCGCGCGCTTTATATCTCTCCAGAAAATTCGTTTTTTAACGAACGGGAAAAAGTGTATTCGTATTTCGTCCTGGTCTATCTCCGTTTTCAACTGCATGAACCAAAACAAAGCGATGAGGGCAAACACACAAAAGGCAAAAATGAACAACGCAATATCCGGCATCGGGTTATCACCGAATTTTTCGCCAAGAATTATCTGTTTGTATATTCCGATTATCGGTATAGTGCCGGTTCCAAGTATAATGACCCACAGCCACCATTGGGTAAATTGTTGTTTCTCCTTAAATTCTATGTTCATTGGTTTATTAAACGTGCTTAAGTGTTACAGGTAAAATTTGTCGAAGTATAAGTTATTTCTCCACAACCGGTTTTTGCTTTGGCGTCCGCTGATGCTCCTTCAGTTTTGAATCGATGATCCATTCAAGCTGTCCATTCACCGAACGGAACTCATCGGCCGCCCATTTTTCAAGCGCTTCATAAATTTCAGGGTTGACCCGGAGCATGAATACTTTCTTACCTGCCATAATTTCTCTACTGATGCAATGTTCCTGTATTTACCACCGGCGTTGTATCTTTATCGGAACACAAAACCACCATCAGGTTGCTTACCATGGATGCCTTTTTATCTTCATCCAGTTCAATGATGTGCTTCCTGCTCAGGTGGTCAAGCGCGAGTTCAACCATGCTCACGGCACCTTCAACGATCTTTGTGCGTGCAGCAACCACGGCTGTTGCCTGCTGACGGCGCAACATGGCACCGGCAATCTCTGAAGCATAAGCCAGGTAGCTTATCCTGGCTTCCAGCACCTCGATACCTGCCATGGTTAGCCGTTCTGAAAGTTCTCTTTCGAGTGCAAGATGGACTTCCTCTCCACCGGCGCGCAGGGTGATCTCCTTTTGTTCATCATCGAAATTGTCGTATGCATAGTGTCCGGCGAGTTTCCGTGTGGCCGATTCACTTTGAATATCAACAAAATGGGCAAAATCATCCACTTCAAAGGCAGCTTTGAAGGTGTCCTGCACCCGCCACACCAGCACACACCCGATCATAATGGGATTTCCGAGCTTGTCATTCACCTTGATCGGCTCGCGGTTCAGGTTGCGTGCACGAAGCGAGATTTTCTTTTTCACATAAAACGGGTTGACCCAGAAGAAACCGTTAGATTTGATGGTCCCTTTGTACTCACCGAACAGAACCAGGACGGATGATTCATTGGGGTTGACCACCATCAGGCCGATGACGGTCAGGATGGCTGCTGCAAAGCAAAGCATTGAAAATATGATGGCCAGGGCATTGGGTTGATAGAACACAATCCCGCAAATTCCAAGGCCAAGCAACACGATAAAAACCAGGACGGCTTTGTATCCTGATGAGGTTGTGGTAACTTTTTCGCTTTCCATTGTTCGTTGTTTTTATAATATCAATGTGATATCAAAATGATTTTGCAATAATACTACATTTTTTTACCGAAGTCAAGTTTTTCTGACAAATTTTTATCTTATCCTTTGCGGTTCTCTGCGAAAAACTCTGCGGTCCTCTGCGTTTAAAAAATCAAACCGCAAAGTGCCGCAAAGAAAACGCAGAGAACCGCAAAGAGTAACTTGTATCTTTTACTTCAACATCAGGATGTGATGCAACATATAGTGATCAATCAGCCTTGGAACGGGATATTGATGAATTTCGTGCAGTGGAACAAGGAGATACGGCAGTTCCACCGGTTTGTCGAAATGAACATGATAAAACCTGCCATGCAGTTTCTGATGGGTGAGCTGATGAATATAAGGCCCGGAAACCTGTTGAAATTTCGGTGTCGGGCAGCATAGCAGGTTATTGAAATCATCCTCATTTAAAGAACTGCCCTTGTTGTCCGAGGAAAATTCCAAAGAAGGGAAGTCATACAGGTTTTTCCATATATCCCTCCCGGTTCTCTTATTCAGGAATATGAATTTATCTTTTCCAACCGAGACTGTTACCACAAGATAATGAATATACCTGTGGCGGATGGTGGCTTTTGCATTACGTGCCGGGATTTCCCCCACAGTATTGCTGTTAAACGCAACACAAATTCCGCTGAATACGCAATCAACACAACCGGGATTTGCTGGTTTACACACCAATGCCCCGAATTCCATCATAGCCTGGTTAAAATCGCCGGGCTGGTTATGATCAATGTGTTCGAGGGCCAGCGCCTGAATTTTTCCATTTGTTACTGCAAGGTCTATGGATTCACGGATGCCGAATACTCTTGACAGGAATCTCAGAACATTGCCATCCACCACAGGATAAGGCAGGTTAAAACAAATAGAGCCGATGGCTGCTGCGGTATAATCGCCTATTCCCTTCAATTTCCTGATATTCGGATAGGTAGCTGGAAATTTTCCGTCATACTCCTGCATAATGATCCTGGCTGTTTCATGCAGATTTCTGGCCCGGGAGTAATATCCAAGTCCCTGCCACAGCTTTAACACCTCCTCCTCTGTTGCTTCAGCCAGTTCCTTCACCCCGGGCCAGGTGGTGACAAATTTCTCATAATAAGGCGTTCCCTGTTCAATGCGTGTTTGCTGCATGATAATTTCTGAAAGCCAGATCAGGTAAGGGTTTTTGGTGTGCCGCCAGGGAAGGTCGCGGCTGTTCTTTTTATACCAGGAAAGAAGTTGCTCGGAAATTGTCATGGATCATGGATATCGGGACAAAGATACTCGATATGTTGCCTGCAAAATGGTAAAATGGTGAACTGGCGCGTGGTGAAATGGCTATTTTGATATTATATTTGGTAATAATTCATTGTGTTAAGAAAAAAGGTATATCTTTGCAATCCGTTTTTTCCTATTAAAGACATTCATTAACAACAATATATACCAATTAACACACATCAAACATGACAAAAGCAGAAATTGTAGCAGAAATTGCTAATAAGACTGGCATTGAGAAAGTCGCCGTTCAGGCCACTGTTGAAGCTTTCATGGACTCCATCAAAAATTCCATGACCACAGGTCAAAACGTTTACCTCAGAGGATTCGGAAGTTTTATTATCAAAAAAAGAGCTGAAAAGACAGGGAGAAACATTTCTAAGAACACAACGCTTATCATTCCCGCCCACAACATCCCTTCCTTCAAGCCGGCGAAGACCTTTGTAAATAAAGTGAAATCACACGTAAAAGTGAAGTAATTAACTTCTAAGCTGATTTATTATGCCAAGTGGTAAGAAAAGAAAGAGACATAAGATGGCAACGCACAAGCGGAAAAAACGCTTGCGCAAGAACAGACATAAGAAGAAATAGCCTTCCTGCTGCTGCAATTCCTTAAGTCATCCACGGTTACCGGCCTGTTGCCGGTACGATTTATAATACATGGAACGCTGTGAATAAGGAATTAATCATCAATTCGACTTCCACGGAAGTTGAAATCGCCTTACTTGAAGATAAGCTTCTCGTAGAGTTAAATAAAGAGAGAGCCAACAACGAGTATTCTGTTGGTGATATCTATTTGGGCAAAATCAAGAAGATAATGCCCGGATTGAATGCTGCTTTCGTGGACGTAGGTTACGAGAAAGATGCTTTTTTGCACTATCTTGACCTTGGCCCGCAGGTTCAGTCATTGCTCAAATACATCAGGAAAGGACAAACCTCCAACGGTGCCGGCTTTTCCATCGGTGATTTCGAGCTCGAACCGGATATCCAGAAAACAGGCAAGATCACCCAGGTACTCAAGCCCAACATGGACATTGTTGTGCAGATCGCCAAAGAGCCGATCTCAACGAAGGGACCCCGCGTTACCTCTGAGATTGCTTTTGCCGGCCGTTTCCTGGTATTGATGCCGTTTTCGGACAAGATATCAGTCTCCCAGAAAATTAAAAGCGCCGAAGAACGTAACCGCCTTAAGCGGCTTATTACCAGCATTAAACCTAAAAATTGCGGAATCATCATCCGTACGGTAGCTGAGAATAAACTCGTTGCCGACCTCGATTCCGACCTGCGCAACCTCTATAAGCGCTGGGAGATCATTACCCAGAAACTTGCAACGGCCAAACCCCCGCAAAAAATTATCGGCGAAATCGATCGCACCTCCGCCATTCTCAGGGATGCCCTCAATGAGTCATTTAACAATGTGATTGTTAATGATTCGGGCATTTATGAAGAGGTAAGAAACTACATTCAGCGGATTGCTCCCGACAAACTCAATATTGTAAAGCTTCACTCGGGAAAGGTTCCAATTTTTGACCAGTATGGCATTGACAAACAGATTAAAAATTCGTTTGGCAAAATTGTCACGATCAGAAGCGGAACATACCTGGTAATCGAACATACCGAAGCCCTGCACGTAATCGACATCAACAGCGGACACCGTGTAAACCAGGATCAGAACCAGGAGACCAATGCCCTGGAGGTGAACCTTGAAGCAGCCACGGAAGTAGCCCGTCAGTTGCGCCTCCGTGACATGGGAGGAATAATTGTGATCGACTTCATCGACATGACCCAGGGTTTGAACCGGCGCAAGCTTTTTGAAAAGTTACGCGACGAAATGAAGCGCGACAGGGCAAAACATTCGATCCTGCCCCCCAGTAAATTCGGGCTCGTACAGATTACCAGGCAGCGCGTTCGCCCCGAAATGAGTGTTCAGATCCTCGAAAAATGTCCATCGTGCGACGGTACCGGCAAAATCAAGCCCACCATCCTGCTTACCGATGATATTGAAAACAACCTGGGGTACCTCATCAGGGAACAAAACGAAAAGGGGCTCACCCTGGTCGTGCATCCATACGTGCATGCGTTCCTCACCCATGGATGGTTCAACTTCCGGTGGAAATGGTGGCGTAAATATGGCCAGTGGGTCACCATCCAACCTCAAAATGCATCTCACTTTCTTGATTATCAGTTTATCAACAAGAACGGTGATGAAATTAAAATGTGACGCGTGACACTTGTCGGATCAGTTGGGACAAAGCATGCATCTTCAAAAATCGTAAATCAAAAAATCATCATTCGTAAATGGATATAGTTGTCAGTGGCATCAGGCCAACCGGGAACCTGCACCTCGGAAATTATTTCGGGGCACTCAAAAGCTTCGTGAAAATGCAGGAAGAGAATCAGTGCTACTTCTTTATTGCAGATTATCATTCACTTACCACGCATCCTACGCCGGCCGACCTTCATGGCAATGTTAAAACCGTGCTTGTTGAATTCCTGGCATGTGGTTTAGATCCGGAAAAAGCTACCCTCTACATCCAGAGCGACCTCCCGGAAACCGCAGAATTATACCTGCTGCTGAACATGAACGCCTATATCGGCGAACTCGAACGCTGCACCTCTTTCAAGGAAAAAATCAGGACCCAGCCGCAGAATGTGAATGCCGGACTGCTCACCTACCCTACGCTGATGGCTGCCGACATCATCATTCATCGTGCAGCGAAAGTCCCCGTCGGCAAAGACCAGGAGCAGCACCTTGAGATGACCCGTACATTTGCCAACCGCTTCAACCGCCTGTTTTCAGTAGAATATTTCCCCGAACCTGTGGCTTATAACTTCGGCGAGAACCTGGTTAAGATCCCCGGACTGGACGGAAGCCTTAAAATGTCGAAATCCGACAATGAAAACAGCTCCATTTTCCTGGCCGACCCACCGGAGGTGATCCGGAAAAAGGTGATGAAGGCAGTGACCGACTCAGGCCCGGTTGATCCCGGCCAGCCTCGTTCACAAGGTGTTGTGAATCTTTTTGACCTGATGAGCTACTTCTCCTCCCCCGATACCGTGAAGCATTTTGAAGAGACCTATCAGTCGGGAACCATCCGCTACGGCGACATGAAAAAACAGCTGGCCGAAGACATTATCCTGTTCACCACCCCATTCCGCGAGAAGATGATGGCATTGGCCGCCGACGAAGCATACCTCAGAAAAGTGGCTGCCATGGGAGCAGAAAAAGCCAGGGCCTCGGCTTCAAAAACCATTCGTGAGGTTCGTGAAATCATCGGATTCAGATCATTTTAATGATTGAAACTGCGCGAATTAAAGAAACTGCTGTCCTGATCGGACTGGCAACACAACGCCAGGACCTTGAGCGAACAAACGAGTATCTCGCCGAGTTGGCCTTCCTGGTTGACACGGCCGGCGGGGTGCCTGTGAAACAGTTTACCCAAAAACTTGATCATGCCGATTCCAGGACCTATGTCGGAAGCGGGAAACTGAATGAGATCCATGCATGGATGAAGGAGAATCCGACCGACATGGCCGTTTTTGACGACGAGCTCACCCCCAGCCAGATCCGCAACATCGAAAACGTGCTTCAATGCAGGATCCTCGACCGTAACAACCTCATCCTCGATATCTTTGCCCGCCGGGCTGTCACTTCGTACGCCCGCACCCAGGTGGAACTTGCCCAGAATGAATACCTCCTGCCGAGATTGACCCGGATGTGGACCCATCTCGAGAAACAACGGGGCGGCATTGGTTTGCGCGGCCCCGGGGAGCAGGAGATCGAGACCGACCGGCGTATCCTTCGTTACCGCATCAGCCTGCTGAAAGACAAACTGGAAGAGATTGACAAACAGATGGCTACACAGCGGAAAAGCCGTCGCGACATGGTTCGTGTGGCCCTGGTGGGTTATACCAACGTGGGCAAATCAACCATCATGAACCTGCTCAGCAAATCGGATATATTCGCCGAAAATAAATTATTTGCCACCCTCGACACCACCGTTCGAAAAGTTGTGATCGAAACCCAGCCGTTCCTGCTCTCCGATACGGTTGGCTTTATCCGGAAGCTGCCCCATTCCCTCGTGGAATCCTTCAAATCCACACTGGACGAGGTTCGTGAAGCGGATATCCTCGTTCACATTGCCGACATCAGCCACCGTGATTTTGAGGAGCAGATCAATGTGGTAAAGCAAACCCTTTCCGACATCAAAGCTTCCGACAAGCCGACCATCATGGTGTTCAATAAGATTGATGCATACAGGTTTAAAGAAAAGGATGCCGATGATCTCAGTCCTGCCACCAAAGAAAACCTGACCCTCGAAGATCTTGAGAACACCTGGATGGCACACGAGAACCTTCCGTCACTCTTCATCTCTGCTACCTCAAAACAGAATATCGACAGGTTGCGGGAAGTCCTATACCAGGAAGTAAGGAAGATTGTTAAAGTGCGCTATCCGGAGAATCAGTGGAACGGGTGAACGGACAATCATTATAAAAAGGCGGATACAAACAGGGAATTAAAACATCTCGAACTCGATTTTACATTTCATTCCCATCTTGTTTTCTATTTTTATCGAGCCACCTATTTGTTCAACCAGCATATCCACCAGCATATATCCAAATCCTTTATTTTTATCGCTGTTAAATCCGGCGGGGAGCCCGGCACCATCATCTGCAATTATTACCAGCACTGAATTCAATTCCCTGGATATGTCTACCCGGAGAACTCCATGCGCTCTGCCGGCAAAAGCATATTTCATTGAATTTGTAATCAGTTCATTGATTATTATTCCAACAGGAATGATCACTTTGGTGTTCATTACAAAATCTGAAATGTTTGTTTCGATGGTAATATTTCCGGCATTTGGATAAAGAGCAATGATTGCCTGGATTAGGTTTTCAAAATAAGTTTTGGTGGAGATATCTGAATAATTTTCAGATATTAATAAATTTTCATACAGGATACGCATGCTTTGCACCTGGCTTACTGCATTCTGCAACAATGACAAAGCCTCGGTGTTTTTAGTGGAATATGATTGTAAGGTTAGCAGACTTTCAATGGATGAGATATTATTTTTTATCCGATGATGTACTTCCTTCAACATCAATGTTTTTTCCTGGAGGAGGCTCCTGATCTCATCTTCTGCCTGTTTCCCTGCTGTGATGTTGTTTATGATAAAAAGAAAGCTTTCCAGTACTCCATGTTCATTCCGGATCCCAGAAACAATAATATCACCCCAAAGCACACTGCCATCCTTGTGCATATACTGCTTTTCGGACCTGTGGAAGAGCATTTCTCCACTCGCAACAAGCTTTATTTCAGTGTCCCGACTGAAGTAATCCGGATGCGTTATATCTGCAAAGGTCATTGATTTAAGTTCCTCCTCCCGGTAGCCTATCATATAACAGAAGGCGGGATTTGCTTTTTCGATTGATAAAGCTGGCGTGGTGATGACAATTCCCACCTGGGCAGCTTCGTAGATATTTCTGAAACGCTGCTCGCTTTCCCTCAAAGCACCATGAATTTGAAGTCGCACCAGGGCTCCTCCGGTTTGAAATGCTATTGTTTCCAATGATCTGCGCGTATCGTTTGGTATTGATTCATGACTGTGTGATGCTAAGCTTAGCACGGCAATCAATTGCCCCTGGCTCATGACAGGGATTGCTGCCAGTGCACGGAGTCCTTCCCTGGCCCGAACTTCATCTATTTCCGGAAGGATTTCGGCATAGGTGCCGTAAAATGGATTGCCGGTCAGGACCATGCGAACTTTAGGGGAGCCGATCGGAATATGGGAAATAGCTTTGGCGAATTCTGATGAAAATCCTTGATGGGCGATCATATCAAGAGAGCCATTGGCAGGAGCGGTGATGTAAATGGCGCCACAATCGATGCAATCTAACTGCACCACAGCGTTAAGAACTTTGTTCAGTCCGTTTCGCAGGTCGGTAACCGAGTCGAGATCAATGAACAGTTCTTGCTTGATCTGCTGCATTTTCTCAAATTGCCTGCGTTCGGTAACATCAATCGTATAACCTGAAAGGTAACGGGGTTTGCCATCAATGTGGATCGGAAATTTTATCGTACTGTAAAATCGCCCGTTGAACTCCTCTTCAATCATCAGGGACTTCCCTTCCTTTAAAATGCGAAGGTCATCTGCAACCATGTTTTTTGCAAGTTCAGACGGAAACAGGTCATCCATTGTTTTTCCCAGCATCTCCTCTATCGGGATTCCCAGCATTTTTTCAAAATTCCTGCTTAAACTGATTGGCCTGATCCGCTCATCCTTAAAAAACACATAAATCGGACTGTACTCCATGAACAGCCTGAAAATCTCCTCACTCTCCCGCAGTGCCGTTTCTGCCTGCTTACGCAGAGTGATGTCCTGAAGTGTAAACTGCAGAAACAGTTGATCTTTTGAATAAAAACTCATCATATGCACCTCGGCATCCCATAATTCTCCGGAAGGACGTTGATGGCGCCACTCAAAAACAGCCAGACCTTCAGCGATTGCGATGTCAGTATAATGCCTTACCATTTTTGATGAGGCACTGCCGTCGTACTGGTGAGGGGCAGAAACGTCATACGGGGTTTTGCCAAGCGTTTCTTCCTTTGAGGAGAAACCATATATCGAAACGGTGGCGGGATTGCAATCGAGATACGCAAAGGTCTCCCCGTCCATGATAACGATGGGGACCAAAGAACTTTCGAAGACCCTTTTCCTGAATTCATCATTTTCCTGCTCCTTCATGCGTGATTCAAAAAGCCGGAACGCCATTTTTATTGATGCAATGAGAACAGTTTCTCCCGAATTTTTAACAATATAGCCATATGATGTAATCCCTTCGGTCTTTTCAACCACATCCCGCTCGGTATGTGACGAAAGAAATATTAACGGAACCGTATGCTTTCCAAGTATTATTTCTGCTGCCCGGGTCCCGTCCATGCCTTTTCCCAGGTTGATGTCCATCAGGACCAGGTCAATCCCGGGAGTGTCGTCCATGGTTGTTATTGCTTTTTCACCTGACAATGCGGTGATAACCTTGTACCCGTACTTTTCCAGGGTCATTGCTTCCGCCACAGCGATAATTGCCTCATCCTCAACCAGGAGTATTGTTTTATTCCTTTCTCCGATCATACGGTATTTCCTCCAATGCGCTAATTGCCGCTAAAGTATTGACAATTTGAATGTAAATCACATCCGGAGGATTTTTCAAAGGATAAATTTGCAAGTGGGAAATCATTCAAAGGCACCTGCCAAAATTAAAGTCTGACCTGGAATCCATTTAAATCCTCGTTATTTTTATTGACTGAATGATTTTCCCGTTTATTTTCAGGCATGCCAGGAATGCACCAGTTTGCCTGAAATCAGCGTTGTCTTGTCCGTTAAACCTGATTGTATAGTGACCTTGTTTTTCCCAATCATTGATCAGAACCTGAACCAAATTCCCACTGAGATCATAAAGCGATAATTCAACATGGGCCGGGTGTTCGAGGTCAAATTCGGTTTGTCTGCCAATTGCGGAGATGCCCGGTAACGATGTCAATATCGCCATCCATGTCTAAATCAGCGGTATCGATCGAGTAAGCAGCCATCGGAATGATGTACTCGCTGCGCGAGTTGTCGGACTGAAACGCAAAAAGGAAAGGTATGAAAAGCCAGGGTAAAATAGTGTTTCTCATGTTCATACTTGTTAAAAATGACCGTTTTTATCAGGTTCCTGCAACTGCTAAGTTATTAAAACTTTAATTGCACCCTGTTTGATCTGCTATGTTTTATTATGTTCAGGGTGGACCCTCCCACCTGTTCACCAAATTATTTACCTTTGCATTGAGATCAATATCAAATATACCTTGAAATTCCGCAAAATCCACCTCATCCTGTTATGCCTGCTCAGCGGCAGCCTACTTTCGCTGGGCTGGCCTGAACGTGGATTTCCCGGGTTGCTTTTCATCGGATTTGTACCGCTGCTTATCGTGGAGGAACAGATTTACCGGTATCCTGAGCGATTTATTAAATTCAGCGCCCTCTTCTATTCCTATCCCGGTTTCTTCCTCTGGAACCTCCTCACAACCTGGTGGATCGTAAATTCTACTTTTGTCGGAGCAGTGATGGCCATCGTGCTCAATTCGCTTTTCATGGCCATTGTTTTCCAGGGTTTTCACTGGACACGAAAGAAACTGAACAGCCCGGTTGCCGGCTATGCATCCCTGCTTGCCTACTGGGTCGCCTTCGAGTACCTTCACCTCAACTGGGATCTCAACTGGCCCTGGCTCAACATGGGAAATGGCTTTGCTACTTACTACAAATGGGTTCAGTGGTATGAATACACCGGGGCTTTGGGAGGAACGGTGTGGGTGCTTGTTGCCAATATCCTGGTTTTTGCACTGGTTGATAATTGGCAAAATGCAAAGTGCAAAGTGCAAAGTGCAAACGAAGCACCCAACATTCAAAATTCAAAATTCGTTATTCAATATTCTATATTGATCTTTTCCTGGATCGTCCTCCCAATTGCTTTTTCTTACTACTCTTATGCCACCTACACCGAAAAAAAGAACCCGGTAAACATCGTCGTGGTTCAGCCAAACATCGATCCCTACAACGAACAGTATAACCTCCCTCCCCAGGCAGTGATCGGCAGGATCATGTCCCTCGCTGCTGCTTCACTTGACAGCACAACCAATTTCCTCGTTGCCCCCGAATCGGCCATCCAGGAAGATATGTGGGAGAACGAACTGTCGAGATTCACCAGCATGCGGATGCTGCAGCAGGCAATATCACCCTATCCCGGGCTGAATCTGCTGATCGGCGCATCCACCCATTACCAGCTTGCTCCGGGGGAGCCGCTCCGGCGCGGGGCCCGCAAATTCACCGATACCGATGGCCATTACTATGCTTATAACACCGCCATCCTTCTGAACAACAGGGATTCACTTCAACTGTATCATAAGTCAAAGCTCACTCCCGGTGTGGAGATCCTGCCCTCTTTCAAAGGCTTCAAATGGCTGGAGAATTTCGCCATCGACCTTGGTGGTACCGTAGGCAGCCTGGCGATGGATACAGGTCCAAAGGTATATTCCACTGTCAATACTGCAAGGGTTGCGCCTGCAATATGCTATGAATCAATATTCGGCGAATTTTTTGCCGGGTTTGTCAGGGAGGGTGCACAAATTATGTTCATCATCACCAACGACGGATGGTGGGGAAAAACCGCAGGACACAGGCAGCATTTTACGTTTGCCCACCTGCGCGCCATTGAAACCCGCCGCAGCATCGCCCGCTCGGCCAACACCGGCATTTCAGCTTTTATCGATCAACGGGGCGATGAACACCAGGAGACAGCCTACTGGGTGCCGGCAGTGATCAAAGGAACGTTAAATGCCAACGACAAACTCACCTTCTATGTAAAGCACGGCGATTACATTGCCCGGTTTTTGTCTTACCTGGCAGGTGTTTTAATCCTTACTGCCATCGGAATGTCAGTTAAACATAAATTTTTTAAATCCCGTCTTCGGGCTTGATTGAAACAAGATTAAACTGGACACAACCCTTTGTGAACATTGTGCCTCCATTGTGCCTTTGTGGTAAAATTTTAATCTAACCACAATGACACAAAGATTCCGCAAAGAACACCATGAAAAATGAAATATGAATAAACAAGCAAATACGGTATTCCCGATTAACGAACTTGCGAAAAACAGATGGAGTCCAAGGGCATTCCTTGACAAAGCTGTGGAGACAGATAAACTGATAAGCCTTTTTGAGGCAGCACGTTGGTCGGCCTCCGGCGGCAATGAGCAGCCATGGCGGTTCATTGTCGGCCAAAATCACGATGAAACATGGCAAAACATCTTCTCAACCCTTGCCGAAGGAAACCGGGAGTGGAATGAACATGTACCCGTGCTGATCCTGGCAGTAGGTTACAAAATATCCTCCTGGGATGGCGGTATCAGCGGGTATTTTCAGTATGACACCGGCCAGGCCGTGGCCCATATGACCATCGAGGCGATGAACCAGGGTTTATATGTGCATCAGATGGGGGGTTTTTCGCCTGAAAAAGCCTGTGAACTCTTTGATATCCCTGATACCTGTCAGCCTCTTACCGTGATCGCGGCAGGCTATATCGGTGATGCATTGACCCTGACAGAAAAGCTGAAACAACGTGAATTACAGGAACGTACAAGAAAAACCCTCTCCGAAATCGTCTTCAGTGGTAAATTCGGAGAGACAGCACCATTTATTAACAACATATAAATAAGAACGCACCCTCTCCCCTCCCTTTTTGGGGAGGGGCCGGGGGTGGGGTAAGCCCTATGAAATATACAATCCCATACATTATTGCCCTGGCTTTCATTGTCGGAAGCTGCAATCAGCCCGTTAAACAAGAATCAACAACACAGGAGGCCGTGCCATCGGGGCCAAGAGTGGCCGTGCCGGCATTTAATGCCGATTCTGCATACGAATCCTGCAGAATCCAGCTGGCATTCGGGCCAAGGGTACCCAATACTGCGGCCCATCAGAAGTGTGCAGACTACCTCATCAGTAAAATGAAGAGTTACACGAAAGATGTGATTGTCCAGAAAGGCCAGGTGTATGCCTATGACAAGACTCCGCTGAAGTTCCAGAACATCATCGCAAGCTGGAAACCTGAAACCAACAACAGGATCCTGCTTTGTGCCCACTGGGATTCACGGCCGTTTGCCGATCACGACCCCGACCCGATGAAGCGGAAAATGCCGGTGGACGCGGCAAATGATGGTGCCAGCGGTGTTGGTGTCCTGATAGAGGTAGCACGGCAGCTGAGTCTGCAAAACCCCACAATCGGAGTCGACCTGATTCTGTTCGATGTGGAGGATTATGGTCCTCCCCAGGATGTGACAATGGAAAACTCTGATCAATATTGGGGACAGGGGGCTCAATATTGGGCCAATAATCCGCATAAATCAGATTATTCTGCAAAATATGGCATCCTGCTCGACATGGTTGGTGCAAAAAATGCAACCTTCCTGATGGAAGGGGTATCCCTGGAGTATGCGACAGATATTGTAAAACTGGTATGGTCTGCCGGTAACAGGATCGGCTACTCCTCTTACTTCCTCTACGAAAAAGGAGGCTACATCACCGACGATCATGTGCCCATCAACAAAATCATGAATATTCCGACCATTGACATAATCCACCTCGACAAAAACAGTGAATCAGGATTTTACCCATACTGGCATACCACAGGGGATACCTTTGATAAGCTTGATAAAAACACTTTGAAGGTTGTGGGGCAAACAGTGCTGACAGTCATCTATGAAGAAAAATGAATGTTGAATATTGATCAACGAGGTTTGAAATTTGAACGGATTGCCACGCTCCCTACCTGCCGCAGGCAGAAAACTTCAACATTCGATATTCGTTATTCAATATTCGATATTCAAAAAAATGCGAATCATCGTTACAACAACTCATTTGCAAGGTTAGCCAACTCCGATCTTTCCCCCTTCTCAAGCCGGATATGCGCATAGATGTCATGCTTTTTCACTTTGTCGATCAGGGTTGACAGGCCATTTGACTGTGCATCAAGATAGGGAGTGTCGATCTGGTAGATATCTCCGGTGAAGATGATCTTGGTGTTTTCTCCGGCCCGGGTGATGATGGTCTTTACTTCGTGCGGTGTGAGGTTCTGGGCCTCATCGACGATGAAACATACGTTGGAGATGCTGCGCCCCCTGATATATGCCAGCGGCGTGATCACCAGCTTTTCATTTTCCACGGCCTCCGTAAGCACCTTGTACTCTTTGTCCTTTTCGCTGTACTGGCTCTGGATGAATTTCAGGTTGTCCCACAGGGGCTGCATGTAAGGATCAAGTTTCGACTTGATGTCGCCGGGCAGAAACCCCAGGTCCTTGTTGCTCAGCGGCACGATGGGCCGTGCCATATAGATCTGCTTGAAGTTTCGCTTCTGTTCCAGTGCCCCGGCAAGGGCCAGGAGTGTTTTCCCCGTACCGGCAATGCCCTGCATCGTAACCAGCTTCACATTGGGATTTAAAATTGCATGCAATGCAAAAACCTGTTCGGCGTTGCGGGGATTTATTTTGTAGCAGCCCTTTTTCTCGATCTTCTCAATACGTTCGGTCAGCGGATTGTAAAATGCCAGCACAGAACTCTTTCCATTTTTGAGGATAAAGTAGTGGTTCGGGATGGGGTTTTTAATGCCGATATCTTCCGGCAGGCACCATCCTGCATCATAGATGATATCGATGATGGTTTTATCCAGGCCTTCCACCAGCGTTTTTCCCGAGTAAAGCCCTTCAACATCCTTGATCTTGCCTGTTTCGAAATCCTCGGCAGAGATGTTGAGCGATTTGGCTTTCAGGCGCAGGTTTACATCCTTGGAAACCAGGATGATTCGTTTGCCCGGATTTTCAGCCATCATCACCAGCGCTGCATTCAGAATGCGATGGTCGGGTTTGTTTTCCCCGAACACCTTCACAGCATCGAGTTCGCTTTGCTCGTTCATCACCACCTTGAACTTGCCTCCTTTCGGCATCCCGAGAGAGATCCATTTGGTCAGTGTGGCCTTGTTCGACAGGCGGTCGATGATCCGGATGAACTCCCTCGCTTCGAAGTTGATGGTATCGTTCCCCTTTTTAAAATTATCGAGTTCCTCCAGCACTGTGATCGGAATGGCAACATCGTTGTCGTCGAAACTGCGGATCGCGTTGTGATTATATAAAATCACCGATGTGTCGAGAACGAAAATCTTCTTGGTCTTCAGCGCTTTTTTTACCATGGAACAGGGGTGTTTTGCCCAAAAGTAATATGAGAATTGCAGGTTTATGCAACACTGTCAGGAAAGATATAAACACTGTATTGTTAAAGAGGAGGATCAGAGGCGGTTCTCCTGTTTCATCCGGTAAATTGTAGATTTCCCGATCTTCAGTTTTTCGGCGACCACCGAAATGTCATTGTATTTATCCAGATAGGTTTTAACAATCCTGGCACAATAATCATCGAGTGTCATCTCATCCTGGATTGCGAGGCCGGTACTGTTGATAGAAGGAAAGGTAATGTCGCCCGGGAGGAGATGGTCTTCCTCGGCCATCACCACGGCCACTTCGATTACGGCTTTCAGTTCCCTGACGTTGCCGGGATAGGAATATCCCATCAGTTTCTCCTTTACACTTTCGGAGAAGGCAAGTTTGGTTAATTTGTTCTCCTTACAAAAGCTATCTGAAAAGTGTTTTGCGAGCACCAGGATGTCATTCCCCCGGTCACGGAGTGGTGGCAGATGGATTGGCAGCCCCAGCAGGCGGAAATATAAATCCTCACGGAAGGTACCCTTTCTGACCTCTTCGGCCAGATCTTTGTGTGTGGCGGTAATGACACGGATGTCAAATTTTACCAGGTCTTTGCCACCGATGCGCGTCACTTCCCGTTCCTGCAGGGCCCGCAGAAGTTTGGATTGCATCTGTATTTCCATTTCACTGATCTCATCCAGGAAAATTGTGCCACCGTCGGCCTCTTCAAACTTCCCCGATTTACGTGCCATGGCCCCGGTGAAGGCGCCCTTTTCATATCCAAAAAGTTCACTCTCCAGCAGGTCCTTCGGAATGGCCGACATGTTGACAGCCACGAAAGGTTTTTTCCGGCGGGTTGATGCATAATGGACTGCCTTGGCAACAAGTTCCTTACCTGTTCCGGTGTCACCGGTAATGGATACGGTAATGGCCGACCTGGAGGCCTTTTCAATCAGGGAATACAACTTGACAATGGCCGGGCTCTGGCCAAGAATGGTCTTGTCGAATTCGAACTTTTTCCCAACTTCCTCCTGCAGGATCTCGATCTGCTTCTTAAAGCCCTCATTTTCCCTGATTTTGAGGATCACATTCCATAATCTCTGCCGGGTATTCTCCTCCTTCACCAGGTAATCATAAGCGCCCTCCTTGAGCAGGTTGACTGCGGTCGCGATATCCTCCTGGCCGGAAACAATCACCACCTGGATTTCAGGGTTGTACTGTTTGATCCGCTTCAGAAGTTCCTGCCCTGAAAAGTCAGGGAGAGAGTAATCAAGCGAAATTACAGAAGGGTTTTTGTAAAGGTTTGCCAACAGGTCTTTACCGGTTTTGAACAACTGTACTTCGTAATCCGGGTTGAGCCCCAGGTGGCGCTCGAGAATCATCCCGTAAATGGGGTCATCCTCAACAATAAAGATGGAAAAGTCGCTCATACTCCAGAATAAATCATCCGTTCATCTCAAGTTCAATAACCATGTCATGCGGGGCGGTATTGTTCCCTCCGAAGTAGGGAAAAAGCCTGAAACACAGGCCCGGATCACTCTTGATATTATCCATTTTAATGGTTGTATCACCCACTGTGATAAAATAACTTTTATCCCTGCTCTCGATTTTGCCACTCACCGTCTCCTCCACGTGAACCGATTTGATATAGGTGATGGCAAATTTTTGTCCCTCCTTCTTTTCATCATACGTATAGCCATATACCTTGATCATCCCGCTATTTTCAAAATCGGGAACCCAGGTAAGGCGCACAGAGTTATTGTGATGGTTGGTGCCGAACCCGATCCCGCCCAGTTTATTCTGGTCAAGATCATCCTGGTTGCGCGGCCCTGCCCACCAGCACTCCTTGCGAAAAGAGAACCGCAACGACAATGTTTTCACATTCCAGCCGATGGCTCCGATCTTTTCAAAAAAACTCATGGAGGCATAATGATTTCCCTTTTTAATAAGATAAAACCTCATGGCACGCCGTTTTAAAAATTACGTTAATTTTATACACCCGTAAATATATAAAAAATTCATTTACCACACATGACCCAACCTCCAAAGAAATTGTTCCTCCTCGATGCAATGGCCCTGATCTACCGGGCCTATTTTGCATTCAATAAAAATCCCCGGTTAAGTTCCAAAGGGGTGAACACCTCCGCAATCTTCGGTTTTGCCAATGTCCTGCTTGATCTGCTTAAGAAAGAAAAACCCACCCACATCGGGGTCGCCTTCGACACCATGGCCCCGACGGTGCGCAAAGTCGGATTTGAAGCGTACAAGGCACATCGCCAGGAGACCCCCGAAGACATCATCAAATCCCTGCCATACATCCATGAACTTATTGAAGGATTTAACATCCCAACCCTCTTTGTTGACGGGTATGAAGCCGACGATGTGATCGGAACCCTTGCAAAACAAGCTGAAAAGCATGGATTCGTCACCTACATGATGACTTCCGACAAAGATTTCGGACAGCTTGTCAGCGACAAGACATTTATTTACAAACCGGGAAAATTCGGGAGTGATGTCGAAATTCTCGGGGTGAAGGAGGTTTGTGAGAAATTCAGCATTACACGTCCTGAGCAGGTCATCGATATCCTGGGGCTTTGGGGTGATGCCTCTGACAACATTCCCGGAATCCCCGGCATCGGGGAGGTGACGGCCAAAAAACTGCTTGCCGAATTTGACTCTGTGGAAAACCTCATCGCCAATGCGGATAAGATCAGCAATGAAAAACTCCGGCAAAAGGTCATTGACTTTCAGGAACAGGCCCTCATGTCGAAACAACTGGCCACCATCATCCTGGATGTTCCCATCGAATTCGATGAAACCAAACTGATCATGGACCCTCCTGATGAAGCCCGGCTTAAAGTACTATTTGATGAACTTGAATTCAGGACATTTTCTCAACGGCTTACCTCTTTTCTTGCTGGCGGGAGTGATGGAGGAAAATCTCCGGCAACAGGGTTACAAGGGGGGAAGTTAACAAAGTTAAAAAGCAAAGAACCACAGGCGGATCTGTTTTCAGATTCTGCTGATGCCTTCGCTTCCAAACCGGAAGAACCAGGGGAGGAGGGAATATTGAATATTGAACAACGAATGTTGAATTCTGAACTGACAGATATCAATACCGTTGCCCATAATTACCATCTGGTTGATTCTCCTGAAAAGCATGCCAGTCTTATTTCTCAACTTGAAAAACAGGACTCTTTCTGTTTCGACACCGAAACAACCGGAATTAACCCAAATACGGCGGAACTTGTAGGCATGTCGTTTTCCTGGCAGCCCCATGAAGCATATTACGTTCCGCTTCCTGAAATTTATCATGATGCCGCAGCCATCGTTGCAGCCTTTAAGCCGGTGTTCGAAAACGAGAAGATTCAGAAGATCGGGCAGAACCTTAAGTTTGACATCTCCATCCTGAAATGGTACGAT
Organism: uncultured Bacteroidales bacterium; assembly: GCA_903926565.1. Lineage (GTDB taxonomy): Bacteria > Bacteroidota > Bacteroidia > Bacteroidales > FEN-979 > CAIVAT01. The sequence continues at coordinate 45,150 of CAIYJU010000026.1, forward strand.
GTCGTCGTCAAAGGGCCGCTCTTCGACACCATGCTGGCGCACTATCTCATCCAGCCCGACATGCGGCATGGCTTGGATCTGCTTTCTGAGACTTACCTGAACTATAAGCCGGTATCCATAGAGGAACTGATCGGAAAGAAAGGGCAGAACCAGCTAAGCATGCGCACGGTTGACCTGGAATCAGTGAAGGAATACGCTGCCGAAGATGCTGATGTGACCTTCCGGCTGAAGCAGATTTTCGACCCGATGCTTAAAGACACCGATACGCTTGAGCTTTTTGACAAAATCGAAGTGCCTCTCATCCCGGTGCTTGCCTCCATGGAAGCAGAAGGCGTCAGGATCGATTCACAAACCCTGAATGAATATTCCGCCGAACTCGAAAAAGACATCAGGCTCCTTGAGTCCGCCATTCATGAACATGCCGGAATACCTTTTAATGTTTCATCCCCGAAACAGCTTGGAGAAATTCTGTATAACAAACTCAGGATCGTAGAAAATCCAAAGCAAACCAAAACCAAGCAGTTCAGCACCAGCGAAGATGTGCTGGCCAAGCTGGAACACAAGCATCCCATCGTCAGCAAGATCCTGGAGTACCGTTCGCTTACCAAGTTAAAGTCAACATACGTCGATGTGCTTCCCACCCTCATCAATCCGCGCGACGGCCGGGTTCACACCTCTTACAACCAGGCTGTTGCAGCAACCGGCCGGCTGAGTTCAAACAATCCCAACCTTCAGAACATCCCGATCAGAACGGAAAAGGGCCGGGAGATCAGAAAAGCATTTGTGCCGCGCAATGACAACTATTTACTCCTTTCTGCCGACTATTCCCAGATCGAGCTACGCATCATTGCCCATCTCAGCCGGGATGCCGGGATGATCGAAGATTTCAACCTGGGTCTCGATATTCATGCAGCCACCGCCGCAAAGGTTTATGGAATCCAGCTTGGGGAGGTGACGAAGGAGATGCGGCGCAATGCCAAGATGGTGAACTTCGGAATTATCTATGGAATCTCCGCCTTCGGCTTGTCGGAACGGCTTAACATACCAAGAAAGGAGGCGGCGGATATCATTTACCAGTATTTTGTGAAATACCCCGGCATCAAGGCATACATGGACAGTACCATTGAATCGGCCCGACGGCTGGGCTATGTTGAAACAATGATGAAACGGCGCCGTTACCTGCGTGATATCACTTCGGGCAATGCCACGATCCGCAGTTTTGCGGAACGGAATGCCATCAACGCACCCATCCAGGGAACTGCGGCCGACATGATCAAAATAGCCATGATCGATATTTTCAGAGAGATGGAGCAGCTTCAGCTGAAATCCAAAATGACCCTGCAGGTTCATGATGAGCTGGTATTTGATGTTCATAAAGATGAGACTGAAACACTCAAACCAATCGTGTTGAAGGGCATGCAAAACGCCATTCGCCTTGATGTTCCGGTGCTTGTGGAGATGAATACCGGAAAAAACTGGCTGGAAGCACATTGATATACAAATGAAATATCGGTGCAGGAAAATGGCAAACATGGTGAATGCTCTTAAATTCGGTTATTTTTGCACTTTGCTTTTGCATTTTACATTTTGCAACATATTTTTCCCATGACATACAAAAACGACATCCGCACTGTAATGACCCTCGACGCAGGGGGTACAAATCTCGTATTTAATGCTGTACAGGCTGAACAGGAGATCCTTGAGCCTTATGTGCTCCCGGCAAAGGCCGACAGCCTGGAAGGCGTATTGAAAACCATCATTGAGGGGTTTCGCCAGGTTGAAAACAAGCTCGTGAACAAGCCGGTAGCCATCAGTTTTGCGTTTCCCGGCCCTGCCGATTATGAAAACGGCATCATCGGGGATCTGCAGAATCTGCCTTTCTTCCAGGGAGGCGTAGCCCTTGGCCCCATGTTACAGGAGACATTCGGCATCCCGGTCTATATCAACAACGATGGGGACCTGTTCGCTTACGGGGAGGCCATTGCCGGGCTCCTGCCCGAGATTAATAAAAAACTGGAGGAGACCGGTAATCCCAAACGTTACAGGAACCTGTTCGGAGTAACCTTTGGTACCGGCTTCGGCGGTGGGATCGTTACCCGCGACGGGTTGCTTTTCGGGGATAACAGCTCGGGCGGGGAGATCAACCGCATACGCAACCGCACCTTTAAAAACTGGGATACTGAAGAGAGTGTCAGCATCCGGGGGATCAAACGTGAATATGCCAACAACACCGGCCTGAACATCGCCTCCTGTCCCGAACCACGGGATATTTTCGAGATCGGGATGGGCCGGGTAAAAGGCGACCGGAAGGCTGCCATCCAGGCATTTGATGCATTTGCACGGGATGCCGCCGATGCCATCGCCAACGCAATCACCCTGGTCGACGGCCTTGTGGTAATAGGCGGGGGATTATCTGGCGCTTACCCCATCTTTCTGCCCAAACTGGTGGAAGAGATGAACTACCCGTTCGACACCATGTCGGGCAAACCACTTGACCGCATGGAAGTGGTCGCCTACAACCTCGAAGATGAAGCTGGCCTGGCATCCTTCCTGAAATCATCTTCCGTTGAGATTCCGGTCCCGTTTACTTCACAGATGGTCTCTTTTGACCCTAACAAAAAAATCGGAGCAGGCATTTCCCGCCTGGGCACATCAAAAGCCGTTTCTATTGGGGCTTATGCTTATGCACTGGCAAAACTTGACGGGTAACAAATCTTCCCTCATTATTCTATATTTTACCCTCCCTAACATTTTTATGCTTTTTTAGCATTTTATTCCTTTTTTCGTTAACTTTGCAATGGAATTTTCCGCTCACGAAAAGACATCAAACTTAAAGTTATGAAAAAAAATTTACTTTCTTTATTGTTCATGACGGCAACGCTTATTGCTTTTGCACAGTCAGGACAGCGCCAGATGGTGCTTGCTGAAGATTTCACGAGTACTTTATGTACTTACTGTCCGGGAGCGGCAATGGGAATGGACGATCTCCTTGCCAATGGGCAAAATGTTGCGGTAATCGCAGAACACAGCAATTATGGCAATACCGATCCTTTCAAAAACACTTATTCCTTAGCCCGGAATGCCATGTATTCAGTGTCAGCCTACCCTTCAGTATCTTTTGATGGCTTTAAAATGTATTGTGGCGGAAGTCACACGAATTCCATGTATGGATCCTATTTACCGTTATACAATTATTTAACGGCTCTTCCTTCGCCTGTAACCATGTCAATGAACGTTAGCCATACCGGTTTGGATTACACGGCTGTTGTTACATTAACAAAAACAGATGCTATCCCATCAACTGATAATGTTCTTTATTTCTTCGTTACTCAATCCGGTATTACATATAATTGGCAAGGTCAAACCCATCTGGAACACGTTAACAGATTAATGTCTCCTGATCAAAACGGGGTAGCTGTTGATTTTTCAACCGGAAATATTCAAACTGTTACGCTGAATTTCACAATGAATGCTGCATGGCCGATTGCCGATTGTGAGTTTATTGCTACCCTCCAAAATAAGGATGCCGGTCAGGGATACCAAACCGGAACAACAGGTGGATATCCCATAAAAGCTTTTCAGGTTATTCAGACAATAAAACAAGGTGCCATTGACCTTACACCTGATTTCTCCGTTGCTTCAAACACTATAGCACCTGGTACTTCTGTTACCTTTACCAATGCGACAACCGGCGGATACATCGGCGTTCCGGAAACATATGAGTGGATCTTCGAAGGAGGCACCCCTGCCACCTCCACCGACAAGGATGCCGTTGTGACTTACAACAACTGCGGCACATTCGACGTGACACTGATCGTTGACCGCGGAAGCCAGATCGACACACTCACCCGTGCTGATTACATGCAGGTCGGACCAATTGTAAACGTTACCGCAACACCCGGTCTTCTCGCCTGCTGGTACCAGACGATTACCCTTGATGCAACCACTCCCGGAGCAGTTTCCTATCTTTGGACTCCCGGAGGCGCAACCACCCCTACCTTGGATATCACTTATGCCCAATTTGGCATCGGTCCCCACGATTATTCTGTTGTTGTGAACACGGGCACCTGCGAAACCACAAAAGTCGTTACAGCTTCCCTTGATGCCTGCACCGGAATGGGTGAAAAATCAAAAGAGGTTTCAGTCTCTGTTTTCCCAAATCCGGGTAATGGAGAGTTTACACTCGAACTGAATTCGCCAAAAAGCGTGACAGCTGATTTAACAGTTACCAACAACCTTGGGATGAAGGTTTATGCTGAAAAAGATGTTGTGATCAATGGAAAAACCATGAAGAGCCTGAACCTTACAGGTTTTGGTTCAGGTATGTATCTTCTTAATCTTCAGAACGATGAAATGAAGATCACCCAGAAGATCCTTGTTAAATAACATCCTGATTTTTTTCTTCCAAAAAGGGCGGCTTCACCAGGCCGCCCTTTTTTTATTGATAAAAATTATTAATTTTACTCCCGGCAATCACTGTTATTTTCGGAACAATTCACCTAACGCTAAATCCATGAAAACAAAAATTTTACTGTCGGCTTTGTTTTTAACTTTCAGCATCTTCACTTTCAGCCAGACATTCATCTGGGAGTCATTTGACAGCGGCCAGATGCCTCCGGCCAACTGGACCATCAGCGGTCTTCCAGCCCAATGGTCGGTTGGCAACTCCAGCAATGCAGGTGGCAGCGCACCTGAAGCACAGTTTACCTACGTACAGCAAACCACTACGACGCGGCTCATCTCGCCCATGTGCGACCTGACCGGACTGACCTCTGTAAAGGTGTCTTTCAGACACATGTATGACTGGTATTCCAACCCTGCACCCAAAGTAGGGGTTGCCACACGGTCGCACAACGGAACATGGACAACTGTCTGGGAAAAAACCCCAACGGGAAATATCAGCGCTGAACAGATGGATGTTGTGATCTCCAATTCAGATGTTGGGCAGTCAGAGTTTCAGATCTGTTTTTACCTGAATGGAAACATGTACAACATGGACTACTGGTTCCTTGACAATGTACTATTGTTCAACCCGTTGAATCTCGATGCCGGTGTGATTTCGCTGGGCGCAACACCCACCTATTTTGCAGAGCCGGTTCAGGTGAAGGGAAGTATCATGAATGTTGGAACGACAACCATCACTGGTATTGAAATGAAATATCAGGTCGACAACGGCCCTGTTTCTTCCACCTCCTTTACCGGACTATCGCTGGTAACCCAGGGCATCTATGATTTTTCTATGGATCAATTGATGACAGGCTCCATCGGCCCGCACGAATTGACGGTTTGGCTCGATAAAGTAAACGGCGTAAAAGATGATAACCAGGCCAACGACACACTGAGAAAAACTGAATATAAAATATGTTATGTGGTTCCGCGAACACCTCTTTACGAAGAGTTTACAAGCTCAACCTGTGCACCTTGTGCTTCATTCAACACCAGTTTCGTACCATGGTGCAATACCAATGAAGACAGCATCACGCTGGTGAAATACCAGATGAGCTGGCCTGCTCCGGGAGATCCCTATTATACGCTTGAAGGAGGAGTACGAAGAGCCTACTATGGTGTAAATGCTGTTCCCGACCTATACGTCAACGGCGGAAACACCGGAACGAATATCGGTTCTGTCGTACAGGCCTTCAACCAGGCCAAACAGCAGATCGGAATGATGAAAATTTCGGGAACAAACTCACTGAACGGGACCGTGATGACGATCGACGCTACGGTTCTTCCCTTCTCCAACTTCAACAACGTGCGTGTATACATCATTGTCATGGAGAAAATCACGCACAATAACCACATGTCGAACGGGGAGACCAGCTTTGAACATGTGATGATGAAAATGGTTCCGGACGCAGAAGGAACCACCACCAATCTTGTTGATCGTGTTCCATTTACCATCCATCAGACGGTTGACCTTGCCGGTACACACATTGAAGAATTTACCGACCTGATCGTTGGCATCTTCGTACAGGATCCGACATCAAAGGAAGTCTATCAATCCGACTATTCAGGGGAGAATGCACAGTACGGCACCGAAGCACGCCTGAACAGCATCTCCGTTGATGGAATTCCGATATCCGGATTCAGCCCTGATACATTCAACTATTCGGTTAACCTTGCTGGCGGCGCCACCGTGGTTCCAACCATCACAGGCACCCCCATTGATGCCAATGAAACTGTCATTGTTGTTCCTTCCCTTTCACTTACCGGAACAACCACCATTGATGTCTTTGCAGAAAACCTGACAGCACACAACCTCTATTCGCTTAATTTCCAGTGGGCTGTCGGCCAGCCGGAGGGGAACAACAACGATGTCAGGCTTTACCCGAATCCAACAACCGGGAATATCTATCTCTACGGAGCCTCCCATTCAACCGTTTCCGTATACAACAGCACAGGAATTCTGGTTACTTCGTTTCTGGATTTTACCGGAACCTCACTGAATCTTTCATCCCTGGTAAAAGGCGTTTACCTGATGAAGATCGAAAAAACCAATGGTTCTGTCATTCAGAAAAAAATCGTCATCATGTAGTACCCTTCCAACCGGATATTTTGGAAGAAGAATGAGCTGCCAGAAATTGGCGGCTCATTCTTTTTTCCAAAGCACCCTGACAGACAACCATTTTATTCGTAACTTTGTCTGTTACAAAATCCATTATTATGAAAAACACTGTTGCAATTTTCCTGTCATTGTTCATGACAATCAGCATGTTCGCCGGAAGTGTTGAAAAAACATTCACTTTTTCCAAAGTTGCCATCGGGCAGAATGGCCGCTACCAGACCATTACACTGGATGGAACCATGCTTGCCGGACTGAACGGTGAACCGATGCTGCCCTATCACCAGGTTGCCATGATGCTGCCTCCGGGCGAAAAAGCCATCTCGATCACGGTTGTCGGGGAGATGCCCACTGCCATTCCGGGCACCTTTGAATTGTACCCTCAACAGTATATGCAGCCGGTTTCATCACCACAAACAGGCTCCTTTATCAGAAATGAAAAAATCTATCAATCCGATGCAAGTTATCCTTCCACACCGACCGGGAACCTCATCAATTCTTACCTGAACGGTTATGCCTTTGCGCTTTCAACTTTTACCCCGGTCATCTATAACCCCGCAAGAAAAGCCGTTTCCTATTATCAGAAGGTAACCGTGCAAATCACCACCCGGACTGATATCAATGCCACACTTGCGCTGAAAAACCTTACCAACTCGGAAAATGCGCTGAAAAGGGTCAGGCAGTTTGCCCAGAATCCGGAAATGATGAACCAATACCCTGTGAAAGCTGCTCTTAAAACGAACTACAAGAACCTGATCATTACAACGGCCCAATTTCAGGCCGGATTCGATGAACTGGTGAATTATTACAACACGAGGGGCATTACCACTCAAATCGCGACCCTCGAAACCATCGGTTCGATGGCGGGCCAGGACCTTCAGGAAAAAATGCGCAATTACATCCTCAGCGAATACCAAACCAATGGCATTGAGCAGGTGATCCTTGGCGGGGATGCAGAAGTGGTGCCCTACCGTGGATTTTACTGCTATGTGATTTCGGGATCGGGTTATGAAGACAGCAACATTCCTGCCGACCTCTATTTTTCAGCCCTCGATGGTAACTGGAATACAAACGGTGACTACAAATGGGGCGAACCGGGCGAAGACGACCTTCTTCCTGAACTGTCTGTTGGCCGCATGTCTTTCAGCAATGCCGCGGAGCAGGCAAACATGGTACACAAGTCCGTTTCCTACCAGGGAAGCCCGGTAGCTGAGGAGATGAAAAAGCCCTACCTGGTATCGGAATTTCTGTATGACCCTCCCATGACCTGGGGTTCGGACTATTTAGAGCTGCTGATTGATGAGCACAACGACAATGGTTATTCAACCCATGGCATTCCTTCTGCGGAGAATAATATTACCCGCTTATATGATACGCCCGGGTCAAACTGGAGTGCGGGTCAACTGATTTCAGGAATCAATTCGGGACAATCGTTTATCCATCATTGCGGACATTCCAATTCAAACTACATGATGCGCCTGTATAACTGGGACATCACCGACGCGAATTTCTCACAGGTTGACGGCGTTTCACACAACTACCAGCTGATGTACACCCATGGATGCATCTGCGGAGCTTTCGACGACAATGATTGCATCGCCGAAATCTCCACATCCATTTCTAATTTCCTTGTCGGCGGTGTCTTTAACTCCCGCTACGGATGGTTCAACCAGGGCACGACCGAGGGCCCATCGGCCCACCTGCACCGTGAATTTATCAGCGCCCTCTATAACCCGAATCCCGACTCTGCCATTGCTGAACTTGGTTCAGCACATACCATGTCGAAAATTAAAACAGCTCCCTGGATCGGCCTTCCAGGCGAATTTGAACCGGGAGCCCAGCGCTGGTGCCACTACGATTGCAATGTGCTGGGCGATCCTGCCCTGAAAGTGTGGATCGACAATCCGGCTGTAGGAACACAAGATCTATCCCACTCCCTCTCTTTCTCACTCTCCCCAAACCCGTGTAAAACCCAGGTAACCCTTTCTTTCACTGTTCATAACACACCAAATGTCAACATTTCTGTATTGAATTCTCTTGGCCAACAGGTTAAAACACTCGATTATACCACCGATCCAACAGGAATTCAGTCTGTTACATTAAATATTGACAACCTGGTCCCTGGGATCTATTACTGTCGTTTGCAAACGAACGAGGCATCCTCCGTCAAAAAACTGATGATCGTCCGGTAATTTTTTGTTATTTCTTTAACAAACACGTCTCTTATATCGTTATTATTGATATATTTGCGTTACCCATGTATGGGCATTCCTGTTCTCAAAACTTAACATTTTATCCCATGAGAAAACTTACCTTTTTCTTTATTATGTTATTATTGGCTGGAGCAAGTGTAAATGCACAGCAATTCAATTACCCTGATATCTCCGGCAGACCAGGTTTCAACCTCGTCACCTCCACCCCTGCTGCTATCCGGGTAAACTACACTGTACCCTCGTTCTCTCTCGATGACCAGGAGGTACAGGGAGTTCCAATGAAATACATCAACCTGCCGGGGAACTTTCTGTTCAACGATGCAGGAATGCCAAACCTCCCGGGAAAAGGAAAATACATCGCAATTCCCCAGGGATCCGTGCCAAAATTCAGAATCGTTTCGCAAGTAACAGAGATTGTTCACAATGTCGATATCGTTCCCTCACCGCGAATCCCGCTCGACAATGACAATCGCCCTGTTGAGTACACAAAGAACATGCAGGTTTACTCCAAAAATGCACTTTATCCTGCATCGCCTGTTTCCCTATCCGAAGTTGCCCAGATCCGGGGCGTTGATGCAGTCATCCTTGGGATAACCCCGTTTCAGTACAACCCTGTTACAAAAGACCTCATCGTGTACAAGGATCTCCAGGTTGAACTCACCTTTGAGGGCGGCAGCGGTCAGTTTGGCAACGATGCCTTCCGCAGCACCTGGTGGGACCCTATTTTACAGGACAACCTGATGAATTTCTCCTCCCTCCCTTCGGTTGATTACAATGCACGGTTGCAGTCGTTCGGGAAATCACCCCTGACCGACGAGTGTGAATATATCATCATTACCCCAACCGGCCCCGATTTTCTTGCCTGGGCCGACACCATCCGTAAATTCCGCACCGAACAGGGAATTATCACGAAAATTTTTCCGGTTGACCAGATTGGTGGAAATTCTGTCTCCGCCATTGAAGCATTCATCGACCTTGCCTATAACACCTGGACGCTCAAACCGGTTACCTGCCTCATTTTAGGGGATTATGGTGCCGACGGCACAAAAAATATTATTTCTCATTTATATACCCATCCGGCATCTTACCCAAACTTTGCTTCAGATAATAAATATGCCGATGTGACCGGCGATGAAATGCCCGATGTCGTATTTTCAAGAATTACCGCAAATACGGCCACCGAACTTCAGATCATGGTCACCAAATTCCTGGATTATGAGCGCAACCCGCCAGTAAATCCCCGCTTTTATGACAAACCCATTACAGCCCTCGGATGGCAGACAGAACGATGGTTTCAGCTTTGCTCCGAAGTTGTTGGCGGTTATTTCAGTTCCGTTCAGGGCAAACATCCGCGCCGTATCAATAAGATTTACCAGGGTACACCGGGTACAATCTGGTCAACTGCAACCAATACGAATACCCTTGTAAATTACTTCGGACCAGCCGGATTAAATTACATTCCCACCTCTCCGGCCACCCTGGGCGGATGGGACGGCGGAACTGCCACCCATGTCAACCAGGCAATCGACTCCGGCGCATTCATGCTTCAGCACCGCGATCACGGTGAATATCTTGGCTGGGGAGAACCATCTTACAAAATCTCCAATATTAATGCGTTAACCAACACCGACCTGACGTTCGTCTTCTCCATCAACTGTCAGACAGGAGCTTATCAGCGTTCGAGCGAATGTTTCGGCGAACATTTTCACCGCTATTTCAAAAATGGCCATAACTCAGGGGCTCTCGGGCTTGTTTGTCCGAGCGAAGTCTCCTACTCCTTTGTCAACGACACCTTCGTCTGGGGTATGTACGACAACATGTGGCCCGATTTCATGCCGGCCGAAGGAACCAACCCGGCCTCACGCGGGGTGTTGCCTGCTTTCGGAGCTGCTGCAGGAAAGTATTTTCTGAAACAATCCAGCTGGCCATATAATTCCAGTGACAAGCTGGTTACCTACCGGCTGTTCCACATGTTCGGAGATGCCTTCCAGGTGCTCTATACCGAGATTCCGCAGCAGCTTGCGGTGACCCATGATGCCGAAATCAATTATGGTGCTACTTCCTTCTCCATTCAAACCAACGACAGCGCTTTTATCGCGCTCACACTGGGCGACCAGATCCTCGCTACGGGATACGGCAGCGCAAACGGACCTGTCAGCCTTACCATTCCTGTAATTCCTGTTGGATCTGACGTAAAAGTCACCGTGACCAAACATAATTTTTACCGCTATTCCGATTTTGTTCCGGTTACCTCAGCAGCAGTACTGGCCAACTTCACAGCCAGTGCCACCAGCCTGTGCATCGGAACTTCAGTTGATTATACCGATCTCTCTTCCGGAACTCCGACTACCTGGGCATGGACCTTCCAGGGAGGAATCCCGGGAACATCCACCGACCAGAATCCGACCGGTATCACCTACAACACCTCAGGGAGCCATGATGTAACACTTACCGTATCCAAAGCCACCGGTGATCCTGTTACGCTGACCAAAACCGCCTATATACAGGTAACCGAAATGCCGGTTGCTGATTTCCAGGCGCCAAACGGCTGCCCCGGTCTGCCAGTAGCTTTCACAGATATGACCAATGCCAACGGAGGCACCATCACCAACTGGACCTGGAATTTCGGAGACCCGAATTCAGGTACCAATAACACCTCCTTTGAGCAGAATCCGACCCATACCTTCACCGATCCGGGCACTTACAACGTTTCACTGGAAGTGAAAACCAATGGTGTTTGCTTAAATATCAAAGGGAACACCGTGCTGGTTAACACTGCACCGGTTGCTGCAGCCAAACCCGTGGGAGATGTTTCTCTTTGCAAGGATATTGCCGGAAAAATGTATTCCACAGAAGGTGCTGTGGGAGCAACTTCTTACGCATGGCTTGTCAATCCCGCAACGGCAGGTACCATCACCGGCAACGGAACTACCGGGACTCTTTCTCTTACCCCAGGTTTCACCGGCACTTTCGCCATTTCTGTACAGGGTGTGAATGATTGCAGCAACGGCGTCTTCTCCGAAGAGTTGCCCGTCACTGTGATTGAAGCCCCTGCTGCCCCGGTTAAACCTTCAGGACCTGAAAGCCTTGATGTGAATAAGGTTACCCAGAGTGAATTTGCCACAACTGAAGTGGCTGGTGCCTCCAGTTATGGATGGGTTCTTACCCCGGCAACGGCAGGCACCATCACCGGCAATGGTCTTACAGGCACTGCCCTGTGGAACAACACCTATCGCGGAGCGGTATCCGTAAAGGTCAAAGCTGTTAACACCTGTGGAGAAAGTGTCGCTTCGGAAGAAAAGACACTGAATATTTACTCATCCCTGGGCCTTGCTGAAAATAACGGGTTGGGCATTACAATCTTCCCGAACCCCAGCGATGGAAAATTCAGTCTCGACATCATCTCCGGCGTTGCTTCCATGATCAACCTCACTGTTTACAGTCCCCTGGGAGTTGTTGTTTATGCAGAGCAGGATGTGAAACTCAATGGAAAACTCCATAAAACCCTCGACCTTTCAAACCTGGCAAAAGGCGTTTACCTGCTGAAAGCCGAACGTAACGGGATCCTCAGCACCGTCAGCATTGTGATCGATAAATAAGTCTGCATAAGTAAATATTTTCTGCTTCAGGAAGGGTGTGTTTCAATTGCACTTTTGAAACAACCTGATTATTTTAATTTCTGTGATTCTTTATCAAATGTTGAATCATTCACAGATTTTTATATTTTAGCGATGAAATAACACTGAAGCCAAACGCACCATGAAGAAACATGTCGTGATTTTGATTTTCTTCATGTTAAAATGTCCGGCTGGCAAAACCCAGAGCAGTAATCCGGTTTATCAGAAAGCAGAAAAATGTGTCCAGGACTATATGGACTTCTCCCGGCTCGGCCCGGGTTATTCAAGAGATATTTCCGGGGAGATTATTGATCAGTTCTATTCTCTTTTTGAACGTGACGCGTTTTTGTACTGGGATCTGTACAAATCATTGAACGATAATCTGCCACCTCCGCTGCCCATTCGGGAGTACGTGGATCTTGCGGTGAAAATGTATGCCCCGAAACAACCATTGCTTGACTATCCCCGGGTAAAAATCAATATTCTTAACGGAGGGAAATCTGCGGTTGCGTACTTAAAAAAGACCCATCAGATCCTGGATGGTGACGATAAACCTGTCGTAAAAAATACGATCAAACTTCAGCTCAGCATCAATCTGGATAACGAAAACCCATTGATTCAGAACATCGCAGAAGATAAACGGAAACCGTTTGTCAGAAGCATCTCCGTCGGAGGCAATTTTATTGTCTGGTCGAATGTTTTCCACCTTATGACAACCTACCCGGTGGTTGGGACCGGCCCTCATGAAACATTCAGAAAGTTTAACCTGTCATCCGGAATGCATTTTCAACGTGGCGGTATGTTTGAAATGAGGTTAAACAGAAGGGTTGGCGAGGGCCTGCTGTTTGCGACCGGAATTTTCTATTCGGAGACACATTTAAGGGCAGTCATGTCGGAGTACACAAACAGTATTCCTGATACACTTGAGCAACATTCTGACCAGGCAATCTCCCTTACTACGTTTGAGAGATCACCCAGGGTACAGGAGGATATTGCAATTACCAAAATAGAGATCCCGCTCGTGTTCAAATCCTACCTGAAAGACTGGGTTTACCTCAAATGCGGTACGGCGTTGGGTTATGTAAAGGGCATTTCGGGGGTTAACTATGCCGTGAGCAGGACCGGCGGAGGCCTGGTAACAAATCTTTCTTCCCAAAACCAGGTTTATCTCGACATAGACCATGAACTGGACCAGGTACAATTCGGGTACTACCGGAACAAAGAATATCACTTTTATAAACAGAACTTCCTGAACAAAATGGTTCTGTCGATTCAAATTGCCGCCGGGTTTGAAAAGCAGTTCAACTATTTTTGTTTTGGGGTTGAGCCCAATATTGCCTTCGGGGTGAATCCTGTTTCAACAAGATCATCCCCGGGCAGTTATCAATTGACAAACGTGGGCGATTTTCATTCAGTCATAGAGCTGCTCAAAAAACCCGCATATCAGTTTTCTTTTGGATTCAGGCTTCTGATCAGCTATGTATTTAAAGACTAAGGACATGTGGCTGGGAAGATTTATCCTTTTAACAACAATCCTGATCTTTGTTTTTGCTGAAACAGCATCCTGCCAGACCGTGTTAAAACTGCCAGAAGTTCTGACCAGGGCGGAAAAACGCATCAACATCAATTGCCTGCTGAGCAAGAGTGGCAATCAACTGAGCCAGCCATGGATTGTTTTTTCTGACAGAGAAAAGGGCAGTGATCATTTTGGCGACAAATACTACGTTGTTGCCGAACGGGAAACAGAACTGCATGTGTACAAAGCGACCGGCTGCAAGGACAGGAGGCTCACCGCTGCAAAAGACCAGGGATGGAAAAACAAAGCCGATCTGCTGGTCTCCTTTGGTGCTGACTTCACCAAAAACTCCCTGATTCACCGGAAATGTGTGGTTTTAAACCACCATAAAACAATTGAACGGATTAAACGCGGGGAGATCAGCGAATCAGAAGTCCCCCTTTACCAATCCTCCACAGAGCAGAACCCTGTTGACAACCTCCCCTTATACCTGATCTACTTTATCTACAAAATTGAAAATGACAGGTATTTAATCGGGAAAGACTATCGGTTCGATCCCGATTTGCCATTTTCAGGCCAGATTATCGGCTGGGTTGACCGTGACCGGGTTTTCGACTACAATAACCGGATATGCTTTGAACCCAATTCTGATGAGTCAGCGGTTTTTACCAGGCGATGTCAGCCTGAGTATGCCGCCAGGGTCTTCGAATTTGAGAATGAACTTACGCGTTATCTGAATGGGGATTCAACCGTTAAACCCATCTGGGTAGAACCTGATTACTATTTTTTCCGTAATCCTGACTACTCGCCGGAAAATTCAGGAAGCAGGGTCCCCATTGACCTGCCTGAGAAAAATTTCTCCAACTCATTTCTGAAAAAATTATGTGCCTTCAACGGCAATACGAACGATATCAGGAAAGATAAAATACTAACAGGCAAGCCGTTGCCAGGAAACAAATTCCGATTTCCCCTGATCAGGATGGATAACCTGCCGGAGAATATGTTTATCACGGGTGTTACGGGCCGGTTTGAAAATGAAGACAAGTCCAGGTCAGTGTTGTGCGAAGCGCTGAAAGAAAACAAATCGCAGGTTGCCGTTTACTTCATTCTCGACAATTCGATCGACCGGAACAGGCTCACTTATGTAATTTCACAGATTCAGCAGGAATTCACAGATTTTCACAAGAAATTCGGCGTATGCTTTTTCCCCCGTCAGCAAATTGGCCAGTATAAGATTTCCATGGATGAAAGAGGCTCTTCGAACAACCGCAACAACTACCAGCATGTAAGGGATTTTATCCGGGACTATACCCCTGGTAATACTTATGAAACAGGGAATGACAATGTACTGACCACACTCAAATATGTGCTTGACAATGAAAAACTAGACGCCAGGCATGCCAACATCATCGTGATGGTGAACAACCACCCTGTCAGGGTCCCTGACCCCGGCCTGGTAAATCTTCGTCATGATATCCAGGAAAAAATCGTTGAGAAAAACTGTTATCTGCTTGCCTTTGACTATAAAAATGACAACAACCTGGTTCAGCAAATCCAGGAACTTTCTTTGTCGGCAGGAAAACAATATGCAGAAAAGCTGCATGTCAGTTCTAAAAATATCACATATAAACGAACAGAATTAGGATATGAAATGGAAAATGCTGCGATCCTTTCGGTCATTCAACAATCAGATTCCGGCCAGCTTGCCGCGATGCAGATGCAAACCTTTTTACAAAACGGATATGTCAAAATTGTGAACACCCTTCAGCGTGCCATTCAGCAAATCTGTATGAACAACAGGCAACCCACAGGCGTTGGGAGTACGAATGAAGACCCATTTCAGCGGGCCCTGAAAGACCTTCCCGGCATTGAAGGGAAAGTTCAATATATAAGAGCCCTGGAGGAGGGATATTCATCCATGAAATTTGATCTGCCCGGCAGCAATAACAATCAGGACACCTGGACGGCCAATGTTCTGATGACAAAGCCTGAGCTGGAAGCGTTGGGCTCCATGCTCGACAAGATGCTGGTCCAGTCCAATAACAGCAGCTTCTCAAAATCGTTGTATGATTTTTGGCTGGCATTGTTCAACCGGTTTGTCGGGGATAACCTTCAGCCGGACGATCTTCTTCCCATGACACCACAGGTCATCATGAATAAAA
Organism: uncultured Bacteroidales bacterium; assembly: GCA_903926565.1. Taxonomy (GTDB): domain Bacteria; phylum Bacteroidota; class Bacteroidia; order Bacteroidales; family FEN-979; genus CAIVAT01. The sequence goes on from CAIYJU010000026.1 coordinate 61,220, forward strand.
TCCTGGGCGAAAATTACGGATACACCTTAACGGATCCCATCAAACGTTATCCGCTCGGGCGGATTCTTGCCAACGATCAGAATATTCAAAAATATTTCGATGACTATAAAATCAAACTGAACTCCTGTAAAAACAGCATCAAAGAGATCCTTGCCACAGGCTCCCTCAGGTTTAGCCTGGACGACGATGCGGCTGATGCAAACCAGGCCCCGGTGAAAAAAGGAATCTACTATTACTGGGTTCCAATGAGCATATTACCTTGAAAAAAACGATGGCAAAAACAACATTTCATTCAGTAATTTTTAAAAATGAGTTTAGGGCGTTAAGAGGCCGTGACTACCGTACCATCCAAACGTTGTTTGTCATTTTGTTCATCACCTTCCTGGCATTTGGTTTTTCGAAAAGCACATTGAACTACCAGCAAAAGCTGGCTGCCAATCCCTTTTCAAACTGGATTAACCTCAACTATCACTCTGGAACCAGGGATTCTCTCCGGGCGCTGAATGAACTGATCTCAATCAATAAATTCAGGGAAGAATATCACATCAGGGGATCCTATTTTTACAACAAAGGGATGGTTGCTGTGCTGGCATCCCTCCGGGGAAGCAGGTATGTTCAATATGAAGCACGAACCATCGAACCAACCAGCGGCATCGTAAACGACCTGTTAAAAAACGGCTTATGTGCGAAGTACTTTCCCGATTCAGTTGAAAATGCATTTCACAGTGAGCCAAACGGGGTAATCATCTCCAGGCGACTGGCAGATGATATGGGCTTGGATATAAAGTCTTTATCCTTTATCCGGATCCAATCACCGGAGGGGGATCCGGTTCCCGTTCCGGTGCTGGCTGTGGTAAATGAACTACCCGACCTGGCAGACATCATCTATACCAACCTTTTTTATTGCAAAACCATGAATCCCGGGTTTTATGACCGGGAAAACAACTATTACCGGCTATATATTGAGAATATGGATACGGCGGGGATTCTTGCGGTACTTAAAGAACTATGCATTGCACTGGAAATCCGGGATCCTTTCACGGTTCAGACAACCATCCTGAAAACAGGCAACCGGTCGGTTCTTAATTGGAAAATTGAAATCGGAAAGCAGGAGAAGGAACTTACTCTGCAAAATAAAAATGAACGAATTGCCCGTCTTCATTCGCTGAAAGGACATCAATACGGCCGGTATTTTGAACTGTCAGGAGACAGTGTCTGCGATAATTCATCCTTCTTCCACGACTTTCTGGCAGTTGAGTTCAATGACCTGGAAAAAATCAGGGAGTTTTCAACATACCTCCGGGCAAGTCTCGGCTTACAGCTCAACCTGGAAGTACTGACGGCCCGGGAAAATTATCTTTATACCGGCAACGTAGCCATGGGGGCGATCGCTTTGATGATGTTGCTTTCCATCATTTCGGTGTCCATCTATATTTCAGGTGTAATACGGAAACATCTGCTGACAATAAAGAAAAATCTGGGCACTCTACTCGCATTCGGTGTGAATAGTTCTGTTGTAACCTGGATATACATCGCTGTCACAATTAAAATTTTCGTGTTGGCTTTGGTTCCGGCTTTCGTGATTGCAGATGTATGCGGGGAACTTTTTGAAAAACACCTGCTTGGTAAATTTCTTGCATTGGACCCGGCCCAGGATTACTTTTCACTGACAAATTCCTGGGTTGCAATCCTGCTGGTCCTGATTTTATCTGTGGCCTTCTTTAGTACTTTCATCTCTGTACGAAAAATCTTAAAAAACACCCCCGGAGACCTGATATATGAACGAGATGTCTGATTTTTCTCATCATGTTCCTGTAAAACGGAATATTTGCCGTGTGATTTTCCTTATCTCACAACTGATGATTGGCATCATCCTGGCAAGCGCCTGTGGTAACGGGTCGGTTGAGCATATCAGGGACACCAGGCTGATTATCCTGCAACCGATAGCCCTTGCCGATGGCAGGTTTGACGGGAACTTCAGGGCCATGCTTGAGTTGTTATACCCGCATCAATGCCATGATACGGCCTTCATCCAGGATAAAATCAGCCTGGAAAGGATAGATTTACCGGTTCAGGTTAAACACGAATTTACTACTCAATCAAATCAATTCCGGGAGTTTTTTGATCGCAACAACCCTGAAAAGCAGCGGACGTTTCGCGCGAGCCTCTTTTTCAAGAGCAACAGCGCTTTTGAAAAGAACCCGGACAGGCAGTTCTTTCTTGCTCAGCATATCAGCGGAATGAGCGTGTCGAACTCCATCGGGAATTATCTGCTGAAATACGGCAGGGGTGCGCTGATTTACCTGATAACCAGTGATTCAACTTGCAGGAATTATCAAATTTCCGGGGTTCAATGGAGAGCAGACCATGATTTCGCAAGGCTGAATTGCAGGATCGTTGAGGATCTGAAAAAAATTGACAAGACCGAACTGCCTCAAACCACGGTTATCCTGATTGCACTCCCGCCGAACTTAGCCGAAACAACCATGATGTCACAGGAAACAGGTGCAGGTGAGGAGGTGGAAGACCCTTACAAGGGAACCGGCTTAAATTGCCCGCCTGATTCGGCGGTTGACCGCATCAACCGGCAACGCACCACAATCTTACTGGCATTTCGGAATCTGTTGTACTACATCGCAACCACCAATGATGCAGATTTGAAAACCAAATACAGGGACGATGCCCTGGCTGAAATACAAAAGATTCCCAAGGTAAAAATTGAAGGCATCCCGGATAAGGACCTTCCCAGGTTTTTATATTCAGGTTTTGCCAGAACGGTGATGGTATTCCCAGTGGAGAATGGGTGCAAGGTCATTACCGGTGTCCGGATCAGTGAGTGGTGATATCCTCTGCACATCATGTTATTCTCTTACCATTGACATTCCTTACCCTGATTTCCCTGCGGAGGAGACATACTGGTACTAAACAAAACAGCCGCCCGGATCAAACCGGGCGGCTGTTTTGTTTAGTACCAGAAAATCCGGTTATCTGTTCACAAACATCTTTCTGACAACTTTGTATTCACTGTTCAGGAATACAACGGTGTAGATTCCCCTGGCAACCTGCCCGAGATCGATGCGTGTTTCGAATTTTCCACCGGTTGTGGTCACATCTTTTTGCTCATAGAACTTCTCACCAATTACATTGTAAACCTCGATGGTAAAGGTCTCCTGTGATGGTGTGATGATGGACACGTTAAATTTACCATTGTTTGGAACCGGGTAAACGTTAAAGTTGCTGCTCATCAGCTCTTCCTGGCCCACAAACAACACGTAAACGTGGTTCGATGTGTCGGATGAACATCCGTTTGCAGAAACAACACTCCAATACCAGCCAGTAATTGTGGCAGTATAAGTTTGGTTTGTTGCACCCGGAATCGCACCTGTTCCTTCATAATACCATTGATTGCCTGTGGCAACACTGCTGGTGAGCAGGGAGCCGGCTGCGGTAACTACAGGAGCTGATGGGATGGCGTTGATGGTCACGTTGAAGTTTGGCGATACAGCACCACTTCCGCATGTGTTGGTTCCCTTCACGGTGATTACACCACTTGCAGGAGTGTTGCCAAAGCTTACAACAATGCTGTTGGTGGTACCACCAGCAGTAATTGTTGCCCCGGCAGGTACCGTCCATACATAGCTTGTTGCATTCGCAATGGCAGCAACAGTATAGACCTTGCCTGTTGAACCTGCACAAACTGATGCAGAACCGGTTATCGTACCGGCAGCTGCCGGCAGCGGGTTCACCGTTACTGCAAAGGTTGCTACAGGACCATTACCGCACTGATTCACAGCCGAAACTGTAACAGCACCGGAAACTGCAGATGTTCCGAAGTTAACGGTTATGCTTGTGCTTCCTGTGCCCGAGGCGATGGTTGCACCCGCAGGTACCGTCCAGGTGTAGGATGTTGCACCCACAACCGGGGTAGTGGAATAAACCACACCATTGGTACCGGCACAAACTGTTGATGTTCCGGTTATCGCTCCAACAGAGTTTGGCGGTGAGTTCACAAAGACTGTATAAACAGTTGGCGTTGCGGCCAAACATCCGGAAGCGTTGGCATAGTTCACGGTTACGGTCTGGATGCCAAGCTGGTTCCATGTGACATCAAGGGAACTTGTACCCTGACCTGAAACAATGGTTCCACCGGCAGAAACAGTCCAGACATATCCGGTCATTCCGCTTTCAGTATAGTAGATGTTGTTTGTTGAGCCGACACACGGGTTGTTTGTACTTCCGATGGTCGGAACCGGGGCAGAGTTAACAGTTACATTGTAAACTGCTGGTGAAGCGGCAGGACAAATGTTGGTGTAAATCACCGTGACTGTCTGGGCACCGATTGTATTCCAGGTTACGGTTATTGCACTGGTTCCTGCTCCTGCAGTGATTGTGCCTCCGGCGGATACGGTCCAGATATAATTGGTCATACCTGTCTGAGTGGTATAGGTAGCTGATCCACCCTGGCAAGCCAGTGCAGGACCCGTTACTGTCGGGGTTGGCGACGCGTTGACTGTTACGTTGTATGTTGCAGGTGTTGCAGCAGTACAGCCATTCGCATTGTTATAGTTAACAGTGACTGTCTTGGCACCGGCCGTGCTCCAGGTTACAGTAATTGCACTCGTACCTGTACCTGCGGTAATTGCTCCTCCGGCTGATACAGTCCAGGTGTAACCTGTCATGCCTGTCTCTGTTGTGTAAATATTCCCTGTTGAGTTCACACAAACGGTTGCAGGACCAGTAATTGTCGGAACCGGCAGCGCATTCACAGTTACGTTATAGGTTGCAGGTGTTGCAGCAGTACAGCCATTGGCATTGTTATAATTCACTGTAACTGTTTTTGCACCAACTGTACTCCAGGTAACGGTAATTGCACTTGTTCCGGTACCAGCGGTGATTGTGCCACCTGCCGATACTGTCCATGTGTAAGCCGTCATCCCTGTCTGGGTAGTGTATGTATTTCCTGTGGAGTTCAGACAAACTGAAGCCGGACCTGCGATGGTTGGAACCGGCAACGCATTTACTGTAACATTGTATGATACAGGTGTTGCAGCGGTACAGCCACTGGCATTGGTGTAGTTTACTGTAACAGTTTTTGCACCAACAGTACTCCAGGTAACCGTAATCGCACTGGTTCCGGCTCCGGCGGTGATTGTACCACCTGCTGAAACGGTCCAGGTGTAGCCTGTCATACCTGACTGAGTCGTGTAAATATTACCTGTGGAATTCAAACAAACTGAAGCTGGACCAGCGATTGTCGGAACCGGTAACGCATTTACAGTTACATTATACGTAGCAGGTGTTGCGGCGGTACAGCCATTGGCATTGTTATAGTTCACTGTTACCGACTGGGCTCCGACAGTACTCCAGGTCACTGTAATTGCACTGGTTCCTGCTCCGGCAGTAATTGTACCTCCCGCAGATATCGTCCAGGTATAGCCTGTCATTCCGGTTTCTGTGTTGTAAACATTACCTGTAGCGTTCAGACATACAGATGCAGGACCGGTGATTGTCGGTACAGGAAGAGCATTCACAGTTACATTAAATATAGCTGGTGATGCAGCAGTACAGTTATTGGCATTGGTATAGTTCACCGTTACCGTGTTGGCGCCGATGGTGCTCCAGGTAACAGTAATTGCACTGGTTCCTGCTCCGGCGGTGATTGTGCCTCCGGCAGATACCGTCCATGTGTAGCCTGTCATTCCGGCCTGTGTGTTGTAAACATTGCCGGTTGAGTTCAGACAAACGGATGCAGGACCGGTAATTGTCGGAACTGGCAGCGCATAGATGCCGATTGTAACTACGTTGGTGGTAACGGGAGTTCCGCAGGCCGATGACTGGATTTGTCTGTAATAGGTCACGGCTGTCAGGGCACCCGGCTGATAGTTAAGGTTCGTGGCTCCGCTAATGTTGGTAAATGTAACATTATCGATAGAGTTCTGCCATTGATAAGTGTATGGTCCGATGCTGCCGGTTGGTGCAACGCCGTTCAACTGAGCCGGGATTGACCCGTAACAGATTGTCTGGTTTGCACTGATGGATCCGACAGTCAATACAGGGTTGACGGTAATTGTCACCACATTGGTTGGCAGCGGTCCTCCGCAGGCTCCCGAGGCATTCTGTTGCTGCCTGAAATAGGTTGTAGCAGCAAGGATCCCAGGTTGATAGTTGAGCAATGTTGCGCCACTGATATTGGCAAATGTGACATTATCAGGCGAACTTTGCCATTGATATGTTGGAGATGTTCCATTGGATGGGGCAATACCATTCAGCAATGCGGGGGCAGTGCCCGAGCATATCGACTGGCTTGCACTGATGGATCCTACCACAAGGCCCGGGTTGATCGCAATCGTTACCACGTTGGTGAATTGCGGTCCGCCGCAGGTGCCAAGAGCATTCTGCTGCTGTCTGTAGTATGTTGTGGCTACCTGGGTACCTGGCTGATAGTTAAGTGATGTTGCGCCAAGGATGTTTGTAAACGTAATGTTGTCCAACGAAAGCTGCCACTGATATGATGGAGTTGTTCCGGTGCCCGGTGCAATGCCATTCAGTTGTGCCGGAATATCCCCCGGACAAACAGCCTGGTTTGCACTGATCGAGCCAACAACAAAATTCGGGTTGAAGGTGATGGTTACCACATTTGTTGGCAATGGTCCCAGACAAGTTCCTGAGGCGTTTTGCATTTGCCTGAAATAGGTCGTCGCAACAATGGAAACTGGCTGATAGTTGAGCATGGTCGCACCGCTGATGTTGGCAAAAGTGACATTATCAAGCGAACTCTGCCACTGATATGTAGGAGCAGTACCGTTGGAAGGGGCAACACCATTTAATTGAGCAGGAGTGTCACCGGCACAGATAGACTGGTTAGCACTGATGCTGCCTACCGCGAGGTTCGGAGTCACATCAATGACCACCACGTTGGTTGGTAAAGGACCGCCACACGTTCCTGCTGCGTCTTGTAAAAGATGGTAGTATGTTGTAGCTGTAAGCACTCCTGGTTGATAGGTAAGAGCTGTTGCACCACTGATATTGGCAAAAGTTACATTATTTAAAGAACTCTGCCACTGATATGTAGGAGATGTTCCGTTAGCAGGAGGTGTTCCTGTAAGCGCTGCCGGAGTAGTATTTATACAAATCGTCTGATCTGATCCGATTGAACCTGGAACAAGAACCGAGAATGGGCTGATGGTTATTGTTACAACATTGGTCGCCAATGGTCCGCCGCATGTTCCTGAGGCATCCTGCAACAACTGGAAATAGGTTGTTGTTGCCAATACACCCGGCTGATAGTTAAGTGCAGTAGCTCCACTGATATTCGCGAATGTTACATTGTCCAGTGAACTCTGCCATTGATAAGTAGGCACTGTTCCGTTGGCGGGAGCAATCCCATTCAATTGAGCCGGTGCAGTATTTGCACAAATGGTCTGGTCAGCACTGATTGATCCGACAACCAGATCAGGTGTTACTGTGATGGTTACCACATTGGTTACCAGCGGACCTCCGCAAGTACCAAGTTTATCCTGCCATTGACGGAAATAAGTTGTCACTGTTAATGCAAGAGGTTGATAATTAATGCTGTTGGCGCCCGGGATGTCCGTAAATGTAACATTATCCGTTGAACTCCGCCATTGGTATGATTCCGAAGCAGCTTTCATAGGTGCTACACCATTCAGTTGTGCAGGAATTGTACCGGTGCATATTGTCTGGTCAGCACTGATAGAACCGACGATGAGTAGTGGTGTCACCGTAATGGTCACCACATTGGTTGGCAATGGGCCGCCACAGGTTCCTGTTGCATCCTGAAGCTGCAGGTAATAGGTTGTTGTGGTCAGAGCACCGGGTTGATAATTTAAGGCCGTTGCACCATTGATGTTTGCAAAAGTCACATTATCAAGTGAGCTCTGCCACTGATACGTTGGAGCAGTTCCATTGGAAGGAGCAGTTCCGGTTAAAACAGCAGGAACAGATCCACTGCAGATTGTCTGATCAGCCAGAATAGAGCCAACTGCCAGCGGCGGATCTATGGTGATCACGACCGTATTGGTAGTCAGCGGACCTCCGCAAACACCTGTCTGAATCTGACGGTAGTACGTTGTCACCACCAGTGCTCCAGGTTGATAATTGAGACCATTCTCACCGGAAATGTCTGCGAATGTCACATTGTCTGTTGAGTTCTGCCATTGATATGTGTAAATACCATCGCCACCTGTCGGAGCAATTCCTGTTAACAACGCCGGGGTGGCTCCACCACAAATATTCTGGCTGGAACCAATCGAACCTGCAACAAATGATGGGATGACTGTAACAGTCACCGTGTTGGTTGCCAGTGGGCCGCCACAGGTTCCTGATGCATCCTGCATCTGCTTGTAATAGGTTGTCGTTGTCAAAGCGCCCGGCTGGTAATTAAGCTGGGTTGCTCCGCTGATATTGCTGAAGGTAATGTTATTCAGCGAACTCTGCCACTGGTAGACAGGGCTCGTTCCGTTTGACGGAGCGATACCATTTAATTGTGATGGCACGAGGCCTGAACAGATCGTCTGGTCGGCGCTGATAGAACCTGCAAGGAGATTGTCAATAACTGTCATGGTCACCGTATTCGACATGACCGGGTTGCCCAGTGTACATGGCTCACTCGAAGTCAACTGACAGGTAACAACGTCATTATTGGCCGGAGTATAAGCATAGGTCGCACTGTTGGTTCCGGATGCTACACCATTCACATACCATTGGTATGCAGGGGTGGTTCCGCCATTGACCGGTGATGCCGTGAAGGTTACAGAAGTTCCGTTGCAACTCGGGTTGGCTGAAGGTGTAATGGCAACTGCTACCGGTAGATTCGGAAGCACTGTCATGGTAACGGTGTTCGACATGGCAGGGTTGCCCGTGGTACATGTTTCACTTGAAGTCAGCTGACAGGTTACAACATCATTGCTGGCGGGTGTATAAGAATAAGTGGTGCTGTTGGTTCCTGATGGAACTCCGTTCACAAACCACTGGTAAACAGGCGTTGCTCCGCCATTGACCGGCGTTGCAGTGAAGGTCACAGTGGCACCTGAACATACCGGGTTGGCAGAAGGATTAACCGCAACAGCAACCGGCAGATTCGGGTTGACCGTGATGGTAACCGTGTTGGTCGCCAATGGGCCGCCACAGGTTCCGGAAGCATCCTGCATCTGTTTGTAGTAAGTAGTCGATGTCAGCGCTCCGGGCTGGTAATTAAGCATTGTGGCTCCGCTGATATTGCTGAAGGTTATGTTATTCAGCGAACTCTGCCACTGGTAGACAGGGCTCGTTCCGTTTGAAGGAGCGATCCCGTTTAACTGTGCCGGTATGATGCCCGAACAGATTGTCTGGTCGGCGCTGATGGAGCCTGGAAGGAGATTGTCAAAAACTGCCATGGTCACCGTATTCGACATGACCGGA
>CAIYJU010000027.1 GCA_903926565.1 uncultured Bacteroidales bacterium
CTGACGGTGCATATCTGATAATAATCTTCCTTTATGCACCATTTAATCAAAAACTGCATCCCCAATTTACGTTTGCCATTGTCTGTAAAATCATCCAGTGTTGCCAGGCGGAACCCTGCCGGCAATTTGTCATGATACTCCCATCCGTTGCTATCAATTTTCATTTTTTTTTCTTAGTTTGGGTAAGGGGTCATATACGTGCCCAACCGCCCAACCGCCCAACAAAGGCATTTAAAAAGTGTTAAAACATTGATAATGAAATACAGTTGTTTTACTTGTGCCTGCCATGGAGCGTTGGGCTGATTTTCCCGTCCCAACAGAGCCATGAAAAATTTGAATATGATCCCAACCAATCCCAACAAGTCCCAACAAAAAAATATCATTCAAACGATAAGTATAAAACATAAAATACTGATATATAAGATTATAATATTTTGTTATCATGTTTGTTGGGCGGTTGGGCGGTTGGGCGCAACTCTGTCGTCAGGAATTGCCATGTGTTTTTTCAGAAAGGCATCTCTGTTTGCTCATTTTCCGGTTCTGCCAAAATAGCAGGTTCGGCTTTTTCCGCTGGAACCGGATCAGGTGTTTTAAACCTTTCAAGGTCGATTCCCATCGCCTCAATGATTTTATATTTAAGGGCAATACAACTTGTGTTACGCTCGGCTTTTTCAATAATGCGCTGATTGATCCCGCTCGACGGATCAGTTCTCCAGGATTCAACCTGGTATAGAAAACGATGGCTGTTTACCTGGCCAATATAGGCCGGATGATCTTTTAAGTACATCCGCAGGGCATTAATTTTTAAACTCTCTCCAGGGTGCATTTTCTGGTAAATTTGAATCACATCGTTAACAATCAGGAATAACACAGGCCCTGGACCGCCATCCATGGGGATAGTTTCCTTTTCCGTTTTTGATCTGATAATTGTCACACTGGACTCAGTGGAGATGTCAAACTCCCTTCCGCTAATGATTTGTCCCTGCGCATACAACATACTGATCGTATCAAAGAATACCGATAACCGGTTGCTGGTACTCAGCTCTTCGCTTTGGCGGATGATCTGCCGTTTGGCATCTTCATAAAACTCATCATAGCTGAACGGTAGCGGAAGCTCCTTTACATGGTCAGTCCACATTTTGGCCATGGCAATAAACAAACTCACGGTATTGATAATACGCGTTTGATAAGTGCCGCCTTCCTTTTTAATATCGCTCTTTACCTGCTTCTGGGCATCACGCATATAAGCGGCAAAGTGCTTCTGCACGACCGGGCGACGTTTTATGATCTCCATTGCGATATTGCTCAGCCCGTCACGCTCGCGGTCTTTGAGGTCTTTATAATTGACAACTTCTTCATTGGTCCAATCATCTTTTTTCGGAACATGCTTTTGAACTACCCGGTTGCCCAGGGCGCCATCGTCACGCTCTGGTCCTTCCTGACCCAACAAAAGAGGGCAGCCGTTTATTTTCGACACATCGATATCCTTGCTGGTAGCATCCTTGCGCTTCTGCTTCCCTTCATTGTCATACACAGCAGCCTTTAACCCCTGGAACTTTACATCAGAAATCTGGGCATCGTTATACTCGTCGAATATCACCGGGATATCGCGAAAACGTTCAAGGCTGGTGAAAAATGCAGCATCTGTACCAGAGTTCAGGTTGAACAGAGGTGCGCCATACATGAATGGCGCCCTGATACTTTCTGCAATTTTAGATTTGCCGGATTCGGTAGGCCCTATAAAAAACAGTGC
>CAIYJU010000028.1 GCA_903926565.1 uncultured Bacteroidales bacterium
AGACAAGACTATTCAAATCGCCTTTTTACTATGTGCAATGTCATTCCTGATTGCCTGCAGTACGATGAAAGAAGCACCAGTTGCCGTTGTGGTTGACCTTGAACAACTCAAAAAAGATATCCAGGCCAGGGAGGATGAATTTGCCGCCACTTATAATGCACGGGAAGCAAAATCCATCGGGTATTATGCAGATGATGCGACAACTTTCAGGCAAAATATGGCGCCATTGGTGGGGAAAGAAGCAATTGTGAATTTTTTGAAGGAGGATATAGTTAACTTTTCCAAATCCTATAAAATCGCTTTTACAACCAATGAAGTATATCCTTCGAATGAAGGGAATCAGGTAGTTGAAATTGGTTATTACAAAGTGTTTGATTCAATTAATAACCTGATCAATACAGGAAATTACATGAGTCTGTTTGTGAAGAGAGACGGGAAGTATGTTTGCCTGAGAGATATGAGTGTCTCTGATATGCCGGTTGAATAGACTGGCAGAGAAAGGTTTACCGTCTTCCACCACCGCCCCGGCCGCCGCCGCCACCACCCCGGCTGCCACCACCACCACCTCGGCTGGCACCTCCTCCACCATTGCGATTGCCGCCACCACCGCTGTAACCTGCACTGCTGCGACCGCCACCATTGCGACTTCCACCGCTGTAATTTGATGTTGACGGACTGGATTGCCGTTTTGATACCGACTGATTTGATTGCCGGTTTGACGGGGATTGACCGGATTGACGTGTTGATGGCGAAGCGCCACCAGAATTACGTGAATTTAAATCCCGGGAACCGGCTGAACTTCCCCCCGATTCACGTGTAGAGGCTGATGCCCCGCCGGCCGGACGCGTAGAAGGGGAGGTGCCCGCAGATGGACGTGTTGCAGATCCACCTGATGGACGTGTCGAGGCTGAAGCCCCGCCCGAATTACGGTTATAATTGCCATTGGCATTATTACGGTTCACGGTATTCGAAGTGTTTCTGGAATTATTGTAATTGTTATAGTTATTGGTGTTATGAATGACAGTTGTATTCCCATGGTAACCATAACCACCATGGTAGCCATAACAACTATGGCGATATACCCCGACTGCCATCACAGTGAAAGCCGCAAAATAGGGGGGAGAGAATCCGTAATAATAGGGAGGAACATAGGGCACGTACACAGGTGAATAAACATACTGTACGATCGGTGCTGATTCAATAATCACCGTGGTTGTAGATGCAGGGACACTCACTGTGACCGGGTCCGAACCCGTATAGCCTGGGTTTGCAGTGACTGCAGGAGTTGCCTTTGCTTTGGGCTCAACAATATAGTCCTTTCCGTATAGATCCTTGTCACCGACAATTTGAATCGTGACTTTTTTGTCCTTGTCTTTTGAAACTAAAATAACAGCAATATCCTGTTTTTCAGTTTTACTCACATCAACCTGGAGGATAAAGGTGAAGTTGTCTCCATCTTTCTTTGTCAGAACCTTAATGAAATCAACTTTATTGTCCAGATCGAGATCAAGGTTATTGATCCCGGTTTTTTCAGTGTTTAATGATTTTTCAAAATCTTCAATGGTCTTCGACTTTTGAAAAAGATCCAATACTGCATACAGGTCGAGGCCATCTCCCGGCAACCCCAACAGGGTTGAATCCTTCGCTGTTTGTCCTTCATTTTGAGCAAAAACCGGATGGCTCAGGAGGCTAATTAACAGGAGTAGTAATAATAATGTGCTGTTTTTCATGATATTGTGATTTAGGCCCATAAGCGAATTCATGCATAAATTTACAAATAAATCACGGCAGGTGTGCAAAATTATTCATCAGTTGATAGAATTTTTCAGTGCAATGACTCATTTTGCTTTTTATGTTCTTTGCATTAATTTTTTGATTAGGCGCAATTGTACCAGTAGAAATTAAATACCGGATTATATGTTCTCAAGGACCCCTTCCCGGCTTTCCCCTTGAAGGGCTACTCTTTATAAATATCTTTTTATAAGATTAACCGGAGAACCAAAGGAGAATAAAGCAACATATTGCATTGTGCAGGAATAGACAAATTACTGATATGGCCAAAGTAATTGTTATCTAAGGAAAGGAGGTATTTGTTATTTCACGAAGAAAAAAGAAGGTTTATAAAGTTCCACGAAAGAAATGTCATAAAGTTTGTTACTGTGTCTAAAGAAATCATTGGGTGTGTCATGGACTCCGCCCGTCGTGCAACGGCTTTATCAGCTTTGGCTGATGAAGCATTTGCCATCCACTTCCTCGAGGACGCATTTGCATCAGGGCATGTGGCAGGTGTCTGGGGCAACGCATCCCTCCGCAAAGGAACCCACGATTACTACGATGAGCATGGGTTGGAGGTTTCGACATGGAATGGAGACCGTCTTGTAATTAAAGGGGATGCCTGGATGCGCCCGGAGGATGCTGAACGGGCAGCTCAGACCGTCATGCAGAGCCTGGCACAGGTGATGGGGAAATTCCCCGGTTTCGTTCAGAACTCGGAGCTTTTGTCGGATTTGCGCCTGCTGTAAGACTCAATATATTAAGTGGCGGATTTGAGAAGAACCCGCAGACAATTGGGACAGTTCCCGGCCTGGAAGTGGCTTTGCATGTCGGTTTAGGGATGGAGGGTGTATTGAATGAATCGGGTGACGGGCTGGTGTTTCTCGACCTTGGGTACAGGATTGACGGGCCTTCCACCATGAAAATTAATTATAACCCCGAAAAATCACCCTATGGTTCCGTCATGCCGGTAATCCCAAGCCGGGATGCATTTTATTTCCGCCTCAGGATGCCATATTTCGTCATACCCGGTGATCTTATATTTGCAGGGCCTGTTGTGTACCTGGCGTCAAAAGAGAGTTTTAGTAAAATGGTGGCTTCGGCAGGACAGGGGGCCTCATCCCATGGTAATTCCGGATCCAAGCCGTGGCGATGGGGCAGCCTCGCTGATTTCGTTGCGATCTACACAGGTAGAATTTCCTTTCCTGGAATACCGCCCGTTCCGAAATTTCTCCCTGAATCAAAGTACCAGTCTTGCACTGCAGTTCAATTTCGGTTTCGATATCCCAGGTAAAGTTGAAATGCTCGACCCGGTGGATGCCCCGGCCGCTAAACTGAAAACCATCTGGTTTCTGGGAATCCGGGCCTATTTTGACTGGCGGTATTACTTTGCAAACAAATAGGCATGAAGCTGGTTTTTCCTTAAATTTGTTGAATAAAGGAGCTGAAGACTGACTCGATGAATTCTAAACTGTCCACTCAACAGTCGTTAAGATTATTTTTGCTCATCCTTGCATTTCCAGCCATTCTTCATGCTCAGAAAACAACATATTCGCAGATATGGAATGAAGTTGATCTTGTTCGTGCAATAAACGACAAGTGGGCGGGTGAAATTGACCTGTCGGCTTCCTACAGCAATACGCCTGTTGAGAGCAGCATTCTGAAAACCAATACACAGAGAAACGCAGTGGTATGGGTACACTATTTCCATTCTGCCCGATGGAAATTTTCGTCATTCCTGGGGTATTTCTACAACCATGAAGTACCTGATATTGGTCAGTTTCAGGCTACTGAATGGCGGTATGCCCTCCAGGGAACGTACTATTTTCACAAAACAACCTATACACTAAACACAGACATGCGTGTTGAGGTTCGATTCGTACAAAACGAAGATGGTGTTTTTGAGGATATTTACCGGTACCGGCAAAAGTTGAAATTCAGGATTCCGCTAAACAGTCATGTCCTCAGGGGGGGAGTCGTCTATGCCCTGGCCTCAGAGGAGATCGTGTTCAGGTCGGTTTCAAAGGAAACCGGGCTTCACTATTTTGATCGCAACCTCTTTTCCATTGGCGGTGGCTACCTTTTTACCGACGACCTGCAACTTGAGGTATTATATTGTAATGTTTTTATCCCCCGGGATAAGGGCAATGAGGTTGACAATGCCCTCTCTGTGACATTCACTGTAAATAACCTGGTTAGTAAAATAGGAAAATTGTTTAAAGGCCGCCCGACAGCACCGGTCCCGGACGAATGATCACTTTTTCTTTTTATGTTCGTTTAACAAGCAGGTTAACTGTTCCTTTATGGCAGTTTTGTGCAGCTTGAAAAAATAGGAGCGGAATCCTTCCTTGCCCCCCATGTTAATTTTGACTGAAACTGCTTCAAATGCTAAAAATTCAGCCAGTTTCTTTTTGTCAATCAAATATACCAGTTGCATCACTGTGTCATGATCAAGATAACGGGTGTCGTAATGTTCCAGGTGATACACCCTGTCATTGGCCAGTTTCAGCTCAAGATCATCTTTTAGTTTTTTACCGTCCGGTCTTTCAGGGAAGGGGGATGGCTGCAATTCCAGGTAGAAATTTTCGTTGTCTGTTTCGATACCGCCTTTCAGGTCTTTGGAACTTGTCCAGTAGAAATTTACAGGTTCAATGTAGTAAATCATCGATCCGTCAGGGTATATGCGGTGCAGGATTTCACATTGTGACCGTGCTGAAAGGTAGATCGTTATGAGTCCAATGGCCAATACAAATTTGATCATTATTGCTTTCATGGGGTAAAAGTAAGCAATAATAATTAATTAGGAACTGTGCGTTACAGTTGATTAATATTTTTTAATTATATGATATTCAATAGCTATCTCCACCCGCCGCCAAGCGAACTGTACAAGTTTACCACAGCGGTCAGTTCATTACTTTGTGCATTGGAGAGCGCTATTTGAGCTGAAAATAACAACTGCTGGGCATTTATGACATCGAGATAACTTGCATACCCGGCAACATAAAGCTGGTTTGAGAGGTCGAATGCTGTTTGTGCGGCATTCACGGTAGCCTGCTGGCTTTGCACTATTTCACCCTGTTTCTGGTATTCCAGCAAGGCATTGGAAACCTCTTTCAGTGCTGTGATCACTGATAATTGGTAGGAGTATAGCATCTGTACCTTCTGAGCTTCGGCTTTTTTTACACCCTGGCGAAGCTGACCACCCCCGAAAATGGGCGCAACCAAATTCCCGAGAGCGCTGTAAACCAGGTTCGTCGGATTGAAGGCAGCACCAATACTGCCGGAAACACCAAGTGAAGGTAACATCATTGCACGGGCCACTCCGATATTGGCATTTGCAGCAACCAGCGTCTGTTCAGCCTGGATAATGTCTGGTCTGCGAAAAATAAGTTGACCCGGAACTCCCGGAGTTTGAACCGTAGGGGTGTTGATCTGATCGAGCATGGGATTTCCGCGGTTGATCGCCTGGGGTGCCTCTCCAAGCAGGATACTCAGGTAATTTTCGCTCTCACCGGTCATCATCTCCAGCTGTGGAACCTGCGTCATTGCCTGGGCCAATTGGGCTTCTGCCTGGGCAACAACCAGTCCGGAGGCTGTTCCCGCAATCATCTTGTTGCGCACCAGCTCAAGCGACTTCTGCCTGATGATAATATTTTCCCGTGTAATCCGTAATTCGTTGTCAAACTCGAGGAGGTTGAAATAGTTGGTGGTGATTTCATTGATCAGGGTAATGCGCACCGCCTGCTGATACGCAACCTGTGCAAACAGGTTAGCTCTTGCAGCCTCTTTTGAGCGTCGCAGTTTTCCCCAAAGGTCAATTTCCCAACTCACCTGTCCAACAGCAGAAAGTGTGCTGTACTCAGCAATAGTTCCTCCCGGAAGAGCCTGTTGCTGCCACCCTCCTCCAACTTGTGCGGAAAATTGCGGCCATTGCTGACCCCGGGCCTGTTTGAAAGCCGCACTGGCTTCTTCAATGCGCGCGTACGCAATCCGGATGTCGTAGTTGTTTTTCAACCCGGTCTGGATCAACCTCTGCAAGACAGTGTCCTTGAATAATCTGATCCATTCAATGTTGGCCATGCTTAGTGTGTCGCCACTTTTAGCGAACCGGAACAGGCTGTCTGCCTTTACCGTTGGACGCACGTATTTGGGCCCGACTTTACAACCGGACAGGGATAAAAACAACACCGGAATGGCTAAAAATATTGAAATTCTGAGATATTTGTGAATCATAAGAATTTACGATTGGACGATTTACGATTTAAGATTGAATTGTATGATTTCCGGGTCAGGATTTTTTCGCTATTTCGGTCTCTTTCTTCTTTAGCCTGTTTTCCAACTTTTGAAAAGCAACATAAAGAGATGGTGTTACAAGAACTCCGCAGATCGTGGCAACAAGCATCCCGCCAAAAACAGAGGTGCCGAGTGCATGCCTGCTGGCCGCGCCGGCTCCGGCAGCGGTCATCAGTGGCACAACACCCAGAATAAATGCAAATGAGGTCATGAGAATTGGCCGGAAGCGGAGTTTAGCCCCTTCGATGGCAGCCTCAATCAGCGGCTGTCCGCCATCGTACTTCTGCTTGGCGAATTCCACGATCAGGATGGCATTTTTGGCCACCAGACCGATGAGCATGATCAAGCCGATCTGTGCATAGATGTTGTTCTGCAACCCTCGCGCCCACTGTAACCCGAAGGCGCCAAAAACCCCGAACGGGATGGCAAGCAACACGGGGATGGGCAGGAGCCAGCTCTCATATTTTGCTGCCAGCAGGAAGTAAACGAAAATAAAACACAGGGTAAAGATATAGGGTGCCTGACCTCCGGAGATGATCTCTTCCCTTGTCATCCCTGAATACTCGTATCCATAGCCATAGGGAAGCGTCTTTGCTGCCACCTCCTGCACTGCTGTAATCCCAAGTCCCGTGGAGGAACCCGGAGGTATGCCAATGGTGAAGTCGGCCGAACTGTAAAGGTTGAATCGTTTAACGATGTCCGGACCCTGTGTGGGCGTAACCTGAACCAGGGTGCCGAGCGGAACCATCTTTCCGGCGTTACTCCGTACATAAACCTTGCTTATGTCCTCTTTATTTGCCCGATACTGCGCATCGGCCTGGATGATTACCCGGTAAGATTTTCCAAATTTATTGAAATCATTCACATAATAGCTGCCAAAAAGGGACTGGAGGGTCTGGTAAATTGTGTTAACAGGTACCTCCATGGTTTTTGCTTTCTCTTTGTCAACAGTGAGCCGGTATTGGGGAATGTCGTTCCTGAAGGGTGTGAAAATACCCGCCACCTCTTTTCGCTTGGCAAGTTCCTGGTAAAAACCTGCTACCACCGCAGCCGTTTTATCAAGGCCTGCGCCGGTTTTGTCCTCCAGCTGCAACTCGAGCCCTCCCGTTTTTCCTAACCCGGAAATTGCGGGTGCATTGAAAGCCATGCAGACACCTCCCGGTAATTTACTCATCTCAGCCTGGATTTTCTTGATGAGCATCTCCGCATGCAGCTCCTTTGTTCCCCTCTCTTTCCAGGATTTCAGTTTGACAAAGCACATCCCGTTGGTGGTACTTACAGAGTTATCTAAAATGGAGTAACCCGGGATCATGGAATAGGATTCAACACCGTCAAGTTTGGCAAGCAAGGCTTCAACCTGGCGTGTTACCTCATCGGTTTTCTGAAGAGAATAGGCTTTTGGGGTATTGATGTTAATAAAGAAATATCCCTGGTCTTCAGAAGGAAGGAAGCCGGAAGGCAGGAATTTCATGACAACAACGCATAGAACACATATAACTGCCAGGAACATGATCGGGCGGGAGAGGTGGTGTGTGAAATTCTCTACAAGTTTAACATAGCCATTCGTGGTCTTGTTAAACCCTTTGTCGAACCAGCGGAAAAATTTCCCGAGTAATCCCTTTTTATCTTGTTTCTTTTTAAGAAGGATCACACATAACGGAGGGGTGAGCGTAAGCGCCAGCAACGCAGAGATCAGGATGGAGGAGATAAGGGTGAGTGCAAATTGCTTATACATGACGCCAACCGTACCTCCCAGGAATGACACTGGTACAAATACGGCACAAAGTACCATGGTGATGGTCAGGATGGCCCCGGTAATTTCATTCATGGTGTGTTTGGTCGCCTCAAGCGGGGTGAGGCCTTCCGCGTCGATTTTCTCCTGCACCGCCTCCAGCACGACAATGGCATCATCGACAACAATACCGATAGCAAGAACGAGTGCAAACAGGGTTAACATGTTGATCGAAAATCCAAGAAAGCTGAATGCTGCAAGCGCCCCGATGAGCGATACGGGCACTGTTATCGCAGGGATGAGTGTGGCTCGCCAGTCCTGGAGGAAGATGAATACGACGATGAAAACCAGGACAAAGGCTTCAAAGAGTGTAATAAGAACCTCTTCGATGGATGCTGTTACGAATTCAACAGTATCAAGACCCTTTTCAAATTTGATACCGGTCGGGAACTCCTTGGCCATCTGCTCCATGGTTGCATCACACTCGTCACGGACATTCACTGCGTTTGAACCCGGTGACTGGTACACCGCGATGACAGGAGCAGGTTTTCCGTTAAATCGTCCGTATGCATCATACGTCTTCAGACCAAGTTCAATCCTGGCAATCTCATTCATCCTGACGACAGAGCCGTCCTGGTTTGCTTTTACAATTATATTGCCGAATTCCTTTTCATCTGCCAAACGGCCTTGTACCCTCAGCATGAATGACATCTCCTGTCCTTGTGCTGCAGGTGATTTTCCGATCATCCCGGCGGCAGCCTGCACATTCTGATCCTTGATGGCGGCCTGTACATCCTGAACCGAAACAGAGAGCCCCGCCATCCGCCCGGGATTAAGCCAGATGCGCATGGCGTAGTCATCACCTCCAAACATGTTGACATCACCTACGCCATTGATTCTCTTTAATACGTTTACCACGTTTATATTCAGGTAATTAGATAAGAATTTTGTGTCGTAGGCTGTGTCGGATGAAACCAACGCATACAGGACCAGGATGCTGGGTGATTTCTTCATGACAATCACCCCTCCCTGCACGACTTCGGCCGGCAGTACATTCATGGCGCGTTGCGTACGGTTTTGTACGTTAACCGTGGCCATGTCGGGATCTGTACCAACTTTAAAATAGACAGTGATGTTGCAGGACCCGTCATTTGCGCACTGGGAGGTCATGTAGGTCATGTCGTCAACCCCGTTGATCTGCTCTTCGAGTGGTACAGCAACTGTTTTTTGAACATCCTCTGCATTGGCACCAGGATATACAGCGGTAACCTGGATGGTTGGCGGCACCACGTCGGGATACTGGGAGATCGGCAGTGTAAGCATGCTAAGCACACCAACCATCGTAATCATGATTGCAATAACCGACGAAAGAATTGGACGGGTTATAAAGGATTGAAGCATATTTTTCGAATTATTTCAGATGAGTTTCGGGTGACCTTAACTTTTAAAATTATCTTATTTAATGGTCTCTGGTGTAAGAGGAACAGTTAAGGTGTCAGGTACCATGACAGGTGATATTTTCATCCCTTCCTGGAACTTCTGAAATCCCTCCAGCATGATCCTGTCACCGACGTTTAATCCGCCATTGACAATGAACTTATTCCCAATTCCTCTTCCGAGCATTACAGGTACCCGATGCACCAGGTTCTCATTGTTTACGACAAACGTGAAATTTTTACCCTGGATCTGGGTGGTAGCGCCCTGGGGAATAACGATTCCGTTTTCCTGTTCGAACAGGACCAGGTTGACATTTGCAAAGTTCCCCGGCTTGATGAGTCCGTCGGGATTGGCAAAAACAGCCCTTAGTGCGATGGTTCCTGTTTGCGAATTGATCGACCGGTCAATAAAATCTATTTTTCCAACATGGTCATAAGGCTGATTATCTGATAAACTCAGGAATACTTTGAACAAATCTGCCCGGTCTTTTAATTCCGACTTGTGGGACTCCATGTAACGCATGATTTTAAGATATTCATTTTCATTCATCTGGAAATCAATGTAAATGGGGTCTACAGCTGAAACTGTTGAGAGCAGTGTGCTTTCGCCCTTTCCAACCAGGTTCCCCGGGCGTACGCTGCAGGCGCCGATATAGCCGGTGATCGGCGATGGCATGGTGGTGTATGAAAGGTTCAGCTTAGACTGTGCAAGGTTTGCTCTCGAACTGGCCACGAGTGCCCTGTCCTCCTGTTCAGTTGTGACTGCTTTATCATAATCGTTTTGACTGATGGCATTGGTTGTAAGCAATGGCTTCAGCCTGGCAACATCCAGTTTGGCCTTTTCCCAGGCAGCGATTCTGTTATCGAGATCCGCCTCTGAGGCTTTCACATTGTTGATATACTCATCCTGTTCAATGGTGAACAGTGCCTGTCCTTTCTGTACGATCGACCCTTCCTGGAATGACCATGCCTTCAGGTATCCGGCAACACGTGCCCGGATATCGACAGTCGGAATTCCGACTGCCTGACCAACCATCTGGAGGTACACAGGAACCTTTGTTCCCTTCAACTCCATTACTTTGAATGATGGAGGTGCTCCTTCTTGTTTTTCTTTTGGTTTACAGGATATTGTGAAGATCGTAATCGTGACGAACAAGACTACCGCCAGCAAAACTTTTGAAAAGTACAATCGGTTCATAAATGTGTTTTTTAAGGATCTGATTATTTTTTCACAAATGTAAAATTTTTCTTTATTTTTAACCATTATCCGGAAAAAAAAACTGATATCCGTTATTTTTCCGTGTTGCCTGTATGCCCTTGCTGGCTTATATATTTCCCGATCAGCAATGCGATTACGATCGCAACATAAAGCTGCCCGGTCACACTGATGAAAATGGCAAGCGAACGGGATAACGGTGCAATCGGGACAATATCTCCATATCCGGTGGTTGTCATGGTGATAAAAGCATAATAAACACAGTGCTGAAGAGGACTTTCATGCTGATCAGTGAGGTAATTCAGATTGTTCAGATTGTAGGAGCCATGATTAAAATACATGGTCAGGGCCACCATGAGAGAAAATGCAAGTCCGATCATAAGATAAGCATTGACTGCCTCCAGAATGACCTTCAGGGATATCTCCCTTGCCATGCTTACCTGTTTGACAAGGTCATAGACAATAAACATGAACAAAAGAACATTGATCCATTTCGAGATGGCTTTCACACCATCAAGGGCCAGCGCGTCTGCGATCCAAACCATTGATATTGCAACAAGAACATAAAGAAGTGACAACATTCTCTTCGTGGAGATGAGCTGTGTTCCGAAAATCAGAATTGATGTGAACACGATGTTGTATGCAGCAGAATGGAATTTCACCGGGATTAACGGAACAAAAAAAATTGCCAGTATTACCGTTGTAAAAAGCAATTTGTTGGCCAACGTATTTGTAAGGAGGTAGTTTGTTAACCCTGTTGGTGTTGTTTTAGTCATTTAGCATGGTTTTTGCGATTTTTCCTGTTCGTTTTTCTCTTTTCCGCAAGAAGCAATAAAATTATAAAGATTTTCTGACGGATGTCAAAGTTTATTAAATTTGTAAGACACAAACAGTCCACTTTTAAATTTCTTACTCATGGTACAGGAAAAAAGATCTCTCAGCGAAATAAGTAATCTGAGCAGGGAAGAACTCGTAGAACGGGCGAAGAAGTTCTCCAAACGCTACTGTGTTGGCGAAGGAAAAGGTTTTCGGTTAAAGGATTTTAATGCTGATGACTTTCCAAAATTAAAGAAGGAGGAGAAGCCGGCGGTGAAGGAGGTGTTGCAATTGGGGGTTCAGGCACTGGCTGCAATGCAGGACATCATGTACGCGCAGGACAAGTGGTCTCTGCTTATCATCTTCCAGGCGATGGATGCAGCCGGTAAGGACGGTGCCATCAAACACGTCATGTCGGGGCTCAATCCCCAGGGCTGCCAGGTCTCCTCATTTAAATCCCCCACTGCCGAAGACCTTGACCATGATTTTATGTGGCGTTGCCAGAAGCAGTTGCCTGAACGCGGCAGGATCGGGATATTTAACCGGTCGTATTATGAAGAGGTTTTGGTTGTGCGTGTTCATGAACAGATTTTACGAGCGCAAAAGATGCCTGAAAAATTAATTACAAAAAAAATATGGGACGAGCGGTTTAAGGACATCCGCAATTTCGAAAAATATCTCCAGCGCAACGGGACCATTGTAATAAAGTTCTTCCTTAATGTATCAAAGAAGGAGCAGAAAAAAAGATTTCTGGAAAGAATTGAAAACCCCGACAAGAATTGGAAATTCAGTGCCTCCGATTTCAAGGAGCGGGGATTCTGGAAGGAATACATGAACGCTTATGAAGATATGATTATCAATACCTCTACGGAGGAGTCACCCTGGTATGTGGTTCCCGCCGATGATAAGCCGTATGCCCGGATCGTGGTTGCCTCAGCGGTGATTAATGCCATGAATTCGATGGACCTTGCATATCCCAAAGTGAGCAGGGAGAAAATTGCCGAGCTGGAAAAAGTCAAACAGGAATTGCTTTCGGAAGAGTGATCCTGATCTTGTTTTAATTCGGTCAGCCCTGATGTGGAAAAGATTTATCCCGGCATTAACATGGCTCCCGGGCTATACGCTGAAAATTGCCGGCAGTGATGCAGTTGCCGGAATAACCCTTGCCGCTTACGCGATACCCGTTTCGCTGGCATATGCGATGCTGGCCGGCTTGCCACCTCAATACGGGGTGTACGGATATCTTTTGGGCGGCCTTTTTTACGCCCTGCTCGGGAGCAGCCGGCAACTGGCCGTTGGTCCCACCTCAGCCATCTCGTTACTCATCGGAACAACCATTGCTGGCATGGCACAGGGTGATCCTCAGCGATGGGCAGAACTGGCATCTCTGACGGCCATTATAGTTGCCGGGATGAGCCTCCTGTCTTATCTTTTGCGGTTAAGCGGCATCATCAATTTTATCAGTGAGACCGTTTTACTTGGATTTAAAGCAGGAGCTGCCCTTGCCATCGGGTTAACCCAGCTGCCAAAGTTGTTTGGCGTTGCGGGTGGGGGAGATGGTTTTTTTGAACGGCTGATCACCATCGTTACCCAACTTCCGCAAACAAACCCGGCAGTCTTTCTTTTTGGTGTTTCAGCCATGGTATTGATTCTTGCCAGTGAAAAATTTTTTCCCGGACGTCCGGTGGCGATCATTGTAGTGGCGCTTTCCATCATATTGATGTCCGTGACATCGCTTGGTGAATCAGGAATCAGCACGGTAGGAATACTCCCTTCGGGGTTGCCTCACTTCCGGCTGCCCAACCTGCGCATCAGCGATGTGGATGGTTTAGTGCCACTGGCGTTTGCCTGTTTTCTGCTGGCATATATTGAAAGTGTATCTGCCGGTAAAACCCTCGCGCAAAAAAACGGCTTTGAGATCAATCCCCGGCAGGAACTGCTTGCCCTGGGAGCGGCAAACCTTGCAACAGCGCTCGGACAAGGGTATCCGGTGAGTGGCGGGTTATCCCAATCGGCGGTGAACGATAATGCAGGTGCAAAAACACCTTTTTCCCTTGTTTTTGCCTCTGCAGTCATTGCTTTGTGCCTTTTATTTTTAACAGGGATGCTCAGGAATTTACCCAATGTGATCCTTGCAGGCATAGTGCTTGTAGCCATCAGGGGGCTTGTTGACGTTAAGGAGTTCATCCACTTATGGAAGATGCATCGCGCCGATTTTGCCATTGCCATGGTTGCTGTGATTGGTGTACTGGTATTTGGAATCCTGAAAGGGGTATTGATTGCTGCTGTAACCTCCCTGATCATGCTTATTAAAACAATTACATTGCCCCATGTTGCATTTCTTGGCAGAATTCCCGGTACGCAGCGGTACTCCGATTTCAGCCGTCATCCTGACAATGAGGTCATTCCGGGAGTTATCCTGTTCAGGGTAGAATCATCCATGCTCTATTTTAATGTCGACAATATCCGGAATGTCGTGTGGTCCAAAATCCAGGGGTCTGATTTCTCGGTAAAAACAGTGATCTGTGATCTGAGTACCTCGCCATTTGTTGACCGAGCCGGAGCAGCGATGTTAAAACGTCTTTACCTGGATTTACAGGCGCTGGGCATATCGTTCATGATCGCAGAGGCCCATGCAGAGGTTCGGGACATGCTCAGGTCAGAAAATGTTGAAACACTTTTCGGCCACATCAGCCGGAAAGTATCGGTTGAAGAGCTCGTTGAAGCCTCAATCAGGGTGCCAGCCTGATTTAAAAGACGAAATTGTCTACTTTCGCAACTGTATAATCTCCAGGAATGATTTTCAGAAAAAGTATTGTAATTTTATTTGCACTCTTCCTTTATTCAGGCGACCTGCTTGGCCAGCAGCTTATTTTCAGCACCTTCCAGCGAGTAGATTACCATATTCCTTATCGAATTTCAGACGAGAAAATATTTGTTAATGGAAATGCGATTCTGAGAGAAATGGCCAAAGATGTTCTGCGTGAACCATGGCAGGTGCGTTTACTGGTTTCCGGTGAACTGGTCTTGAAGATTACCGGGAATGGCGGGCAAAATCATCTTGATATTTCATTGCGTAATCAATTCATGGGTGGTGACACCCTTTACCGGCATTTTCCGGTTGCCGGTGTTTTACGCCCGTCTCTTGTTAATATGAAACTCAAATGGGCAAACCGGGCCGACACTTCCGGGTATACCGAACAGGCGTTGATCGCAATACCTGTTGAACAAGAAGACAGTTTGTTGTATTCCATCCCCATTGCCCCTTTTGATACTGTTGCTGACACCCTGATGGTGAGGGATATCGTCTTTTATTATGATTCACTGGCACTGAAAGAATTTCAGAATAGGGTCGGGCTTATCCATGATTATTATGCCTCGGTTTCTTTGCTCGACTCGCTGCAGCTGTTTACTTCATCGCTGCACCTGGAACATCAGGAATTATTACCTGTTAATTTTTTAAAGATATCCGAATTGTGCAGGGTGATCGACCGGATAGATCGTCGTGATTTTCCCGGCAAACTGTTGCATCATGGTTATGATCCGTCAGGATTGATGGCAAAATACAGCCGGTTGTTTAAACAATCGCGAACCCTTATCTACACTTTTCTGGATGAGTTGCATAAGACCGGCGCCATCCCCTGGGACCATGATGTTGACCGGCTGGCCCGGTATTTCACTTCGCGGGTGTTTTCCTATGTTCGTCGTTCATACCTGATGGATCAGCAGCAGGGGCTCATCTACCATGACTGTCTTGACCATTTCTTTGACAATGTCGCCTTCCCGCCTGAAGAAAATGTTATCCCAGCATTACTCGCCAAAATGTTCGCAGATTCAGGGCAGGATACCATTGGCACATATGTTTCAAAAGAGATTTATGCAGCATACCTGGCTGTTGCTGAGGAACTCATGATAAGGCATGAGTATGCGGAGGCGTTCTCGATGATGGAAAACGGGGGGAGGTTTATTGACGGAAACCCAGGTTTGAAAGGCTTCAAAGCGGATGAGGAGATCACCTCAAAGGCAGCAGAAGGTATCTGCGACTCTTATGTTGGGATTGCATCAACCTGTATCAGGAACCATAAGTTTAACATGGCTGAAAAATATCTCGCAAGGGCTGACGAGTATGCCGTCACATATTCCAGATATATCAGGTCAGACTCAAACTACCGGGCGGTTTTTTCCGAACTTTTTTTTATGAGGAATGCCGATTGTGATCAACTGCTGGAAGAGAAGAGATACGCAGAAGCGCTGAATTGCTATCAGCAGTTTGAGAATGCCTACTCAGCGCGTGACCTTGCCCGGGTTAAAAGCGTTTTGGATGACAAGAAATCTATTGCTGCGGCGGGATTGGGCAATCTTTCAACCATGCTTTCGGAGGATGCCCTGAAACGGAAGGACGCTGATACCGCCCTTTACTATTATGATAAGGCAATTGCCTTGCGCAAAGAATCCAATGTTCGTCCGGAGTCAGATATCCGGCTGGATTCCCTTGCGCCCGTCATGGCGCGTATCAAAATTACCAGGATATCCAGGGAGGGTGCCATCGCACTCGAAAAACGCCAGTTTACGTTGTCGGTAACTCGGTATAAAGAGGCTAAAGCCCTGGCTGCAGACTGCCAGGTTGTGCCCGGCAGGGAGTTTGATTCAAGCTTCCGGCAGGCGATGAAGAATTACCTTATCATCCAGTTGAGTGCATCCCAGAAAAAAATATGGCTAAACCAGTTTGACTCGGCACAAATGGCGCTTGAACGGGCAAAAGGGGCGGGATATGATTTTGGTTTGTTGCATGAACCGGATTTTGAAGCGGCCATGGACCATTTTAAGAGGAAGATCATGGAGCAGCAATGCAGGAATCTGCGTGATTCAGTTGACCTCAGGCTGATCAGGGCCGACAGGAGCATTGCCCTGCTGAACTTTATAAATGCCCTTGCATACCTTCGGGAAGCCCAAACATTCTTGCAAACCATGCCTGGGTGCGGCATTGTGGAAATCGGGGTGTCAGATTCGATTTCAAAATATGCCCGTCCTGCTGATTATCAGCAAAAGTTCAGGGATGCCGGAATACATATAGCGACGGGCAATTACAGGGAGGCCATTGTTGAACTTGATGAAAGTCAACGCCTTTTCCGGATGTATAAACTCAACCGTTTTGGTATTATGATGGAGGATCCGTATGATTTTATCCGCAACCGTAACAATCCTTACCTTTCTGAAAAAGCGGTTGTTTATTGCCTGGAATCAGGAAAGGCAGAAGATGCGCTGAAATATCTCAAACTGGCTCATGATGAGGGTTTGCCATCGGTTTCATGCAATGGGACACAGAGGCTTCTGGCTGAGGAATTTGCTTCAAATGATTACAGGAAAAGCCCCGGAGCCGATCCCCTGAAAAGCGTTGCTGAATATGTTCCCGAAGAAAAGTGGTATGATACTTTCCGTAAATCTTACCTGCAGAAATGGGGTGCACTTGTTAAGAAGTGACCATTCATGAAGCAGGGTGTCTTTTCCGGAAACCTCCGGGATACTGACACTATTTTTGTTTCTCCGGGAAGATGCGGTAGGTGGCACCGATGGAGAACAAACTGGCAGCATCCGCTCCTGATGAAAAACTGTTCCCGTAAAGTGCTTCAACCACCACAATGTTTTTAATCGGGTAGGCAAACTTTAAATAAGCGCCGTTATCATACAATCCGAGCTCTACGTTTCTGCCATCCGTTTTGCCAAGGCCGCTTCCGACAGACATGTTGAACAAGTTATATGTGGAAGGAAAAAGAGCAGGAAAGCCAATGCTAAAACAATTTTAAGTCTCTTCTATTTTCCCTGCCATTTATTATAACCTATATCGACACCACCCTGGTAAAACGTTCTCGTGGTGGTACCGATATCATTTGTGTCGGATTCCCAGTGTCCGATTTCATTGCAGTTGCCAGGATGGTATTGACCGGAGATCAGCAATAAACCCTCTGAATAGGTGCCCAGGGTTCCCATAATTCCAGCAATGAGAACCAGTTTCTGCCGGCGATTACGATGATGCACAGGAACAGGATCAGCATTAACTGACGGGAAATCGAAATATCTGTCACATAATTCACCGGTGTCATTTGACTTTTTCTTTTTTCACGGATATACAGCAGAAATCCCCCGGAAATGATCACCACAAGGATTATCCATTGAAGCAGTTTGGTGCCAAAGAAAACCTGTGTCAGGATGATGCTGGATTCCGGGGCCCTGACAAATTCATTGAGAAACCGAAGAACGGCCAGGCCAGCGCAAAATGATCAAATACCGGCTGGTTGAATTTTAATGTTTTTTTTGCCAGGATCAAGCCGGTCGCAAGTCCGAGGATCCCTCCAAGGATAGTCATCCTGGTTGCATCAGGAAGGTGGAATCTTGTAAACAATTCTACCCATTGGTCTGAAGAAAATGCGGCAAGTTTTTCACCAAGGATGAAGAATATCAATCCTGTGGTCAGGATGAGCATCCAGGTGCGCTTTGGATAGCCGTGTTTTATTCCGCGGTAAAAAGCGATTCCGGCAGCGAGGAGGATCGCAGCCAGGTAGGTAAGGGCAAACATCATCCCTCCATTACTATGTGTTTGGTGCCTTTTTACCTTCACGGTAAAAAAAACTTTCAGGCACCCTCTTTTAATTTTCATAAAGAACTGGAAAGATAGTTATTATGAAATTATTACCTTTGAGAATTCATACCTCGTAATAAATCACAGGTAAAATATTTCGTTGATTAAACTTATCTCACAACATACCGCCAATTTTCAAACAAGAGGAGAAACAGCCATAGCGCGCGGCCGATGGGTCTGTTGCTGTTGCTGTTTCGGTTACATACAGGTGCATGGCGGTGCCTCTGTGAGCTGATTATATGCAGGGATCCTTTTTTTTAGCTGGTCAACCCTGTTGTAAACAGGCCCCGTTATGCTGTTCAAAATCAATAAATTGGGATGGAGAAAAATAAAAATAAATCTGAAGCGGCAGCGTTGCGTAAAAAGGCCGAAGCGTTGCTGAAAAACAAATCATCCAAGCACGATTTTCAAATTTCAGAAGTCGAAAATTTCAAACTCATTCACGAGTTGCAGGTTCACCAGATAGAACTCGAACTGCAGAACGAGGAGCTACAACTTGCAAAGGACCATGCAGAAATTGCTGCAGGAAAATATACCACGTTATACGAATTTGCCCCCTCCGGTTTTTTTTCAATTTCAGATCAAGGCGAAATTGTTGATCTGAATCTCTCAGGTGCACTCATGCTTGGTAAAGATCGTACACATTTAAGAAACAGCTACTTTGACTTTTCTATTTCTCCGGATAGCAGACCGGTTTTTAATCTTTTTCTTAAAAAAATATTTAAAAGCAACAGTAAGGAATCCTGCGAAGTAACCCTGGAGACTTCCGGCAATCAGCCCGTGTTTGTCCATCTTTCCGGCATCGCAACGGAAAGCGGGAGTCAATGCCTTGTTACGATGGTTGACGTCACAGAACACCGGCAGACAGAGATTGCCCTGCAACAAAGCAAGGTAAAATACAGGCAGCTTGCCGAAAATTCTGCCACGCTTGTTTACCGTATTTTACTAAAGCCTGCATTTAAATTCGACTATGTAAGTCCTTCAGCAGCTGCTATTACCGGTTATACACCGGGCGATCACTACGCCGATCCGCAACTGGGATTCAAATTGGTCCATCCCGACGACAGGATATTGCTTGAAAATACAACCAGGTA
>CAIYJU010000029.1 GCA_903926565.1 uncultured Bacteroidales bacterium
AGCCTGCTTCCGTTTATTTTGACAAGTCAAAAATATAAAAAATATCATAACTGAATTAAAATCAAGATAAAAGCTCGTAAAAATCAAAATCAAAGAATATACTTTTTAGTTTTCTCTTGTTTTGCAACATAGAAGAGCCACGGAGATTGATGCCAATAAAGGTTTTTCACATATAAGGATAAAGCAATATGCCGATCACTAATATGCTTATTTTTCAATAACACTGTTTAGGAAAAACTTTTTCCTCTGTGGCACTCTGTGTTTCCTCCGTGTTTCTCTGTGTAACTTATTTTATAACAATTGTTTAGAATCATATTTCAAAATTTCGGACAAATAGTACAGGTCCTGCGATGTGTATAAAGAGTAGCCTTCAAGGGGAGAGCCGGGGAAGGGTCATTACCATATCAGCGGATGTTTCTATAAGTTAACTGTTGTGATTGCGATTAATCATAAGATGAATGTTCCTGTCTCCAGATTGGCAGGTTTTAAAAATATTTCCGGAAAGGTCAGGCGGTGCATGTCGCTAAATTCATTAATTTTGCTTAAATCTCTTTTTATGGATTCAAAATTCACCAGTAAATTATCCGAGATACATCTTCATTATAAGATATGGATGTCTGATGGACAAGAGAATGGCATTTTAGGCGACGGAAAATGGAAAATGCTCAAACTGATTGAGGAGAAAGGATCGATGAAGGCCGCTTGTGATGAGTTGGGGTATACCTACCGTCGTACCTGGGGGAATTTAATGAAAATCGAAAAGTTTTTCGGGTTTCCCCTGCTGGAAAAACAACGTGGCGGCAGCGAAGGCGGTCACACTGCGCTTACTGAAGAGGGTAAACGCCTGGTCAGGGCATTCGAAGCCTTTCACAACATGGTTGATACCCATATTCAGCAGGGTTTTGAGCAGTTTATCCAGGAATTAAAAAAATAAACAGTAGTCCCGAATTATCATGAAAAAACTTTTAAGTACACTGTCTCTGGTATTTTTCTCCCTGATTTTTTCTTTCGCCCAAAACCCACAGAAGGCTCTTTCAGGCGACCTGGTCATTTTTCACGCGGGAAGCCTTTCGGTGCCCATGAAGGAGATTGGGGCTGCTTTTAAAAAGGCCCATCCTGAAGTAAATATTTTGATGGAATCAGCCGGCAGCGTTGAAAGTGCCCGGAAAGTCACCGACCTGAACAAGCCATGTGATATTTTAGCCTCCGCTGATTACAAGGTAATTGACAATATGCTGATCCCGAAATTTTCGGATTGGAATATAAAATTCGTCTCCAATGAGATGTGTATCGTATACACGGAGAAATCAAGATATGCCAATAAGATAAATATCAAAAACTGGCATGACATCCTGCAGAAAAAAGATGTAGCGTATGGCCGTGCCGATCCCAATTCAGACCCCTGCGGCTACCGGTCGGTTATGACCATGCAACTTGCCGAAAAATTTTATAAACAATCCGGCCTTGCCAGCCGGTTGATGGCCAAAGATGCAAACTATATGCGGCCAAAAGAGGTTGATCTCCTGGCTGTTCTTGAGTCGGGGTCGGTTGATTATATTTTTCTGTATAAATCTGTCGCCATCCAGCATAAATTGAAATACCTGGTTCTCCCCTCCGAGATAAACCTGAAGGATCCCAGATTTACCGACTTGTACAACACTGCAGCGGTCTCCATTAATGGCAAAGAGCCCGGTCAAAAAGTAATTATGAAAGGCGAACCTATGATTTATGGGGTAACCCTGTTGAATTCAGCACCCAACAAACCGGTGGCCCTGGCCTTCCTGCAATTCATGCTGGCAAAGGACAAAGGAATTAATATCCTTGAAAAAGATGGCCAGCCTTCAGTAATTCCGCAAAAAAATCCCAATTTCGATAAACTTCCTGCAGAACTGAAACCTTTTGCTTCTAAATAGTTAACAATCTTATTTGGAATCTCATGATAAGAAAAAAATGATACCGATACGCATGAACGAACATATCGATAACTAAGTTCTATGAAAAAAAACTGGATTTACATGATCATGGGCAGTGCCCTTTTATTATTATCAGCGGTTTCCTGCAGCAAAGATGAAAACCCGGCACCTCCTTCAATCAGCTTATCAACAGGCGCGGATTACACTGCCTCCGGAGCCATTGTAGCAGTTGGGGGAAAACTCAGGTTTGGGATCACGGCCTCGGCAAAAGATGCCAACATTACCAACTTTGTTGTAAAAAAAATCATGCCCGACGGAACCACGAAAGTGGTGCTTGATTCAGGGTTAAACTCCACAGGATTCTTCGTTAACGAAACATTTTATCAGAATATTGAGGAGGAAGCCAGGTGGACATTCCAGGTGATGGATAAAAACAGGCAGTTCGCAACCACCGCCATCACCATATTCAAGGATCCGGCTTCGACCTGGGGGGGGATTTTCGAGTTTCCCTCTATTACCATGGGTTTTCATAGCAATACCACTCATGGCCAGTTTCTTGTTCCATCAACCGGGAAAGTGTTTTTTGCTGATTCAGCGGAAATCAATCAAAATCTGATAGACATCATTACCTACTATTATGTGGATGTTACTCCGTCGCCCACCTTTTCCTCAGCAGGTGAAACGGGAGGGGGCATTACCGAGTATTATCCTTCGATAAGCCTATGGACCACAAAAAATTACACCAAATATGACATCAGCGTGGATACCGATCCAATATCTGTGGATGTGTTCGATGCCTGTCACAACGATAGCCTGCTGCTTCTTTCCTATGACGAAGTATGGGGCAAGCGTAAATTCAAATGGGCTGTTCCCGGTGTTGTGGTGCCGTTCAAAACATCCGCCGGGAAATTAGGGCTGATCAGGGTAATATCTGTAGAAAATGACCCGGCCGGCAAGACCACATTCGCATTAAAAATTCAGCAATAAACAATATAATCTATAGTCAACCAATCATTTAACCTTAAAACAAACAATTATGAAAAAAACTCTACTCTTTGCCTTGTTGATCATCCTTGCAAGCTCCCTGCAAGCCCAGGAAACACTTACCGGATGGACCTTCCCTGTAAATACCGGGAGCGACAGCCTCAATGCCAACTTAGGTACCACGGGAAACAAAACCTACGACATCCGCTTTCAGTGGGTACTGACCTCAACCTCCGATTCCACGCTGAATACGGTTACTTTCGTTGATGGTGCTACCACTTTTGCCGCAGCAACAACCGGATGGGCCAATGGTGCCGACATTAAATTCTGGTCGGTTAAATTTAAAGCCAACAATTACTCCGATTTTAAACTTTCCTCAAAACAAAAGAGCGATGCCACCAACCCGGGGCCACGTGATTTTAAACTTCAGTGGAGATTGAGCAGCGGAACGTATGCCGATGTTCCCGGTGGTGCTGTCACTCTGGGATCAGACTGGGCCACCGGCGTGGTAACCGAACTTCCTTTACCAATCACCGGACAAGGTACCAGTTCTATCTATGTGAGATGGATCATGGCCTCGAATACCGATATCAATGGTGGAACGGTAACCGCGGCCGGACAATCGATGATTGATGACATTCTCATCACAGGAGTCAGTGTAACCGGGCAGAATGAGATCCTTTACACCAACCGTCTCAAGGTTTTACCCTCTCCGAACAACGGAAACTTCAACTTAACCTCCACTGAACCAATGGAGGTGATTTCTGTCGCCGATGTAAACGGTAAAACATTGGTAACCATAAACAACCCATCTCAGAAACAACCCATATCAGTTTCAAATGCAAAACCCGGGCTATACCTGTTAAAAGTTCGGTTCACAGGCAGCGATCAGGAGGCAGTGACACGCTTTGTTGTTGAATAACCAATTTTCAAAAGGCATGAGGGCAGGCATTTCAGGCAGAATCGGGGTTTGGTTCACCTTGCTGCTTGCCCTCATGTCGTTTTCAATGGCTACAGCCGGAGGAACTATCCGGGGAAAAGTCACCGAAATGCCCGGAAATACCCCTTTGTTTGGCGCCCATATCATCCTCGAAAACCAGGATAAAGGAACTTATACCGATAAAGACGGGACATTCCTGATCACCGGTATCAAACCCGGTAAAACAGTTGTCAGGGTTTCTTTTGTCGGGTATAAATCCGCTGTAAAAACAGTTACAATCCGGGAAGGGCAGCTTATCACGATTAATTTTGAGATGGAAATAAGCGCATTGACCGCACCTGAAGTTGAAATTCTGGATGTAAAACCTGAACGGGCACCCCAGGATGAACCGGTTCGCATGGAAATCATCTCCGCCCAAACCATTTCAAATAATCCCGGGCAGAGCATCGTTTCGGTTCTCGACTTTGTTTCGGGGGTAAACCTGTCCTCCACCATGGGTATTTTCGCCAACAATACGGTGGTTACCCTCCGCGGATTGAGCGGGAACGACCAGGCGAGAACCCTTGTATTGCTCGATGATGTACCCCTGAATAAAGCAGATGCCGGGAGTGTCAACTGGAACCTGATTAACCGGGACAATGTTGAATCCATTGAGGTTCTTAAAGGACCCGGTGCGGCAAAGTATGGCAGCAGCGCCATGGGAGGCGTTATCAATGTGAAATCGAAACAGCCTGTCAAACTGATATCCGGAACAGCCACAATCGATTACGGGACGCTTAACACGGCAGGCTTCCGATATCAGCTCTCAGGGAAGCTCAATCCGGAAATTCGCAGCAAAGGATTTGTTTATGGATTAAACGGATTCTACCGAAGAAGCGATGGGTACAACCCGGAAATCCAGGAGTATCTTGAGAAAAGCGACACATTTTTTGTGAACAACTATTTGAGGGAGGCCGCCATCGGCGTAAAAGCCGGATACCAATTCAACAACCTCAATACTGTTGAATTGAACACCAATTTTTTCAACGACAAGCGTGGGCGCGGAATTGAAGTGTATGAGGTTGACGGAGCATTTGAAAAACATGGCACCTGGCAGGCCAACGTACGTTATAAAGGAGGCGCCGGATCCTTACGCTGGACAATTCTTGCGTACAACCAGGTTGAACACTTCGAACGATTGAATGAAAACATGAAGGAGGCAGAATACAGCCTTTACCTGGTAGAATCAGACCGCATCGACCAGGGAGCAAACCTCAGCATGGTTATTCCCTGGCGCAAATCACAAACCTTTACCGCCGGGATCGATTACAAGGGTGGCGCCGTGGATGGTCAGGATATCTATTACACCTCCACAGATATTATCTCCAATGCAGGGAAAATGAACATCTGGGCATGCTTTATCCAGGATGAAATCGGACTGCTGAACAATAAACTGCAGTTCAACCTGGGACTCAGGTTCAATACAGCCATTTTCCACGATGGCAGCTTTAAAATTGATGAGCCTTCCTATGCAATACAATACCTGGTTGATTACCAGGATAGTTTATTCTCCCGAACGCAGTGGTTTCAACTCGATCCGAAATTTTCTGTTCAATACCGTTTTACCCCCCAATCGCGCATTTATCTCTCGGCGACTGAAGGGTTTCGTGCACCAAATCTCGATGATCTTTGCCGGACGGGTAAGATTAAAAATGGTTTTAAAGTTGCAAATCCTGCGCTCAAACCGGAAGTGTTAGACAATTTCGAAGCGGGCACCGATTTTCTTCTGCTGAAAAAACTGCATGTAGCTGCCTCCCTGTATTACTCTGTCGGGAAAAACTTTATGTACAATGTGAGTACCGGCGATTCGGTAAATATGGGATATAAACTGGCGCCGGTATTTATGAAACAGAATATCAGCAGGGTGGAAATTACTGGTTTTGAGATCGATCTGGATATCAATCCGGTAAAGTGGCTGACCTTGTTTGCCAATTACACGTTTAACCATTCAGTGATCAGCAGTTTTACCTCGGCAGATCCTTCGGTTGACAAGGATCTTAACGGTAAATTCCTGACAGACGTTCCCAGGAACAAAGCTTCAGCAGGTTTTACTGTAAAAAACAAACTTGTCAACATCAACCTGCTGTGGAAATATACCGGTGTGCGCTACATAAACGACCTGAACGAACAGGATCCCTATCTCCTGGCCACTCAGTATCCCTCATATCAAACGTTTGGAATCAGGTTTTGGCACACCTTTTTCAACCATCTTACCGCCGGGCTCAATATTGACAATATTTTTGATATAACTTACATTGATGACCGGCTGCAGCAAAGTCCGGGAAGAATGATCACGTTGGAAATTACAGCAACCTTTTAACAACCCTATAAATTTAACAGTCATGAAAAAACTCGCAGTTACTCTGTTTTTAACTTTATTTTTGCAAATTATCTATGCCCAGAAACCTGAAGACGCTCTGAAAAACAAACCCGACCTGAAAGTGGCTACCCAAATTGTTCCTGACAAAGCCGACCGGAATAACAACTTCTACGATAACGAAGAATCATACATTCTTCCGTTAAATGACCTGATGATCGGCGGTGAGATTGAAAACCCCGGTAAAGTTGATTTTTCCGGCCTTACAAAACGTTCCGTAATCGTAAAAGAGGCATTGCTGAAAAATGATTCCGTCAACCAGTTTGTCGGGGCATATCGTTACGACGGATACTCCTTGTTTGATATCCTGAAAGATCGTGTATTGAAGAAAAAAAATGCGGCAGATTTCCGCCCCATCATCGATGTATATGTTGAAATTGAAAACAACCGGGGAGAAAAAGTGGTACTGAGTTGGGGTGAAATCTATTACCCTAATTTTTTACATAATATTATCATCGCAACAGAGGTAATGCGCATCGTTCCCAGTAAATCAAAAGATCTCTGGCCTTTGCCTACTGAGAGCAAACTAATTGTTTCACAGGATCTTATTTCAGAAAGAAATATTTCAAGCCCGGTAAAGATCACCGTAATTTCATATCCACGATCCTACGTGGTAAACCGTGAAATCAGCCCGCTTGTTTCTGAAAAAGTGATTATGTTCGCAGGCGAAAAGCAGGTGGACAGTTTTTCAACCACACCGGCCCAACTGCAAACAGAGACCCTGCATACCATTTTCTACGGGAAAGGACGCGGGATCCACAGCACACAGCCGTTTTCGGGAGTGTACCTGAAGAATTACCTGGCAGGCAAATCCCGATTCAATCAGAATAGCCTGCGGACCGGGCTGGTCGTTTGTGCCGGCATCGACGGATACCGGGCGGTATACTCCTTCAGTGAAATCATGAACCGCAGCGACCAGGCTGAAGTGCTGCTTGTACCATGCCCTGATGAAAAAGACGGAGGAAAGTTCAGGATCTTCCCCTCCTGCGATTTTTTCAGTGACCGGGCGGTGAAAGCGTTGTCGGAGATCAGGGTGGAGGTTAAATAATCAAATGAGGAATGTGAAATGTGAAATGTGAATTATGATACCACGGACCTCATACATACAGCTGATCTTCCTTCTCCTGGGCGCTTTGGTGCTATTGTTTATTGTGGCGCCACTGGCCGGGATGTTTCTGAGTACCACACCTGCGCAGGTATTTGAAACCGCTCGTGAAGCAGAGGTGAGAGACAGCATCTGGCTTACCATATACACCTCGCTGGCCGGCACTCTCTTTTTTTCGGTTGCAGCCATCCCGCTCGCGTACCTCCTTGCACGGAAACAATTCCCTCTGAAAAGGATCGTAACCGGCATCATCGACCTGCCGGTGGTCATCCCCCATTCTGCGGCAGGTATTGCACTGCTGGGCTTTGTATCACGCGATTCGGTACTCGGGCAGATGGGCTCTGCGGTGGGGCTGAACTTTGTAGGGCATCCTGCCGGAATTGCCATTGCCATGGCTTTTGTGAGTATTCCCTACCTGATCAATGCAGCCAGGGATGGATTTTCCGGTGTGCCGGTCCGCCTCGAAAAGGCTGCAAGAACTCTTGGTGCATCACCCCAGAGGGTGTTTTTCACCATTTCACTGCCACTTGCCTGGCGTAATATCGTTTCGGGGCTGATCCTGATGTTTGCCCGGGGAATGAGCGAGTTCGGAGCAGTAATCGTGGTTGCCTATCACCCGATGATCACCCCGGTGCTGATCTATGAACGGTTCGGCGCCTTCGGGCTGAAATATGCCAGGCCTGTTTCGGTGTTGTTCATATTGATCTCGCTGGCGTTGTTTATTGGGTTGAGGTGGATGGCGAAGGAGAAAAAGGGAGGTAGCGAGGTAGCGAGGTAGCGAAATAGCGAAATGGCGAAATAGTGAAATAGCGAAATATGCTGGAACTGAGAAAAATTTCGAAACGGTTTGCTGATTTTTCGTTGAAGGAGGTTTCTTTCACGGTGGAACGGGGTGATTATTTCATCCTGCTGGGTGAATCGGGTGCGGGCAAGTCGATGGTTCTGGAAACCATTGCAGGACTGGTTGCTCCTGACTCCGGCTCCATATTTCTTGATAAAAAAGATGTTACCACTGAAAAAATCCAGGACAGGAAAGCAGGACTGGTTTTCCAGGATCATGCTGTATTTCCCCATATGACCGTTGGAGAGAACATTGCCTATTCACTGCATGGCCTCAAACTCACGAAGGAAGAAAAAAAAGAGAAAGTACGGGCCATTGCTATTGAACTTGGAATTGGGGACCTTTTATTACGTATGCCCGGGACTCTGTCGGGCGGGGAACTGCAGCGTGTAGCCCTGGGTCGTACGTTGATCCAGCAGCCACAGATTCTGTTGCTCGATGAACCTCTTTCGTCACTGGATACGCGCCTGAAAGGCGATCTCCGGCGTTTGCTCCGGTCCATACACCGCAAGGGGCAAACCATTTTGCATGTCACTCATGATTATGAAGAGGCCCTGTCGCTGGGCACCCATATTGCTGTGATCGATAAGGGAACAATTATTCAGTCGGGAACCCCTTCGGAGGTGTTTCATCATCCGGGGTCTGAATTTGTTGCTCATTTCATCGGGATCAGGAATTTTTTTGCAGTCAGCCTGGTTACTGAAAATCAGATTACCTTTGCATATACTTTCAATAAAATCCCGGTCAGGATTGTTACAGAGGCAAAAGAGGGAGATGGATTTATTCTTATCCGGGGAGAGGATATCCTGTTGTCGGCGGTACCGGTTGAAACCAGCGC
The DNA here is from genome assembly GCA_903926565.1 of uncultured Bacteroidales bacterium. Lineage (GTDB taxonomy): Bacteria > Bacteroidota > Bacteroidia > Bacteroidales > FEN-979 > CAIVAT01. Next base: position 9,038 of record CAIYJU010000029.1, read on the forward strand.
CACCAATAATTTTCCGGGAACGGTAGTTGAAATTGTGCCGAACTCTGGCGGTGTGGACGTTACCATCGATGCCGGGATTGAACTGCAGGCAAGGATCACACGGGAATCGTTGGAGAAACTGGGCCTGAAGGCCGGGGGTACCTGTTGGGTACATTTCAAGGCAACAGCCGTAAAATACATCCCCCGGTAGGGGCAAGGCTTGCCCTTGCCCTTGTTAAACATTGCCCCCGATTCCAATTGATTTTGAAATAGAATATAAAACAGGATTTAAAACACCGAAATTTGAAATTTGATGGTATCCTTTGAAGAAGCTATAAATACTGTGCTTTCTCAACACTTTCGCCTCGATAGCGAACGGGTTGTTTTGTCGGAATCCCTGGGAAGAATTCTTGCAGAAGATGTTTTTTCCGATATGGACATGCCACCATTTGATAAATCTGCCGTGGATGGTTTTGCATGCATGCTCGAAAATTTGTCAATCAATTCCATGACCCTGGAAATCATTGAAACCATCCCGGCAGGAACTGTTCCTCAAAACGCCATATTACCCGGACAGTGCTCTAAAATAATGACCGGCGCCATGGTTCCTTCCGGAGCTACCTGTGTCATTATGGTAGAAGATTCTGAAAAAGCCGGCGAACACCAGGTAAAAGTGACCCCTGTTAACACGGGAAATAATATTTGTTACCGGGGAGAAGATATCCGTAAGGGGGACCTGGTATTGCCGAAGGGAATTCAGATTACCCCTGCCCACATAGCCGTTTTAGCAAGTGTTGGGGCTGTAACCCCTTTGGTGACAAAGCTTCCGGCCATAGCCATTATTTCCACCGGGGATGAGCTCGTAGAACCGGCAATAACCCCCGCTCCTGCCCAGATCAGAAACTCTAATGCCATGCAGATGGAGGCCCAGATAAGAACAGTTCCTGCCATCCCTGCATACTATGGAATCGTATCGGACGAAGGGCCCGAATTGCGAAAAATAATCGACCTGGCACTGTCGGAAAACGATGTTGTGTTGCTCACAGGGGGAGTTTCGATGGGTGATTTCGATTTCGTTCCGGGAGTGATGCAGGATGCCGGCATCGAAATTTTGTTTAAAAGCATTGCTATCCAGCCCGGGAAGCCTACCGTGTTTGGAAGGCGCAACAATACTTTCATATTCGGATTGCCCGGAAATCCTGTATCTTCTTTCGTATTGTTTGAATTAATGGTAAAACCCTTCCTGCGCAGAATGATGGGATGCACAACGGAGCCTGTTGAATTCAGACTTCCGATTGGAGTTGATTTTACACGACGGAAATCGGCCCGTAAATCAATGATCCCTGTGATTATCAGGGAAGGGGCGGTTTTTCCGGTCGAATACCATGGATCGGCACACATCAATGCATATAGCGTGGCAAACGGCATCATGTCTGTGGAGATCGGAACCACCATCATTAAAAAGGGAGAACTGGTATATGTACGACCGCTATAACCGACGGATCAATTACCTTCGTATTTCGGTCACCGACCGCTGCAACCTTCGCTGTATCTATTGCATGCCGGCAGAGGGTGTGCACCTTTTGGGACATGGGGATATCTTAAGCCTTGAGGAGATTCTGGAGGTCATCAATGAGGCGGTAATCCTTGGAGTCACGAAAGTAAGGATCACCGGCGGAGAGCCACTGGTGCGCAAAGGCATCGTTTCACTGATTGACAGAATTTCGAAAATAAAAGGGATCAAAGACCTTGGCCTGACGACCAATGGCATCCTGCTACCGCTATTTGCGAAAGACCTGGCAAGCGCCGGCCTTCACCGGATCAACATCAGCCTCGACACCCTTGATCCGGAAAAATACCGGACGATTACCCGTGGCGGCGATATTCAAAACGTACTTGACGGAATTGAAGCAGCTAAAAATGCCGGATTGTTCCCTGTGAAAATTAATTGCGTTGTGCGGAATTCATCAGATGAACCAGATGCGCAGGCTGTTCGTGAATTCTGCCAGCAAAACGGCCTTGAGGCAAGATTTATCCACGAAATGAATCTTGCTGACGGGCGCTTCACCATCGTTGAAAATGGCCATGGTGGTGACTGCGTCAACTGCAACCGGCTCAGGCTCACTGCGAACGGAATGATCCGCCCTTGCCTCTTCAGCGATATAGAATTCAGCACACGGGAACTTGGCATCCGTAAAGCTCTGGAACAGGCTGTCGGAAAAAAACCTGAAAAGGGCAGTGTAAACCTCAACGGAAACTTTCACAATATCGGAGGATGACAAAATATGACAGACAATAACAAAAAAAAACTGTCCCATGTCAACAAACAGGGCAAGGCAAACATGGTGGATGTAAGTACAAAGCCAAATCAAATGCGCACTGCCATTGCAACCGGGCATATCAGTCTCAGTGCGGAAACCCTGGTCCTGATCCGGGAAAACAAAATGAAGAAAGGTGATGTGCTGACCATTGCAGAAATTGCAGGAATCCAGGGAGGCAAGCGCACCAGCGAGTTGATTCCTTTGTGCCATCCGCTGCAAATATCAAAGCTGGATGTAACTGCTTCAATCGATGAAACCGGGGTGATGATTGAAAGTTTGGCCCGTTGTACCGGCCAGACCGGGATTGAGATGGAGGCGCTTACAGCGGTTTCAGTCGCGCTGCTCACCATTTACGACATGTGCAAAGCAGTTGAGAAGACCATGGTAATCGGGGAGATCAGGCTGATTGAAAAGGTAAAGGAAGATGTGTGAAAAAAGTTCAAAGTGTAAAATGCAAAGGCAAAATTCAAAATTAACCCATACACCTCAACCCTCGTGAGGCTGTCTCGCAGGTCATTAACCACAAAGTATCACAAAGTAAGGCACAAAGGACACCAAGCTAATATAACTAATATCCAGGCACTTTGTGTCCTTTGTGGTTAAATATAAGACTTATGAGACAACCTCTGCAGGGGATGAGGGATATTAAAACGATTGAAGATGCAGCAAATTAAAATATTGTCGGTAAACACCTCTGAACAAAAGGGAACAATTAAACGGCCTGTTGATCAGATTGAGCTGAATCATAACGGGGTGAAAGATGATGCCCATGCCGGTCATTGGAACAGGCAGGTGAGCCTTCTTGGCATGGAAAGCATTGCCAAATTTGAATCAGAAGCAAACAGGAAAGTGATTCCCGGGGAATTTGCCGAGAATATCACCACTTCGGGTATTGAATTATGGGAAACACATCCGCTCGACAGGTTTACATGGGGCAGCCTTGAGATGGAGGTCACCCAGATCGGCAAGGAATGTCACGGCACCAGTTGTGCAATTTTCAAAGAGGTTGGAAATTGTGTCATGCCGAAGGAGGGCATTTTTTGCAGGGTACTGAGCCCCGGCAGCCTCCGGGAAGGCATGCACCTTGAGTACCATCCCAAAAAATACAACGTGATGGTGATTACCCTCAGCGATCGGGCCAGTGCCGGCGAATATGAAGACAAATCAGGCCCAAGGATCAAAGAACTCCTTCAAGATCATTTTTCAAAATTCAATGTTCAGTATTCAATATTCACTTCGCTCCTTCCCGATGATCCTGATAAGCTGAGGGGACTGCTCCACAAGGCCAAGGAAGAACTCACGGATATTGTCATTACCACAGGCGGAACCGGGATTGGTGCCCGCGACTTTACCCCGGATGTTGTCGCCCCCATGCTTGACAAGGAGATTCCCGGCATCATGGAATTGATCCGGATGAAATACGGCACCGACAAGCCTGCCGCTTTATTAAGCCGCTCGGTGGCCGGTGTCATGGGGAAAACGCTGATTTTCACCCTGCCCGGAAGTGTACGGGGAGTAAACGAATACATGTCGGAAATATCGAAATCGCTGATGCATGCAATCTATATGCTGCATGGACTGGATATACACTGATTGATTCAACCGGACATCTCCCTGGTTTTTATCAATAAAGCACAGGTTTTTTTGTAAACCTTGCTTTACTGTATTACATTTGGGAAGTATTTGAGTTTGCATGATGCGACCGGTTATAAATAAGCTATTCTGCACCCTGATTTTAATTTTATTGCCTGGCAACCTCCATGCCCAGCGTTATGGGTTGCCCGGAATACATAATTTTACCCGCTCAGAGTACTGTGGAGGTACCCAGAACTGGGCCGTGGCACAGGCCTCCAATGGCATGATGTACTTTGGCAACAACAACGGACTTGTTGAATATGACGGGGCCCACTGGACAGTTTATGGTGACATGGAACTGGTCGTAAGGTCAATCTGCATCGACAGCAACCGGATTTATGTCGGAGCATTTAACAAATTTGGCTATTACGAGGGAAACGTCAACGGAACACTTAAATATCACTCCTTATTACCGCTGATCAAAGGCCGCATCAATGACTTTGATGAAATCTGGCGAATTCATAAAACCAGCTTTGGCATTGTCTTTCAATCGTTCAAGGCCATGTTCATTTACAACCATGACAAAATCGAAATTGTCTATCCCAGGTCGAAATTTCATTTTTCTTACTTTGTAAACGGAATTTTGTGGGTTCATGATGAAGTGCAGGGGTTAATGCAGTATCGGGAAGGGAAAGTCAGGAACATCCCGGATGGAAACTCCCTGGCCGGAATCCAGATATGGACGATCCTTCCGTTGAATGACGACCAGGTCATCCTTGGAACTGCCAAAAATGGAATTTTTAAGTATGACGGGGAAAAACTTTCAGTGTGGGACAAACCGGTGAATGCCCTGATGAAGAAGTACCAGATTTTTTCCGGAGCATTGATCGACAAAAAGTATTATGCTTTCGGCACAATCCAAAACGGTCTGATCATATCAGATTCAGCTGGCCAGGTGATATTCGAAATTAACAAGGAGCGTGGCCTGGCAAACAATACTGTTTTATGTGTCGGAAATGATCAGGAAGGAAACATCTGGCTGGGACTCGACAATGGCATTTCCGTAATTCACAATAAATCGTCGCTCACTTTTATCCAAAACTATTTTAACATCGGCTCAGGTTATGCATCAGCCCGGTTTGGTGAAAATCTCTATCTTGGTACAAACCAGGGCCTTTTCTACGTCAGATGGTCAGACTTTATCAATCCCCTGAAGAAAAAAGAAGATTTTCACCTGATCGAAGGTACAGAGGGCCAGGTTTGGAGTCTGACGGTTATAGACAACACCCTTCTCTGCGGGCACAATCTGGGGGTATTCCAGGTACTTGATAAAAATGCGGTAAAGATATCTTCCGTACCGGGCGGATGGAATATCATCAGGTTTGACAGGAATCCGTCACTCTTAATTGTGGGAAACTATGTAGGGTTATCCGTACTTGAAAAAAGAGGTGCGATGTGGTCGTTCAGGAATAAACTATCCGGTTATGACCAATCGTCGCATTACCTTGAACAGGATTCAAAGGGTTATATATGGATCAGCCATGGATATAAAGGATTATTCAGGGTGAAACCTGATGATGATTTACAGATTGCAAAGGAGATACGCTTTTATAACAGCATCAACGGGCTGCCGGCAGACCAGGGAAACACCCTTTTTAAACTGAAATCAGGAATCGCTGTGGGTACAAAAGAGGGAATTTTCAGGTATAATGAAACCAATGATAAGTTTGACCCCGATGTGCAGCTTAACCAGCTATTTCCTGACATAAAACAAATTGAGTATCTGGTTCAGGACAGCGCCAACAATATATGGTACTATAATAAGCAAAAACCCGGAGTACTCCGATTCCAGGAGGATGGAACCTATACCAATATTACTGCTCCTTTTGTTGAACTTTCGGGAATGGTAATTCCTGCGTTTGGCCATGTTAACGCCATGAATGCCAACAATGTACTAATCGGGATGGAGGGTGGTTTTGCCCATTATAACTCAACACAGTTTAAACAATACAGTTTCCAGCCGGTGGTTTATATCAGCAAATTACAATCGGGCGATACTTCAGAGGGCACCTATCACTATAACAGCACTTTCATGAGCCAGGCGGTAGTTCCGAGATTCAGGCATGTCAACAACACTATTGCCATCTCCTATTCGGCCAGCCAGTATGCAGAACAGGGAGTCTCATTTCAATTCAAATTAGACGGATTTGACAAAGATTGGTCGCCCTGGTCGCTTAAAAATTCCAAAGAATACACAAACCTTCCGGCCGGAGAATACACCTTTAACCTGAAAGTCCTGACATTACAGGGAAAAATAACACCGGTGCTGAAATACAGGTTTATTATCCTTCGACCCTGGTATGGAACAATTTATGCATGGATGGTTTATGGTCTTATTTTCATTTTCATGCTCTTTCTGGCTTACCGGTTTTTCCTAAGCAGTATGGAAAAATCACGCCTGAAGGAAAAGGAGGTGCAAAAAGACAAATACCGGCAAAGGGAACAGCAACTGAAGGAGGAGGCCCTTTTCACTGAGAAGGAGATTATCAGGCTTAGAAATGAAAAACTCAACCTGGAGATGATCCATAAAGAAAAAGAACTTGCCAACTCGACCATGCTCATTATCCAGAAGAATGAGATCCTTCACAAGTTAAAAAATGAACTCAGCAAGATAAAAAATCAGCTTGCCGATGAACACCTGAAAAACGACCTCAATTCTACCATCAAACGAATCGGTAAAGAGATCGACAACGAGAAGGAATGGCATGTTTTCAATACACATGTTGAGCAGGTTCACGAAGATCTGTTTAAAAAACTTAAAGCAACATATCCTTCCCTGACCCCACGTGAGCTCAGTTTATGCGCCTACCTCCGCATGAACATCTCCAGCAAGGAAATTGCCACATTAATGAATATAAGCACCCGTGGCGTGGAAATAGGAAGATATCGCATCCGGAAAAAACTGGACCTCGACAGAAATGCCAATCTGACTGATTTTATGATGACACTTTAACCTCCGAACAACTACTCCGCATTCATAACATATAATCATAACCGGTGCAGGCCATGATGTGTTGCCAAGAAACCACCCACCATCATCAATAAACTCATTTTGATATCCTTAACGAATTTCAATCTGTTATTTGATGTAATAATGATGTAATTATTCCGGTACGGTTGCTGCATTATTGATGTACAGAAATATATATAAGCCCTGAAATTATACTATACTTTAGCACCATGATTCCGGCAAGATTGAGCAGAACATGAAAGAACCCCGCAATACAGTATACACCAAAAGGCAAATTAAGGCGAAAGGACGCATGCATTGGTTATTGTGCATGATGCTGATGTTACTTTTTATTTCGCAGTTGAACGGACAAACCAAAATCGTAAACGATGCATCAGGATACAGGCTTTTCAGGAATGGTGCACCCTATTATGTAAAAGGTGTTGGCGGCGAAACATACATGGATCAGGTTACCATCATCGGCGGCAATTCTATCCGAACCTGGGGTGTGGAAAATGCCGATAAGGTGCTGAATGAAGCCCAACGAAATGGCCTTACGGTCATGCTTGGCCTGTGGCTTCAGACTGAACGACAGGGTTTCGATTACAATGATTCGGATAAAGTTCTGAAACAACTGAACCATTTCAAAACAATGGTTAAAAGATACAAGGACCATCCTGCCCTCCTGTTCTGGGGAATTGGCAATGAACTCGACCTTCAATATTCAAATGTAAAGGTGTGGAGTGCGGTTCAGGATATCGCTAAATACATTCACGAGACAGATCCCGACCATCCTACCTCAACTGTTACAGCCGGCTTGGATTCGATGGAGGTCCAGCTGATAAAAAAAATGGCACCTGATGTTGATATTTATTGTGTTAACACCTATGGTGACATTCAAAATGTTCCCCTGAAAATTGAAAAATATGGATGGAGCGGTCCTTACATGATCACGGAATGGGGCCCGAACGGCTACTGGGAAGCACCCAAAACCACCTGGGAGGTTTCCATCGAACAAACAAGCACCGAAAAGAAAGCTGTTTACTTTGAACGTTATAAAAAACATATTGAGCCTTTTAAAACCAAATGCCTGGGTTCTTACGCCTTTTTCTGGGGATCAAAACAGGAATATACTGAAACATGGTTTGGACTCTTTGCCAAAGACGGGGTTGCCACGGAACCAATAGATGCCCTGGAAATTGCCTTCACCGGCCATAATCCTTTAAAACCAGCTCCCACGATCCTCAGTATGAACATCGCGGATAAAACTGCATCAGACACGGTAAAACTGAAAGCAGGTGAAAAATATCCGGCGTCGGTACTCGCAAAAATCGGCCTGAATATGACGGAAACTGCCAATGACACACTGAACAAATTTGCCTACCGGTGGAGAATACTGGATGAAAGCAATGACAAAAAATCGGGAGGCGATGCCGAAGATGAAGCACAGGAGATACCTGGTTTGATAAGCCAGGGACATCAAAGCCGGATCAGCTTCAGAGCCCCGTCAAAAAAAGGCGCCTACCGGCTGTTCGTCAGTGTATTGTATAATAACAAAGTTGCGTACTCCAACATCCCATTCTGGGTGAACGACAGAACCCCGGAGGATGGGCAGGCGAGATTCATAGAATTCAGGAAAACAGACATGAACTCTTTCAATCAATAAGTGAAAAAGTCTTTCAAATATCTACTTCTGCTGAGTTTGATCCTAAATTCAAACTTACGGATGCATGCCCAGGATTCTATTCATAAAATCCTGAAGGATAGTGCCTTTTATGAAACCAACAAATTTAAAACAGGCAATTTTCCTAAAAAAGCGATGGCAGCTTTGCAGCAGTTCAGCATCAGCGGATATTACAGGTTTGTGACCAATTACCGTCATCTCGATGTAGCGTATCCACACCTGGAAAACAATAAAAACAACATCTTCGTTGGCGACGACAGCCAAATTCCGGAATTGATGCTGAACATCAGCGGCAGCGTTATTAAAAACACCTCCTTTGGAACCGACCTCTATATGTGGACCCCAATGACCGGCTTGGGTCAGCCTGAAAACGTAAAGGGATTAAACCTGGGAATAAGCCTGTATGGTACTTACTCCAGCCCTTACGGGGAATTTACGGTACGAACAGGAGGCATCAACTGGTATTCACTCACCCCCTTTACTTTTCAAACGAATAAAGGATACGACCGATACAGCATCTTTGAACGAAATCCCTGGGATCCGAATACCGCTTCACTGAGCTCCAGGTATGCCACTTTTTACAATTCAGGGGCCATCAACCAGGACGAACGGTGGGGACAACAGGCATTCCAGGGAATCATCGTTGAAGGGGCAAACCTTCCCAATGGATTTTCCGGATCGTTCATGTATGGCAAAACCCAGTTAAACGGGGGCCTTTCCCCCATCCCCAACAGCTCATTCGGAGGGAAAATCAGAAAAGACTACAAATCCAACTATATCAGCATCAACACGTTTAACAGTACGGGTTACCCCGACTCCCTGGAGCAATTCCGGATGGGGTTCAACATAGCAACAGTTGAATTCAGGAACAATATAAAAAACTTCCAGATCAAAGGAGAGATCGGTGCAGGAAGGTCTTTTGTTCAGGATAACGTAAGCCTTTGGGGGGAAGCGGTCTCCGTTAAAATATCAACCAATATTGCACATAAATTCCCGGTTGAAATTCACGTGTACCGCATCAGTCCGAAGGTAATCAATAACAGTGGGGCCTTTATAAACACCTCCGGCCAGGGATATGTCAATCCCAACAAAAATGGTCCTCAGCCGGTTTTACCCGCCATTGAAAGCACCATGGTTCCAATCGGACAGCTGACAAACAACAGGCAGGGGATTGACCTGAATACCCAGATCAACATAAGCAGGGTTAAAATCTCCTTTGGTTACAGCACCAGCATGGAGCTGGACAAATTGTCGTCAAAAATAACTTACTGGCATCCAATTAACAGCCTCGTGCTTGCCCACTTCTGGAGATGGGACTTCCCATCGAATGTTGGTCCGTACAACAACCTGTCGAAAATATACAGGACGGTTTATGAGAAGGTCAACCTGACCGATGTTGATCCTGTCAGCCTCAAACCATTTCTGCGCAAATACTTCAACAACATTGAAATAAACGCAAAATACTCCGGAAAGCTATTCAACAGGGACTACTACATATACTACCTCGGACAATACAGTTCAGCGCAGAACTATCTTGCCCCCATCACGGTATTCACTGAGAAAGCCCTTCTCAGGACCTATTATCACCAGCTGGAATTTTATTACACCGTCAGCCCTTCAGTGATCTGGGCAAACTATTTTGGCTTCGAACGAATCATCGCAAACTATGGCACCGAGACTGACAAGATTTCAAGAAGGCCCAAAAATCAAACCGGGTATAGTGTTGCTACAGGTTTTGATGTGCGTTTGAGCAAAGGTGCCGCCCTTTACCTGCGCCAGCGCTGGGTAAATTATCATGATTCAAGCTTTGCAAACGACAAATACAGTGGATTTGAAACTACGGTGGAAATTAAAATATTCTTTTAATGAAAAAACTTAAACTGCCGATTTACATTATACTCCTCATATTAGGTGCAACGGGCCTGCATGCCCAGCAAAAACGCACCATCAATATTATTGGAGGTGCCCGATCCTTTATTTCAACAAACCAGATTAAGGTGATGGACAGCATTCCGGATACGACCACTGTTAAAAAAAACAACGGAGGGTATGCACTGATTGACCTCGGTGTCGATATCACACCCAATAAAAGCGTTGAAATCCTGGGAATGTTCAGGATTAAAAATTACTATGGCGGATTCTGGGGATCAGGCGTCAGTTTTGATGTGCGCCAGTTGTGGCTCAAAGGTATTGTCGGAAATGTGTTCAGGTACCAGCTGGGTGATCTGAATCTTAAACAAACCCCGTTTACGCTATACAACCATCATGCAGACAGAATTGATTCATTACCGGATGTCTTCAACCTTCAAAATCAAATAATTTCATACGAAAAATTCTATATCGGCAATACATGGCGCCAGCAGGGGGCCAATATTGATTTCGGATTAAATTTTTCAAAGGTTTTAAAGGAGCTAAATTTCACAGGATACCTCACGAGAATGCAGGCCACGAATTTTTTCACAGTGCCCGACAGGCTGATGGGCGGAGCAACTGTAAATGTTGTCCAGGGCAGGCACATCAGTTTCGGCTACAACGGCTTCTGGGCTTTCGATGTAAAAGGGACGGCACCCGACAGCAACACCTATCATAATTCAGTGAATACCATAGAACTAGAATATACCACCAACTTGAAAAACATCGGTTTTGAGGTTAAAGCGGAAGCCGGCACCAGCAAATCGGTATATTCTCAGGATGTTGATGCTTCCCTGCTCAAAGATTATTTCATACATGGCTACGCCACCATCAGGTTACCAAAACAGTACCTGGATTTTACGCTGGGCTATCTGAATGTTGGTCCTGATTTCAGGAGTATCGGGGCGCAAAGTAAAGACATCAACTATTCAGCCGCCCCTGAATATTACAACCGGTACACCAATGCCCAGATTCCCAGGCCCCTCAGTGTTTTTGATGTGGTCAGGAATGAGAACATCTACAACACCTCTGTGACCAGCACGCTGATGGCAACCAATCCGGTGTATAACAATGTTTTACCTTATGGCATTGCCACATTCAACACACAGGGCATTCTGGCGAAAATCAATTATAAATTCCCGAAGGGGATCGCAGTCAATGCTGAACAATATTTCCTTTCTGAAATCAGGGGCCAGGGAACCAACAGCTTGAAGAAATTTTCCCAGACAAAACTTCTCGCACAAATTGAGATTAACAAGCTGGCAAACTTCTCGAGGGAATTGAAAATTCAGATTGGCGCCAACTATCAGATTACCAGCAGAAAAAGCGACGTTACTGTCGAAGAGGTTGATCTTAAATCCCTGCAATTCCAGGCTGGAGTGGAATTTGAATTTATCAAAAAAATCGATCTCCTTCTTGGCATCGTTGGCTTATCAAACAAAGGGAATGATTTTCTCCCGGTACGAAATTCCTACTCGAAAATTGAATATTTTAACAGTGCCAATTATGATTTAAGCCAATATTTATCGGCAGCTGGTATTCGTGTCAGATTTTTAAGTGACCGTATCTATCTCTGCGCCCTTTACCAGAGAAGTACCTATACGGATAAGATCAACGTTAATCCGGATTATCAACTCGACCAGTTTTGCGCTTATTTTTAACATGACATTTTAGCGATGAAAAAAATATTCTATATAGCACTGGCCCTCATCAGTTTGTGGTCCTGCAGAAAAGAGACCGTCACCTTTGATGGTCCGAGCATCAAGGAGATGTACAGTAATTTTTCCATGCTCGAAAATTTCAAGTCCAGCAAAGACAGTGTCTCCTTTGCAAATGGAGAATACATCCTGTTTACTGCAAAATTTAACAAGATGGTCAACTGGAAAATAACGGTTACCGGACAAACATCACACGCAAAGAAGGAGATTACCGGGCTCACCAATGCAATTGACGGATCCAACGGGCTCTGGGATGGTTCCACAACCTATTTTCCCATGTTCAAAGCAGAGAACTGCCGGGCGGAATTAACGATCGAAGGGGTGCCCGACACATTCATCGTCACAACAAAAATAAAATCCGTAAAAGTCAATACCGGGCTTGTTATCGCTGATTTTGAAAACGGGTTCAACCCGCTCTGGACCAAGTTTATTCAGTCGGGAGCCAACATGGATTTTAAAATAAAAACTGACACACTTGCCCCGCAGGGGGATGATTACCTGAATATGGCGGGCACTGTGGATTGGGACTGGCTCATTGGATTAATTGATTACCCGGCAGCTGCGTATGGCTCGGGAAAAACGATGCCGCTACCAACAAACCCTGGGAATGTCTATTTTAATTGCCTGATCTATGGCGTGCCGAATACCAATGAATCCCATGTGTTGTTTCAATTTAAAGAAGATGAAAACGCTGATGGCACGATCACTGCAAGCAGCGACGATCAATATGATTTAGAAGTAATCGTGAATTGGGTCGGATGGAAACTTGTTACTGTAAAATATGCCGATCTGCCTTGTCTGAACAATGGCCAGCCAGTCACCCCAAATGGGAACGGCCAGCATAATCCCGACAAAATCGGTAAAATATCCATGCTGCACCTGGCCGATCCCAAAAACGGTTTTGCCAGTTGTAAAATTGATTATCTGATCTTTACTGATACGCCACTAAAACCCTGATGAAAATCAACGTTCTATATGTATTTCTGTTAGCCGGCCTGTTCGGATGCGCACCGGGCAAACCTTCTTTTGTCAAGGTACAGACTAAAGAGCTGTATGATATCAATACTGTGGAAAGAATTCCTTCCGTCAATGGATTCACTGCACTGGATATCTTTACTGAAACCATGGATAACACGGTTTGGGCATCACCCGAGAAGAACTGCCTGGCCCTGTCAAAAGATAACGAACATGCTTTTATGGGCAAAAATTCCCTGCATGTCAAATGGGATAAAGTAACCGGCGGATGTAAATGGATTGGAATCGGATTTGGCTGGAATGCATGGCAACCGAAGGACATGATCGACATTGTGAATGATGCTGCCGTGGAGATGAAGGTGAAGGCTGCAAAAGGCGGTTTTTCGAACTTACCGGTGGCATTCGCATTTGAAGACTATACGGGAACTCAATCCTATTGCGGGTTCAGTACCAAACTGGCCTCGGGTCGGTTTAACGACAGTACCTGGACCACCGTGACCATCCCTCTGAAAAATTTCCCGTTTCAGCTGAATGATGCCGATTTAGGCAAAATGAAACAATTTATTATTCAACTTGAAGGAGATGGGGACATATACCTTGATGAAATAAAAATAATCAGTTATAGTGATGAGAAATAGCATCCTTCTTTTCCTGTTGATCACATCCTGTTTGTTTGGTAATGCACAAACCAGGCCTGATGTCTTTATCGATTCATTGATAAGAATCATGACTGTCGAAGAAAAGGTCGGACAGATGTCACAAATTGACCTGGGGGTGATAGCCACAGGGGAACCATGCAAATTGAAGAATCCCCAGGAAATTGACCTTGAAAAACTGCATCTTGCCATTACAAAATACAAGATCGGATCAGTGCTGAATGTCGGATGCGGCAGCGGGACAATCTCAATTGAAAACTGGCATAAGATCATTGGTTTGATCCAAAAGGAAAACACCGCGCTTTCCAGGCTTAACATTCCGATCATCTATGGCATCGACGCTGTTCACGGGGTAAACTACACCATGGGTGGCACCCTGTTTCCCCAGCAAATCGGCCAGGCAGCCACCTGGAATCCTGACCTTGTCGAGCAGATTAATGCAATAACAGCTTATGAAACCAGGGCAAGTGCCATTCCATGGAATTTCTCCCCTGTGCTGGATCTTGGCAGGCAGCCATTGTGGTCGCGCTTCTCTGAAACCTACGGGGAAGATGTTTTTCTGGCCAAAGCAATGACAAAGTCAGCAATTACCGGGATGCAGGGAGAAGACATAGGCAGTCCGTTCAAAGTTGCCGCCTGCATGAAACACTTCCTTGGTTACAGTATGCCTTTAAGTGGAAAAGACAGATCTCCTGCCTGGATCGCAGAAAGGGAATTAAGAGAGTATTTTCTGCCGACTTTCCAGCAAGCCATTATTTCCGGCGCAAAAACAGTGATGATAAATTCCGGTGAGATCAATGGAACACCTGTTCATGCAAATTATGACATCCTTACCAAATTACTTCGCAATGAATTGGGATTTAAAGGAGTCGCCATAACGGACTGGGAAGACATTTATAAACTGACAGACCTGCACCGGGTTGCCTCCAACAGGAAAGAGGCCGTTAAAATGGCGATCATGGCGGGTATCGACATGAGCATGACACCCAATGACCTTGTATTCAATGATTTACTTATAGAATTAGTTAAAGAAGGCGCAGTGCCAATGAACCGGATTGATCAGGCTGTATCAAGAATATTGACCCTTAAGAAAGAGCTGGGCCTGTTCAATAAAACACAATATCCAATTGCAACCTATCCTGAGTTTGGTTCAAAACAACATGCAGAAATCAGCTATAAGGCCGCATGTGAATCACTTACGTTATTAAAAAACAACAACAAGGCTTTGCCGATTGAAAACAAAAAAGAAAAGATCTTTGTTTGCGGCCCGGCAGCCAATTCACTGAATTTTTTAAACGGATCATGGACACATACATGGCAGGGTATTGATACAACCTGTAATACCAAAAACAAGCTGACAATCTTACAGGCATTACAAATAAATTTTGGCAAAGAACATATTACCTTCCTGCCAGGCTGTTCCACAGATAGTTTGATTGATCTTGCATCCTGCCTGGAACTGGCGAAAAAAGCAGACAAGATCATCTTATGCCTGGGAGAAAAACCCGGTACCGAGTTACCAGGGAACATCGATGATCTGTCACTATCCCCGGCACAGGTAAAACTGGCAGCAGCCCTGTCGTCGCTGCATAAGCCCGTAATTTTAGTCTGCAGTTTCGGCAGGCCCAGAATTATCCGCGATGTGGTGAAGGGTGCTGAGGCCGTTTTATATGCCTATTTACCCGGTGATGAAGGTGGAAGAGCGATTGCCGATTGTATTTCAGGGATCGTAAACCCAAGCGGCAAACTGCCATTCACCTATCCCGGGGCAGTTAATGAACTCGTACATTACGACCACAAAACCATGGAGGAACTGGCCACCGATTTTTCGATGAACGGCTACAATCCTGAATTCGATTTCGGGTATGGCCTTTCTTTTACCAGCTTTACCTATTCACCCATGAAGATAAATAAGGCCACCATCACCGGCAGTGAATCGATTGAGGTTTCGGTGACCGTTACCAACAATGGAACCAGGACGGGAAAAGAGGTTGTCCAGCTGTATTACCAGGATTTGTTTGCTTCCATCACGCCATCCGTAAAAAAACTGACAGAATTCCGAAAAATAGAATTAATGCCTCATGAATCGAAACAGGTTACCTTTGTTTTAACCGCGGAAAACTTCTCCTTTATCGGGAAAGACTGTCAGCGGATAACAGAACCGGGAGAGATCGAGTTACAATTGTCCAATCAGAAAAAACTCATTTATGTCAGGTAAAGCTATTCTTCCGGGTATTTCCATTCTGATCTCCCTGTTTTTTTATTCATGCAAACAATCTGATCCCATTCCGCCTGAAGAAACCAAAGGAGACCTCTATTTCTCAGGGTATTACTGGAATTTCAAAAACAGCAATGAAACACTGGCCGGACCTGGTCCAAACTTTTTCGCCAGTGACTCAACCAATATCTGGCTGGATGGTGACAACCAGCTCCATCTGAAAATCACAAAAACAAATAACCGTTGGTATTGCAGTGAACTGATCTCCACCAGGGTTTTTGGCTACGGGACCTATATTTTCACCACTTCCAGCGATCTGACAACCCTGAACGAGAAAATTATCTTCGGTTTATTTACCTGGGATGATCATTCATTTCAAACCCAGGCCAACAGTGAAGTCGATATTGAATTTTCAAGGTGGAATGTGGCGAATGATTCGCTGCTGCTTACAACCAGCGTCCAGCCAGTGTGGTTTGACAATGCCGCTCCCTATCCTGAACGAACCAGAAAACCCAAAATGCAGGCAAGTATGCTGAAACACACCTGCACCAGCATGTTCAAATGGACACCCGACCTTATCACCTGGGAAACTTATGAAGGCAGCGACTATCCCGGAACAAACAAACTTGCAAGCTGGTCATTTGATAAATCCAATTTGCCGAGAACAAAAACCGAAGGCGGCAGAACCTCCGACCCGATTGTGATTCCTGCGCCTTCCGACAGCACAAACGTACGCTTTAACCTGTGGCTTTTGAACGGCCAGGCGCCTTCTGACAACAAGGAACCAGAGGTTGTTATTAAGTCATTCAGATTTATTCCCCTCTAATTATTATCGTCACTTATTAATGTCAATACAATACCCATGAAAAAAATACTACTTTCTCTTATTTTAACAGCGATGGCCACCTCCTTCAGTGTGGCCCAGAATAAAAATGTAACATTTCAGGTCCATTCCCCTGATTCAATTCCTGTATATGTATTCGGAAGCTGGAGCAACTGGCTTGTCTGGCCCGGCGACCGCATGAATTCCGTCGGAGATGGCTATTATGCAGTTACACTCTCCCTGCCGGTAAGCACAACGTATGAATTCCTGTTTGTAAACGGCATATCACCTGTTAAAGAAATATTGGACCCGGCGTGGCCTTGCACCAATGGGAATGGTGAATATACAAACCGGGTGTTGTCAATGAAAACAAATGATACGACGATATGTTATGACTGGAAATCGTGCAACACCTGCACGGCGCCTGCCAACAATGTCGCGGTAACATTTACTGTCCATAACCCCGATTCCATCCCTGTTTATGTGTTTGGCAGCTGGAGCAACTGGCTGGTATGGCCCGGCGATCAGATGACCTCCATTGGCAATGGCGATTATGCTGTAACCTTAACCCTGCCGTCAAACACCAACTATGAATATCTTTTTGTAAACGGGACAGTTCCGGTCAAAGAGGTGCTTAATCCTGCATGGTCATGTACCAACGGGAATGTACAATACACCAACAGGGTGCTGGCATTGGGCAGCACAAACACCTCCCTTTGTTTCAAATGGGATTCCTGTGTCTCCTGCACAGGACAAAGCGACGGGATAATGGTTAAATTCCAGGTGCTCAATCCAGATTCGGTGCCGGTGTATGTTTTTGGAGGATGGAGCAACTGGGGAAACTGGCCGGGCACCCCGATGACATCGGTTGGTAACAATCTGTATGAAACAACCATTCAATTGAAGTCGAACCAGACAATTGAATACCTGTTTGTAAACGGTGTCGGACCGACAAAAGAAGCGCTGGATCCTTCCTGGGCCTGCACCAACGGCAATGCGCAATACACCAATCGGATATCAACGCTTGGCAGCAGCGACACAACCATTTGTTTTAAATGGGGTGTTTGCCAGACATGCGGATCTTCTGCCGTGAATTCCATTTCAAAAGATGAGATGAAAGTACAGCTGACCAGGGATGGCGTTCGTGTTTTTTCTACTACGGTGGCCTACATTGACCAAATTGAAGTTTATGATTTGCTGGGCAATAAAGTCTATCATTCAGCCGGAAAAATAAAAATGAATGGCCTGGTTCCCATGGCCCTTCACGGGAATGCAGTTTATCTTATAAAAATATCTGCAAACAATCAGAGATTCACCTTTAAAGGATTGCTGACGAATTGATAATCCTGTAAAAAATGCCCGAAGAGGCTGTACTAAAAGGATGCAATTCATTTTATTACAGCCTTTTTTATTTTCACTCTCCCGTTTTTTTAAAACAACGGTTTCAGACCCTCTCCTGCTCCTCATTTTCACCTGTTAACGATTCGATTCATGTGTATAGACTGATGTGTTAAAGCAAGCTGAGATATTTACATATATGCCTACATATCAGGTATTTGCATATTTCACAACCTTGGCTTGATGTATTAATGATGTAATTAATAAAGTGATGTTGCTGAATTTTTGATGTACAAATATGTTTTTAAAAACTTGCATTACAATATAAATTAGCGGCCTCAAACGTCCATGATATTTCACAAGGAAAAAATTCTATCAACATAACAACAATTCCGATGATCCTGACAATTACCGTAAATTAACCTCAAAACAATTTATCATGAAAAAACAATTCCTTTCTGCAATTTTCAGCATGATGCTTTCAGTGATTTGTTATGCTCAAACACCTTTGGATTTACCGGTGACTTTTGATGATGCCACCGTGAACTATGCGTTGACCGATTTTGGCGGGAACATCAGCAGTATTGTAAGTGATCCGACAGTTCCGACAAATATGGCCTGCAAAATCATTAAAAGCAGCACTGCAGAATTGTGGGCTGGAACCACCTTAGGAGGAGCCGTTGGTTTTGCAACACCTGTGCCGTTTGCAGCCGGTTCTACTACGATAACCATGAGAGTTTATTCACCGGATGCAGGTATCATTGTCAAGATGAAGGTAGAAGATGCAACGGATCCGACCAAATCCGTGGAAACAAATGTGTTGACAACCACAGCCGGCACATGGGAAACACTCACATTCGATTTTGCCAACCAGGCCCCGGGAACGGCTGCGATTAATTTCAGCTATACCTACAATAAAATGTCGGTGTTTTTCAACTTTGGAACTCCCGGATCTCTTGCAGGAGAAAAAACATACTATTGCGATGATATTTATTTTGTCTATTCCGGTCCAACCCCGCTAAACCTTCCGGTAACTTTCAACAATAATAATGTCAATTATGATCTTGTTGATTTTGGCGGCAATGCCAGCAGCATTGTTTTTGACCTGGTGGTTCCAACCAATAAGGTATGCCAGGTTATCAAATCAAATGTTGCCGAACTTTGGGCAGGAACAACGCTCGGGGGAACATCCGGTGGATTTGCCACTGCGATTCCTTTTGCAGCAGGTGCAACCTCATTGACCATGCGGGTTTATTCACCGGATGCCGGGATCCCGATCCGTCTGAAAGTAGAAGACCCTGCCAATCCAGACGTCATATGTGAAACGGAAGCATTAACAACCGTAGTAAATACATGGGAAACCCTGACGTTCAATTTTGCCAATCAGGTTGCCGGGACTCCCCCACTAAATCTCAGCAACACGTATAAAAAATTATCGGTATTCTTCAATTTTGGCACAACCGGTGCAGTTGCAGGAACCAAAACATACTTTTTTGATGATGTCGCCTTTGTGCCTGCAGTTGTTCCCGTAATTGACCTTCCCGTTACTTTCGACAACCCGGCCATCAACTACGGGCTGGTTGATTTTGGCGGTAATGCAAGCAGCATCGTAGCTGACCTGGTCGTTCCATCAAACATGGTCCTGCAGGTTATCAAATCAAACACTGCCGTGCTTTGGGCCGGTACGACGCTTGGAGGGTCAATCGGATTTGCCACGGCAGTGCCATTTGCCTTGGGTTCAACCACGATTACGATGCGGGTTTATTCACCCGATGCAGGCACCCCTGTCAGGATGAAAGTAGAAGATCCAATCATTGGTGCCGTCGCCGTTGAAACGGAAGCGATGACAACTCTGGTCAACGCATGGGAAACACTTACATTTAATTTCGCCAACCCTGCACCAGGAAGCACTCCTATTAATTTTAGCAACACCTATAAAAAAATGTCGCTGTTTTTCAACTTCGGCACCACCGGGGCCGTTGCAGGTACAAAAACATATTATTGCGATGATATTATTTTCGGCGGTGGCGGGCCCGTACTGCTCAACCTGCCTGTAACATTCGAAAACAGCAATGTTAACTACGACCTGGTTGATTTCAGCGGTAACACCAGCAGCATCGTCAATGACCTCGTGGTTCCGTCCAATAAAGTATGCAAGGTGATCAAATCGGATGTTGCCGACCCCTGGGCCGGTACAACCATTGGCGGATCAACCGGTGGATTTGCTTCTCCGATCCCGTTTGCACTGGATTATACCAGGATCATCATGCGCGTGTATTCTCCCGATGCCGGCATTCCTGTCCGCATGAAAGTAGAAGATCCGGCCAATCCGGGGATTTACGTGGAGACGGAAGCAGTGACAACCGTAGCCAATACATGGGAAACGCTCACATTCAATTTCGCCAGCCAGGTACCCGAAACTCCTGCGCTAAATCTCAGCAACACCTATAAAAAGCTGACAGTATTTTTCAATTTTGGAACACCAGGTGCAGTAGCCGGAACCAAAACCTACTATTTTGACGATGTTGCATTTGGCCCTTATGTTCCGACGATGATACAGGTTACCTTCCAGGTTCAGAATCCCCCCTCCACCCCTGTGTATGTATTTGGGGGCTGGTCCAACTGGGGCAATTATCCGGGAACCGAGATGACCTCTGCCGGAGGTGGTTTTTATACAGTAACCCTTCCTCTGGCAGCAAGTTCCTCCCATGAATTTCTTTTCGTCAGCGGCAGTACGCCCGTCAATGAAGTGCTGGATCCTTCATGGCTGTGCACGAACCAAAATGCCCAATACACGAACCGGGAAGTCACCCTTGATCGCACTGACGTCACCATATGTTATAACTGGAGTTCCTGCAACTCCTGCATCATTCCTGTAGTGCCTGTTAACAGGGACCTACAGAATATAACTGTTGCTGCCGAAGAGGGAGCTTGCTACGATGCGACCCAAACAGTCACCATTGCCGGCAACAACAGCTTTTTCACCGTAGCTGCCGGGGGTGCCGCAGACGTTGTTGCAGGGCAGAACATTCTGATCCTGCCGGGTATGACCATCAGTGAAGGTGGATATTTCCATGGGTATATCTCGATAAACCAGCAGTTCTGTGCCATACCTGCTGTGAAATCTGTTGAAATCCCGCAGAAAAACATACTGAACACCGACGTTTTAGACCTGAGAATTTTTCCGAATCCGGCATCTTCCAGTGTGATGCTTGATCTTACCGGTGTGGCTGATGGCGCTCAGACCAAACTTGAAATGATCGGGATCAGGGGTGAGTCGATTCGTACCGAAGTGTTTTCCGGCAGCGGAAAACATCCGATTCCGCTAACCGGCCTGACAACCGGCGTTTATGTATTCCGGGTAATTTGCGGAGACCAGGTTGTTACAAAAATGTTGCTGAAAAACTAACAGCATCGCGTGCCTTTCATGACCAATCAATAGTAGAAACTGTTCAAAAAATCAAAGCAATGAAAAACATTTCATATCATAAAGTCAACCCTGCAATCAGGCTGGTAGCAGGTGTAGCGATCCTGATCACCTTCTTCATCTCAGGTTCATTACCTGTTCAATCCCAGGTTATTAACCACCGCCCATTAACGCAGGTGGATCTGCCCGTAACCTTTGATGATGCAAGTGTGAACTACGACCTGATCGATTTTGGAGGAACCGCCAGCGTGATCCAGGTCGATCCGGTGGCCCCGCCAAACAACGTTTGCAAAACCATCAAGGGAAATACAGCTGAAACCTGGGCCGGTACAACCATTGGCGGCACCGCAGGTTTTGCAAATGTTGTTCCTTTTGCGCCGGGCGCGACCACAATGACCATGAGGGTTTATTCACCGGATGCCGGAATCCCTGTCCGCATGAAAGTTGAAGACCCCAACGATCCAACCAAAAGTGTTGAGACGCAAGTTTTAACCACAACTTCCAATGCCTGGGAAACCCTTACATTCGATTTTGCCAACCAGGCACCCGGAACCGCTGCCATCAATTACAGCTACATCTATAAAAAACTCTCCGTGTTTTTTAATTTTGGCACGACAGGTGCGATTGCCGGAACCAAAACGTATTATTTTGACGATATCGCTTTCGGCGGAACAGCCCCGGGCTCTATTTTGGTAACATTCCAGGTTCTTAACCCGGATTCTGTTCCGGTGTATGTGTTCGGGAGCTGGACCAACTGGGGTAACTGGCCCGGTGATCCCATGACTTCAATCGGAAACGGTTACTATACTGTGAACCTTCCTTTCCCGGCAAATTCCAGCCATGAATTTTTATTTGTAAATGGCACCAACCCTGTAAAAGAAGTATTAAATCCTGCATGGTCCTGCACCAACGGCAATGCCACCTATACAAACAGGGTGATCACTCTGGGCCCTGCCGACACCCTGATCTGTTTCAAATGGGATTCATGCACCCAGTGCAATGTGCCTTCACAAACCCAGGTGAACCTTCCTGTGACGTTTGACGACAGCAATGTAAATTACGCTCTGGTTGACTTTGGCGGCAATGCAAGCAACATTGAAAACGACCCTGTATTGCCATCCAATAAAGTTTGTAAAGTCATTAAATCCAATTCGGCTGAACTATGGGCCGGAACAACAATCGGAGGCACAGCCGGCTTTGCAGCTGCCATTCCGTTTGCTGCGGGTTCCACAATCATGACCATGAGCGTGTATTCTCCCGACAGCGGCATCCCTGTTCGCATGAAGGTGGAAGACCCCAACGATCCAACCAAAAGTGTTGAAACTGAAGATATGACAACGACGTCAAACGCATGGGAAACACTGGTGTTCGATTTTGCAAACCAGGCTGCCGGAACTGCTGCGATCAACTTCGGGTACACCTACAAGAAACTGTCCGTATTTTTCAATTTTGGAATTACCGGCGCCATTGCAGGAACCAAGACTTACTTCTTTGACAATGTGGCTTTTGGTTTTCCGGTTACAACTGGAACCATTGCAGGAGATGAAATCAAGGTAAACCTCAGCCAGGCCGGACTGCGCATATTTTCAAATACGATCTCAGGTGTAGATCAGATCAATGTTTTTGATATCATGGGAAGGAGTGTTTATTCATCCGGCGGAAAATCTGACGTCAATACGCTGATCCCGATGTGGCTTAATTCCGGATCGTTCTATATCATTAAAATCAAAGTGAAAGATCAGGTCGCTACATTTAAGGGATTGCTGGTAAATTAACAAACAGAAGGATAATACTGACAAACCATGGATACAGGTTTTACCCTCAGCTGGATTGACTATGCCATCATGATCGTGTATTTCGTTTTTGTGCTCGGCATCGGCTGGGCACTTAAACGGCACATGAAGACCGCCAATGCATTTCTGGAAGCAGGCAGGGCGATGCCGGCCTGGGTGGCGGGACTGGCCTTTATCTCAACCAATCTCGGGGCGCTTGAGGTGATGGGAATGACGGGATCGGGGGCCAAATACGGCATGTTAACCACTCATTTTTACTGGATCGGGGCCATTCCTGCCATGGTTTTCCTGGCCCTGTTCATGATGCCATTTTATTATGGATCAAAAGCGAGATCTGTACCGGAATACCTGAAACTGAGGTTTGATGAAAAAACCCGCGGTTTGAATGCGATTCTTTTTGCGGTCATGACCATCCTGGCTTCAGGAATATCGATGTACGCACTGGCGATTCTCATGGAACGGGTTCTGGAATGGAATTTTCACCTGAGCCTGGTATTATCTGCTGCCATTGTGCTTGGATACACTTACCTTGGCGGGCTTTCTTCAGCAATTTACAATGAGGTTCTTCAATTCTTCATCATCGTTTTTGGTTTGCTCCCCATTGTCATCCTGTGCCTGATGGACCTTGGCGGATGGTCGGGAATGAAAGAGCAGTTAGCCCCCATCGTGTCGGCAAAAGGGTTTGCCCCCGATACCTGGACCACCACCTGGAAATATACAGGTACCGCTTCGGCCAATCCGATGGGTGTGGAGTGGTATGGCATCTTTGCCGGACTCGGTTTTGTGCTATCCTTCGGGTACTGGTGTACCAACTTCCTCATTGTTCAGCGCGCCATGTCGGCGGAATCTCCCACAGCGGCGAGAAACACCCCGTTAATCGGGGCTCTGCCAAAGATGTTCATTCCTTTCCTGATCATTGTGCCGGGAATAGCTGCACTTGTATTGCTGAACAAACAGGGTTCCGGTTTTACCCTGCCGGAAATTGCCCCGGGCCAGTATAATTATGACTATACCATCATCGCCCTGCTGAAACAGTACCTTCCGGCAGGGGTACTCGGACTGGGCATTACGGCACTGCTGGCCTCCTTTATGTCGGGAATGGCGGGAAATGTTTCCGCCTTCAACACTGTATGGACGTATGACATATACCAGAGCTACATACGACCGGTCACGGGCAATAAAGATGCCGACGACCGGCATTATCTCACGGTGGGGCGGATGGCCACTGTTTTCGGGGTGGTGGTGAGCATTGCCGCTGCCTACCTTGCGAGTCTCTTTGGCAACATCATGGATTTTCTGCAAACAATTTTCTCCATGATCAATGCGCCTTTGTTCGCCGTGATCTTCCTTGGAATGTTCTGGAAGCGAACCACCGGGCATGGGGCATTCATCGGCCTGCTCTCCGGCTTTTTTGTCGCATTGCTGCACCATGGACTAACTTCACCGCTGGGGGCAGCCACCCTCGTAAAAGGAGGCTGGATCTACCATGCGTATGTTTATCCCGTTGAGATGGCACAAAACTTCTGGACCGCAATCTTTGCCTTCACGACTGCTTCGATTGTTACGGTTGCTCTTTCCATGATCACCAAACAGCTGAAAACTGACGACGACCTGAAAGGTCTTGTCTATTCGCTTACGCCAAAATTCAGGGAGGAACATGTGCGGTGGTATTACAGATCCTCCACCCTTGCAATCTTTGTACTGGCCATTGCAGGTTTGCTTACAATTTTATTCTGGTAACAACCACTGATATTAAAATTCAACCCAATGGGCATCGACATCAAATTCCCGATAGGCTTAATGTTTACGATTTTAGGCTTGCTTATTACCATTTTCGGCATCATGACCAATACCGATGTTCCCATGTACAGCCGCTCCCTGGGAATAAACATCAACCTCTGGTCGGGAGCAGGAATGTTGGTTTTTGGCATCATCATGCTGGTTTTCTCCTATCTGACAAGTAAAGCTAAAAAATAGGTGATCGGGATATAGTTGATTTTATTCCTGACATTTTCCCCATCCTGGCATATATTGTTTTTTTTTGTAGATTTACGATCTCTGTAACGCTATCGGTAAAGTACAAAAGACCAGACTAACAATCCAGTGATGCATAAACTCATCGCACTCATTTTGTACCCGGGGAGATTATTCCTCATCATTGCAGTTTTTTTGATATTAAACTCCGGGCTTTCCGCCATCAACCTGGATAGTCTTTCCCGTTTGCTTCCACAGAAAAAGGGTGTTGAAAAGGCGCAGGCACTATACAACCTTGCAGAAAGCTCACTCAACATGGACAACCTTCAGGAAGCTATTCGCTTTTATCAGCAATCCGCTGAAGTGGAAATGATGGTTGCCGGCACTGATTCAAGGAACTATATTGACCGAATGGGAGATATCGGTTATTGTTACCTGATGCTGAATCAGTATGAAAAAGCACTCAACTATTTCGAAAAGGGCCGCGACCTGGCAATAAAGACCAATTATACGGAAGAGGCTGCAAACAACTATTCAAACATTGCAACCATATATGTCGAATGGGGCGACTACGGCAAAGCCATTACCCATTTTCAAAAAGCCATGGATATCGACAGGAAAGCCAACCGTACTGACCAGTTTTCGACCGATCTGAACAACATCGGGAAGGTTTATGAACTATCCGGCAAATATCAGCAGGCGGTTAAGTATTATCTTGAAGCGCTTGAAATTGAAAGAAAAGCCGGGAACAAAGCAAGAATCGCCATCCGGTTAAACAACCTCGGCACGGTTTATAAAGCCTGGGAAAAATACCCTGAGGCCCTGAACTACTTCCAGCAGGCACTTGAAATTGAAAGGTCGCTGGGAGATAATGAAAAAGTGGGCAAACGGCTGGCATATATTGGCGCCACCTACCTCGCCATGGGGCAATTTGACCAATGCTTTTCCTACCTTCAGCAGGGGCTGGCAATTCTTTCAAAGACTGACCTTACCGATGAACTTGCACGCATTCAAAACAGTTTTGGGAAATACTACCTGGCAAAGAAAAACAATACCCTCGCGGTGGAACACCTGCTGCTTAGTCAGGATCATGCCCTCGAAAACAACCTGAAACCCCTGCAGATCAGCAATCTGAAAACATTGTACGAAATTTATGAGCAAACCGGGCAATCAGCAAAAGCCCTTGCAGCGTTTAAACAACACCAGCAACTCAAAGATTCTGTTTTTTCGAAAGAAAGCGACAACAAACTGGCTGAATTTCAAGCCCGGTTTGAAAATGAAAAGATGCAGATTGAAAACGAAATGCTCCGGAATGATGCAAATTCCAAAAAAAAGATCTACCTTCTGACAGGGATTCTCTCTGCAAGCCTGGTCCTCATCCTTCTGTCCATCATCTTCATTCTCAGGCTCAGGGCAAGAAATGCCAGGCAGTCAAAAGAGATCGCTGAAAAAAACGCAGCACTTCTAACAGAGGAAATGGAGGTGAAAAACAGGGAACTTACCTACAATGCGCTGGCCATCATCCGGAACAATGAGGCGACCGCAGAAGTCATCGAAAGTATTGAGCAGGCAGTAGAAAACGGCCATTCTGTTGACGGGCTTGAGTCAATTCTTCAGAATATTAAAACACTCGAAAGGGACAAAAGCTGGAAAGAATTTGAAGTCCGGTTTACCCAGGTTCATAAAGACTTTTATGATCGCCTTACCGCAGGCTTCCCCGACCTGACTCCGAATGAAATTAAACTTTGTGCTTTCCTCCGTTTGAATATGACAACCAAAGACATCTCTGCCATTACCCGGCAGAGCGTTCACAGCATCAATGTCGCCAGGACCCGGTTAAGGAAAAAAATGAACCTGGCCAACAGCGATGAGAACCTGATCAACTTCCTGATCAAACTTTAATGTCGTACTAACAATCAATTACTTAACATTTCTGTATCAATAATGTGACCACTATTTCCGGTCACTGTATCACTATTGTATCATCCAATTATTTGGTGAAAGTCATTTACGGGTGTATTCTTGCAGCATCATTTATTTTGATGACCCATGGACACAAGACAGGAAAAACTTCAGAGAGAGGCAAAAAAATTGGCTAAGGCCAAAAAAGAGGAGAATGATGCCTTGCGGAAAATCATTCAGGCAATGACAAAAAATGTAACTAAAGAAGACAAACCCTGCAAATAGTAATCGTACAATTCATTATTTACCCTAAAATTGAGGAAACATGAGACACTTATTATTGATACTGACGATGATGACTGCACTCTCGATCTGCTCACTGGCGGCCGGCCACAAGGTTGATGAGGCCCTTGCCCTGCGGGTGGCGGCAAAACAGTTTGCAATGCTGGAAAAACTTGATTCAAAATCATTTAACACCTTACAACCCTTCATTCAATTGACAAAATCAACGGGCGACACAGTCACATATTATGTTGTCGCATTCAGTAACCGGCCCGGATTCGTGATCATCCCGGGGAGCACCTTCGCCAGGCCCTTTATTGCCATGTCTTCAAAGAATGTCTTTGACACAACCACCATCCCTCCTCCGATGAATTTCATGCTGCAATCCGCTGAGCGGATGGTTTTACGATCCATCCACGACGGTAGCATCCTGTCGGATGCACCTGTTGAGCAAAAGGAGTGGATGAATCTGGATACGCTCAATTTTAACAATGTCGCGCTCAGGTACAATGCGTGGGAGGTAAGTCCATTGCTTACCGCGCAGTGGGGTCAGGGTGGATATTACAACCAGAAATGCCCATACCACGGACCAGCCTGTGACAATGGGCATGCCTATGCAGGATGCGGCCCCGTTGCGATGGCGCAGGTAATGCAGTACCATCAATATCCGGAGAAATACAACTGGTCAAACATGCCCGATATTGTTTATGCAACAAATAA
>CAIYJU010000030.1 GCA_903926565.1 uncultured Bacteroidales bacterium
GCCCGGCCACATCGAACACGGTTGCCATGGTTGTCAACCCGATCCTTCCTGTCAGCGTGTTGATTACACCTGATCAGAATAATATTTGCCAGGGAACCCTGGTCACCTTTACTGCATCCGCTGTGAATGGCGGTACTGCGTCGTATCAGTGGCATGTTAATGGAGTTTCGGTTGGCTCAAATCAGCCAGTCTATTCTTATTTTCCGGCCAATGGTGATGTTGTGGATGTGATCATGACTTCAGATTTATTCTGTGTTACTGGAAGTCCGGCTTCTTCAAACTCAATAGCCATGGTAGTCAACCAGGTGATGCCGGTGAGTGTTGCGATCTTCCCTGATCAGAATAATGTTTGTGCGGGGACCTCGGTCACATTTACTGCAAACCCTGTCAATGCGGGTATTCCCATCTTTCAATGGTACATAAACGGTATTTTATCAGGGTTCAATCAGTCGACATTTACCTATATTCCTTCCCATGGTGATCAGGTAACTTTGACAATGAATTCAAGCCTGACCTGTGCCACAGGCAATCCGGCAACCTCAAATATTGTCTCGATGGCGGTTAATCCAATTGCCGGGGAGGCCGGTGCGATTAGTGGAAATACGTCAGTTTGTGCGGGTAGTCAAAACGCTCTTTATTCAATAGCCCCCGTTGCCAATTCCAGTTTGTATATATGGAATTTGCCGTTTGGTGCCAATATCGTATCGGGCAACAACACGGAGAGCATTGTGGTTAATTTTGATTCTGATGCAAGTTCAGGAGTTATCTCGGTTGTTGGTTCAAATAGTTGTGGCAACGGAACTCAATCCCCGGAATTTCCGGTTACAGTCAACGCTGTGCCTGAATCACCACAGGTCACGATACAGTGGCCTCTCTTGCAGAGCAGTGCCGTTAACGGAAACCAGTGGTATTACCAGGATAGCCTGATCCCTGGAGCAAACGCACAAACCTACCAGGCGCTGGAGCCCGGATGGTACTGGTCAGCAGTTACAGTTCTTGGGTGTGTTTCTGATACATCAAACCATGTTTATGTTGATGCCAGTGATCCAAATAAGATTGAACCGGGAATCCTTGTTTATCCGGTACCAAATGACGGACATTTCACAATTTCTATTATAGTTTTATCCCCTGAAACTTTTGATGTTTCAATTTTTAATGCTCTTGGAGAAAAACTATATGAGCAAAGGGATATATTGGTCACAAGCAAGTTCAAAAAAGAGATTGACCTTCGTCCAAAGCCGAATGGTGTTTATTCAGTTGTGATTAATGGCCTGGATTATCAGGTTGTTAAAAAAATATTGATTATCAAAAAGTAGATATGGTGTTTTCAAATAACCGTGATTCCTAGTTGAAAATTATGCGATTGATCTTAGTGAAAATACTGATTTTTATGCTGATGATTCCTTCAGGAATGTCAGCTCAGAATCGGTTGACAGATCCTTTGCTAAATGGGCCCAGTACACCCTGTGAAGGATCCACTGAGAACTTTTATTCCACCGATCCGGGGCAGGGGGGGTATTTATGGGTGGTTTCTTCCGGGGGTACAAT
Organism: uncultured Bacteroidales bacterium; assembly: GCA_903926565.1. Lineage (GTDB taxonomy): Bacteria > Bacteroidota > Bacteroidia > Bacteroidales > FEN-979 > CAIVAT01. Next base: position 1,549 of record CAIYJU010000030.1, read on the forward strand.
CACGAGCGGGGATGGAACCCAAACCATCAAGGTAACGTGGAAAACAGGATTCCCACCCGGTCAAACTGTAAAGGTTTCATATATCGGTTCTAATGTTGCCACCATGAATGTACTGGTCACAGCCAGCCTTCCCGTGTCAGCATCAATAGTTCCTTCAGCAAATCCGGCATGTGCCGGTACGTTGGTTACCTATGTTATTACTCCCGTTAATGGTGGCACAGCACCTGCATTTCAGTGGCAGGTAAATGGAATAAATATAGCCGGCGCAACAAATGGTACTTATGCGTTTATTCCTGCCAATGGCAGCACGGTAGCGTGTATTTTAACATCCAATGAGGTTTGTGTTACAAATAATCCTGCTTTGTCCAATACTGTAACCATGTCAGTGAATCCACTGGTTCCTGCAGGTGTGTCGATTGCAGCGTCAACCAACCCTTCCTGTATCGGTGCCACAGTGAATTTTAATGCTACTACTTTCAACGGCGGGACATCTCCAACGTATAAATGGAAGATTAACAACATAGATGTACCCGGAGCTACCAATGCCTTTTATTCTTTTATACCTGCCGACCATGATAAGGTCCTTTGCATCCTGACATCCAACGCCACATGTGTCAGCGCCAACCCGGCAACCTCAAATGAAATTAACATGAATGTTGGGGCAGCCATGCCAGTGAGTGTCTCGATTACGGCTTCTGAAACCACTACATGTCCGGGGAACCTGGTGGTATTTGCAGCAGTTCCGACAAATGGGGGTTTATATCCGGTATACACATGGTTTGTCAACGGTATTCCAACAGGAAGCAATAGTCCGGGATTTTCCTATACACCTGTATCGGGGGATATAGTGACTTGCGAATTAACCTCAAGTGCAGTATGTACCCTTGGAAATCCGGCTCTCTCTAATGCAATTCCCATGACTGTCGAACCTTATGCTCCTGTTAGCATAAGCATCGTCCCATCTGCCAATCCAGCCTGCAATGGCGTACCGGTTACGTTTACTGCCACTGCTGTTAATGGAGGAGCATCGCCGGTTTTTCAGTGGTTGGTGAATGGAGCAGCCTCAGGTCCCGATAATTCAGAATATACGTATATACCAACCCAGGGTGATGTGGTCATTTGTCAGGTTAATTCAAGTGCTTTATGTGCAACAGGGAATCCGGCCATTTCGAATGCAATAAGTATGACTGTGAGTCCGACCGGCACGCCTGAAATAAGCATTATTTCATCTCTTAACCCTGTGTGTCAGGGTACCCTGGTTACATTTACAGCCACACCTTTAAATGGGGGTACGGCACCCACTTATCAATGGAATGTGAATGGCATGCCTGTTGGTTCAAGCAACCCTGAATTTTCTTACTTCCCGGTAAATTTGGATGTTGTGACATGCGTGATGAATTCAAATTCTGTCTGTTCACCCGGGACGCCTGTGGTATCAAACCAGATTGCCATGTCAGTCGTTCCGGTCTCAAATGTTGGCGTCTCCATAGTCGCTGAATCTACAAATGTTTGTATCGGGAGTGATGTCGAATTCATTGCCACAACGATATATGGTGGAACGAGCCCTTTCTATCAATGGAAGGTGAACGGGGGTGATGTTGGAACAAACAGTCCGACATTCCATTATCAACCTAATGACAACGATGTTGTTACATGTATTCTTACCTCCAACGCATTATGTGCTGCGGGAAATCCGACAACTTCAAATCCGGTCACCATGACTGTCAACGAGTCTATGTTGGCGGGTGTCACTATCGTAGCATCATCACCGTTTGCCTGTACAGACATCCCGGTTTTATTTACTGCAATTCCAGTGAATGGGGGTACAAATCCGGTATATGAATGGTGGATTAACAATGTTCATCCAGCCGGGGCGACAAACTCAACATACAGTTATTCTTCAAATACCAATTATACGGTTCAGTGTATCCTTACATCAAATAATGGATGCCCTCAGGTAAATGTTTCACCATCCAATGAAATTCAGATGACAGTAAATCCCATGGTAACTGCGAGTGTGTCAATAGCGGCATCCGCAAATCCATCCTGCCAGGGGGCATTTACCACATACACTGCCACCCCGGTCAATGGAGGGACTACACCGGTATATCAATGGAAAGTCAATGGCTTGAATAGGGGCAGCAACATTCCCACCTACACCTATGCACCGGTTTCAGGAGATATTGTCACCTGTCAGTTAACAACAAACGCCCAATGTGCGGTTAGTAATCAGGTATCTTCGAACGTAATTACCATGACGGTAGATCCTTATGTAACTGCAACAATTACTGTCACAACGCCTAATCCTGTTGTGTGCCCCGGCACTCAGGTTACTTTTACAGCAGGAATAACAAATGGCGGGGCAAATCCTGTATATCAGTGGTATTTGAATGGAACTGCAACCGGCACAAACGCGTCAAGCTATACCCTGACTCCGGGTGACGGGGATAAAATTAAATGCCGGCTTACTTCCAGTCTGACATGTCTTTCCGGAAACCCGGTAACCTCATCTGAATATACCATACATACAAATTCTCCACTTCCGGGGGCGATTTCGATTTCTGCATCTGCAAATCCATTTTGCCAGGGCAGCATAATTAACTTCACCTCTGCAATTACCAACGGAGGCACCTCACCCATCTATAAATGGAGAGTAAACGGGGTTGAAGTTGGGAACCTCCCTTCTTATTCCTATGCACCTGCTAATGGAGATTATGTGGCATGTCAGCTGATATCAAGCCTTACATGTACGGCAGGACCTGTTACCTCGAATGCGATCCTGATGCAGGTGAAAACAATATCACCCGTATCTGTCAATATTGTCGCATCGGATAATCCGGTTTGCCAGAATAGTAATGTGACTTTTGTGGCGACTGCAGTAAACGGAGGTTCTTCTCCGGCATACCAATGGTTGGTTGATGGGGGAGAAATTTCCGGTGCTACCAGTGTAGCTTACAATTTTGTACCGGTGAATGGAAATAGTGTAACCTGCAGGCTCACGTCCAGCGCCACCTGCGTAAGTGGGAACCCGGCTGTTTCATCGCCGGTTATCATGACAGTCAGCCCTGGGCTTCCGGTAAATGTTTTTATTAGCACAGCCACAAATCCTTTTTGTCAGGGCACTGTTGTTACTTTTAACGCAAAACCGGTTAACGGCGGGAGCGCCCCGGATTACGCATGGTCAGTAAATGGAATTGGACTCGGCACTGGTCCGACTTTTTCATATGGACCCTCAAATAATGATGCGGTAACTTGCATGCTGACCTCTAATTCAGGCTGTATCAGTGGAAGCAATCAGGCAGTATCGAATGAGATCGTGATGTCTGAAGCAACATCACTACCTGCAAGTGTCACAATAACTGCATCTGTAAACCCGGCATGTCAGGGAACCCCGGTAACGATGACTGCCACTCCGGTAAACGGCGGAAATACACCTTCTTATCAATGGATCGTTGGTGTAACACCTGTTCCGGGAGCTACCAACAGTACCTACACTTTTATACCATTCAACGGAAATGTTGTTGTTTGCAGGTTGACTTCCAGCCTGGACTGTGCAAGCGGAAGCCCGGCTCTTTCAGATCCTTTAACAATAATCGTAACTTCAACCGTTTTCCCCTCCGTTTCGATCGCACCTTCAATCAATCCGGTGTGCACAGGTGCTTTGGTGACTTTTACTGCCTTACCGGTAAACGGGGGCCCGTCTCCGGTGTATAAATGGCGGGTTAACGGAATTGTTGCCGAAGGAGCAACCAATTCAACCTATACTTATAATCCGCTAAATTATGATGCAGTTACCTGTCAGCTAACCTCAAATATATCATGCAATTCCGGGATCCCTGTGTTATCGAATCAGGTAGCTATGGTCGTAAAGGCGGAACAAGCCGTCGGGGTTATCATCACCACACAGTCACTCTCTTTTTGTGCAGGTACTTCGGTCACATTTACTGCATCGCCGGTGAATGGCGGCACTTCACCATCGTACCAATGGAAGGTTGGCGGATTCAACGGAATTGGAACATCCACCAATTCAACCTACACATATCCTCCAAATAACGGCGATGTTGTGACATGTGTAATGACCTCCAACCAGACATGTATCAGCAACAACCCGGCTACATCAAATTCACTATTGATGACCGCAGGGACTGGTTTTCCTGTCTCAGTTTCGATTTCAGCAAGCATTAACCCGATTTGCCAGGGAGATGTGGTTATTTTTACAGCTGTTCCAACCTATGGAGGCAACCCGCAGTACCAATGGAAAGTCAATGGGGTTAATAAAGGAACAGGGTTAAATATGTATCAGTACCAACCGGCAGTTGGAGACTGGGTTACCTGCACCTTAACCTCCAGCCTCACAGGCTGTGTAGTTGGTAACCCGGCAACATCCAACACCATAAATATGATCGTAAATCCTACTGTAAACGTATCTGTTGTTGTGACTGCCTCGGCAAATCCTTCTTGCATTGGGAGCAGTGTTTGCTATTATGCAGCAGTGACAAATGCAGGAACTTTCGCACGATATCGGTGGAAAGTGAATGGAATTGTAGTGAATTCGATGATAAATAACCCGTCTTTTTGCTATGTGCCTAATAATGGGGATGTTGTAAGTTGCCAGGTGGCCTCCGACGTACAATGCGCAACACCATTTCCCTGTAATTCGAACGAAATCCCGATGACAGTGTTGCCGATTTCCAATCCGGCAGTGGTTGTTTCAGCTCCGGCAAACCTGGTTTGCCAGGGAACCCCTGTTACATTTACTGCCATTACATCTCATGGAGGTAGTGCGCCCGTTTACCAATGGAAAGTCAATACGATCGATGTGATTGGGGCTACAAATGTCACATACGCTTATGAGCCAAGCAACAATGATCAGGTGTCTAACCAATTGACCTCCAATGAGAATTGTGTTTCTCAGAATGTTGTAGTTTCACCGCAATATCCTATCACGGTAAGCCCCAATGTGCCGGTGAGTGTGTCGATCGCTGCTTTTGCAAACCCTGTCTGCCTGGGGTCGCCTGCAACTTTTTTCGCAACTCCTGTGAATGGTGGTTCAATGCCTGCGTATCAATGGCTGGTGAACGGGCAGAGTAAGGGGATAAACAGTTTCATGTTAACCTACATCCCTGCCGAGGGTGACGTGGTAACCTGTGAATTGACATCAAATAAAACCTGTGCTACCGGAAGCCCTGCTATTTCAAATTCAATCACTGTTTCAGTCATTGAGACACTCGTAGTTGGGGTTTCAATTGGTGCTTCGGCAACTCCTCCATGCCAGGGGCAATCCATTACCTATACTGCCCTGGCCGAAAATGGAGGGCTTAACCCACAATACCAATGGCTTGTAAATGGGATGTTTGTTGGATCCAATAGCCCGGTTTATACGTATGTTCCATCTTCAGGAGATGCAGTGACTTGTTATCTCACATCAGATTTGAGTTGCACTGTTGGAAATCCGGCGATGTCGAATACCATCAGCATGATATTTCCGCCATACGTTCCAGTTAGTGTTTTTATCAACTGTTCAGCCAATCCGGCTTGCGAGGGGATTCCATCTGTATTCACCGCAATCCCCGTAAATGGCGGTTCAGGCCCTTTATATCAATGGAAGAACAAAGGCATCAATATCAGTGGTGCTACAAGTCAGACTTATAGCTGTTTCCCGGTAAACGGGGACATAATTACATGCAGACTTTCATCCAGTGAAACATGTGCAAATAACAACCCGGCAACTTCGAATTCGATTACCATGTCTGTTCTTGAGATCAAGACTCCTTCAGTTTCAATTGTTCCCTCTGAAAATCCGGCCTGTGAAGGAAACGAGGTTACTCTAACTGCCTTCCCGATAAATGGCGGTTCTACTCCTGCATACCGCTGGTTTAAGAATAATATAGACATGGGGATCGGGCCGCCAACCTATACTTTCTTACCAGTGAATGGTGACGAAATTTATTGTCAGCTAACCACAAGCCTGACCTGTGTTACTCAAAACAATGCAATTTCCAACAGTGTCACAATTGAAGTGGCATCTTTTTTTACACCAACTGTCACAATTAATGCTAATCCTTATCCGGCATGCGATAACCAGCCTGTGCTCTTTACTGCAACTCCTCAGAATGGCGGCGACAATCCTGTTTACCAATGGACAGTCAATGGATTTAATGTTGGTATAAACAGCCCTGCATATTCCTATATTCCCACTGCCGGAGATGAGGTTAATTGCCAGCTTGCATCCAGTTATTCTTGCGCAACTACGAATATGGTTACTTCTAACGAGATCCTGATGACTGTTAATCCCCTGCTTACAGCTGGTATTTCCATTGAACCTACTGCAAACCCGGTATGCACAGGGACCATCGTTGGTTATACAGCAACTGCTGTCAACGGTGGTTTAATGCCAGTTTACGAATGGAAATTGAATGGAGGACCAGTTGCCGGGGCTACGAATGCCTCTTACTCCTACATACCTTCTGATAACGATGTAATTTCGTGTGATCTGACCTCAAGTGAGATGTGTGTTCAAAGCAATCATGTCGAATCTAACGCCATCCCGATGATGGTAGCAGCTTCATTCGCTGTGTCGGTGGAAATTGCAACCCTTGATAACCCTGTATGTGTGGGCACAGTGTCAACCTTTACTGCAACACCGGCAAATGGAGGAAATTCTCCTGACTATAAATGGTTTGTAAATAATATAGAACAGGTTGGAGAGACACAACCAACATTCACTTTCCTTCCCAGTCATGGTGATTTTGTTCAGTGTTTTATGACATCACAATTTTCCTGTGGAGTTCCTAATACAGCAGGGTCAAACAGTATAACCATGCAGGTATTGGCAACACCTGTCAGTGTCACAATTACTGCATTTCCTGCCGGGGCTGTCTGTCAAGAGGCATTTGTCGAATATACGAGTCATCCGGTAAATGGTGGCACAATCCCTACCTACCAATGGAATGTTGACGGAGTAGCGGTAAGTATTGTGAATAATCCTACTGCAAACAGCCCGATATTTATTTATGCTCCGTCTAACGGCGAGTCAATTACCTGCACACTGAACTCGAATGCAGCGTGTGTATTAGGAAACACTGTCACGTCATTACCAATAATTGCAATGGTAAATCCAAATTTGCCTGTAGATGTTCAAATAAGTGCGAGCCCGGGAAATACAATATGTTCAGGTACTTCTGTCATATTTTCATCAAACACAACCAATGGAGGTACCATGCCAGCCTACCAGTGGTATTTGAATGGTGTTTTGTCAGGTGGTGAGACGAATCCGACATACACCATCACACCTGTTGATGAGGATTATATTACCTGCATCCTGACCTCCAGTGAGGTATGTCAGTCCGGAGGTCCGGCCTCTTCAAATACCCTTACCATAAATGTAAATCCATTACTTCCGGTTACCCTCAGCATGGTAGCAGATCCACCAGGTCAGATTTGCTCCGGCATCCCAATCAAATATACAGTTACACCGGGCAATGGAGGGGTAAATCCTATTTATGTGTGGACAGTGGATGGTGTTGTTGTCGGAGGTAACTTACCCGAATATACTTATATACCTGCCAATAATGATTTGGTAAAATGTACCTTAACCTCTGGCATCACCTGCGTTTCAGGCAATCCGGCAACAAGTTCCATGGTTGTTGCACTGGATATTTCTCCGGTTGTTACATATTCTGCCTGCAATGATCTGACAACCACGACCAATGCGAAACCTTTCAAACTCCGCGGTGGGCTTCCGTTGAATGGGGTTTATTCAGGTCCGGGTGTTCTTGATGGTACCGGCATTTTTAATCCTGACGTCAATGCCATCATGCCCAACCCTGCGGTGGTGGGTCCAAACCAGATTCGCTATACCTATACGACTGCCGGCCAGTGTGAAGACAGTAAAACTATCATCATCGACAACAGGGTCCCAATTCCAGTGAATTGCACTGGTCCTGGAGCAACAAGCATGGTGGATATCCGCGATAATAATAAGGTTTACCCAATTGTTCAATTAGGAACTCAATGCTGGTTTGCGAAAAATTTAAACTATGGAGCCAGGAAGAACTCTTCAGGGTCCCTGGCCGATAATTGCGTTAATGAAAAATACTGTCTCAATAATTCGGAAACAAATTGCGATATATACGGTGGATTATATCAGTGGGATGAACTGATGCGGTATGATCCTGCAATGGAAGGCCATCAGGGAATATGCCCTCCGGGGTGGCATGTGCCCACCGAGGCTGAATGGGGGATTTTATTTAATTATTATGGTGGTAAATCACAGGCTGGCACGCCCCTTAAAGAAATCGGAGCAGGAAGTTTCAATGCGCTGCTTGGTGGTGTTTTATATCAGAATTATTCATTATGGTCATTCTTCCCGCCAAATGCAGGTGCAAATTGTCCGCCGGAATTTGCTGCCACTTTCTTCTGGACATCTGATGCTTATGGCCAATGGCAGGTAAAATCTCATGGTTTAAACAATGCAGTGGAATCCGTGTCCGATTATTTATCAAAAAGAGGTAATGCGATGTCAGTGCGCTGTTTACGTGATTAACCACATTGGATCCTGGGAAGAATTACCTGCAGCAGTTGTTCAACCGAGTCTTCAACAGATTGTAAATCCGTTCTGATTTCAATATCAATGTTTTCCGGTGTCTCGAAAGGGGAGGTAATGCCTGTAAACTCTTTAATCTCACCGCGACGGGCTCGCGAATAAAGCCCTTTGACATCCCGTTCTTCACATGTCTTCAGAGGTGCATTGACGTAAACTTCAATAAAATCATCTTTGCCGATAATCTGCCTTGCCATCTCACGGATATCTTCGGTAGGACTGATAAAACAGTTTATGGTGATAACCCCGCAGTTCACGAACAATTTCGATATTTCAGCAATTCTCCGAATATTCTCGAACCGGTCGGTATCTGAAAAGCCCAGGTTGTTGTTGATGCCTGTCCTGATATTGTCGCCATCGAGCACCTGTGTTAAAAAGCCCTTGTCGAATAATGCTCTTTCGAGATGCTTTGCCAGTGTTGTTTTTCCGGCGCCTGAAAGCCCTGTTAGCCAAACTACCTTTCCCCGTTGATTCAGTAAATTCTCTTTTTCAGTTCGGCCAAGTATCTCATTGAATACGGGGAATATGTTTTCGAGGGGTGAGGGCATGGATATTTTTATCGGTTAATTTGATGCAAAGATAATGGTTCTTTGAAAAGACCATAAACCCAATTTCCTAAACATTAAAATTATTGCGGTGCAGACTGGTTTGGGTAAATGAGAATGGAGTAGCTGTTTTTTATGGCAGTGACAAGTTGCCAACAATATTAATGGGGAGTTTTTTCAGCAGTCATTATTGGTTTTGTTGAGGTGGTCAAGTTAATCAGGATGCTGCTGTCTTTGGTCATCCCTGACATAAGCACTACATAGAAACCGTCCTTATCCCAACTGTACCCGATGTTGTCAAGAAACTGGACAGGTGTTCCGGAATCACCGTCGAAATAATCTTTGCAGGCTGACCGGATGCTGTCATAATTGCCCCGGTTGTTGGCAATATCGGTTTCAGTGAGTGTGTAGAAGATTACCTGGGTGCTGTCGTTTTTTTCGCCATACGTCAGTTTCATTCCTGTTTTTTGTTCAATTTTCGACTTAAGACCTTCGACCCCAGGCTTATTGAGTGAACAGGAGGTCAGGAAAATAAATGCGACAAATATGATAATGTATTTCATCTTGGTCAATTGGTTATTGGTTGTGCTGCTCAACCCGCAATTTAAGTTTTATGATCTTAATAATATTAGGCAACAATTGAATTTCTTCCTCATGCCCCGCTAAAAGGACTTGAATCCATGAATAGCACTTTTCCTGTGAAGGATTTTCTGGTTGGTTTAAAATCGAATACGATCTTTTTCTCAAACATATACCTGTATTATGCCTTCATTCTAACCGGTAAATGTACAACATTATATCAAATGACTGTATTATACCCGTATTGTATGCCACTAGTGGGCACCTCAATCCCACTGATTTTTAATTGATTAGATTGTTGTTCTCTGACATTTTTGTAATCGCATTTTGTAAGGATCTCTCTTACATGGGTTTTGTCAGTAGGGGAATGCTGAGAATTTGTAATATTTCGCCGATTGGAACTACAGCTTTCTTCTTGTTTTTAGCAGTGGAGGCAGCAACATGGGCGACTTCGGCATCAAGGCGACCGGCTATTCTGTCCGTTGCATTAGAGACTAGGGTGCGCCATGAGCGCGAAGCAGCGAATTGAGCACACCATTCAAACCCAGGCACATAACTGTTGCAATGATGAAAGCAATGTGAATCAAATTACAAACACAACGGACTGTCGGTATCGACTAACAGGAACAGGTATCAAACCACCCTGCGGTGCGTCTCCCTGGCGGGAGCGAACTGAAAGGTTTTTTTATTTCATGCAACTTATTGGATATTTTCACTTTTAAGAGAATAACTGCTCCCGTTTTGTCTTACATTTACAAATTAGGCGGATATCATTGCTCCTATAGTTAAAAATAGCCATCATGTGGTGGTTGACAAAAGGGTTATAGCCAATGGTAAAAAGCCATGGCCAAGGAAATTTCATCTTGGAAAGCAAACTTTGCTATGGACATCCAGCACAAAACCAACGAAAAAATCCAACAGGAGTTAATCGATTTGCGGCAGGAGTATAATTCCTTAAAGGAATTATCGGATAAGGAAAAATCCCTGCGCAAATTCGCGTGCGATGAGACGCTTGAAACCAATCTTAAATTAACACTTGCCTTGCAATGCGGAAATATGGCCTGGTGGGAAATGGATGTGCCAACCGGCAATGTCACTTTTGACAAGAACAAGGTTGAAATGCTGGGGTATCTGCCTGAGAATTTTACACATTACAGGCATTTTACGACCCTGGTTCATCCTGATGATGTTAAGAGGATCATGAGTGCGATGCAAGGCCACCTTGAGGGTATTCTTGACAAATATGAAGCAGAATACCGGATTCTGGCCAGTTCAGGGGAATATATATGGTTTTATGATTATGGTGCGGTCGTAAAAAAAGATGCAGAGGGGACCCCGCTGATTTGTGCCGGATTTGTTTTTAATATCTCTGAACGGAAAAACACAGAAAAAAGGCTGATGACGGTCATGAAAGCACTTGATTCCACAAGTGATGCCATTGGCATTTCTGATTCTCAAGGTCATCATTTTTATCAGAACAAAGCGCTATCCGATCTGTTTGGATACGGAACTGCGGAAGAAACTGAAGCAGCCGGAGGGGGAATGGCCAGGGTTAAAGACCCGGCTGTTGCTAAACAAATGTTTAAAACTATTTTGAATGGCAAATCCTGGTCAGGTGAATTAGAGATGGTAACTAAACGCGGGCGGGTCTTTCCGGCTTATGAGCGTGCAGATTCTATAATTGATAAGCAGGGTAATATTATTGGTGTAATTGGCATAATATCGGATATAACAGAACGCAGGCAATCTGAGGAGAAATTCCGGAAAAACGAAAACATGCTTCAAACAGTCCTGAATAATTTTCCCGGAATTATATTCTGGAAGGACAGACAGTCGATTTTTTTGGGGTGTAATCAGTCTTGTGCAACCATTGCAGGATTAAACAGTCCGGTTGAGATAGTCGGAAAAACTGACCTTGAAATGCCATGGGCATCAACAGAGGGCATAGAATACCGTAAAGCCGATTTTGAAGTCATGGAATCTGGTAAAGAAAGGTTGCATATTGTTGAAATGCTGCATCAATCCGATGGTCAGGTAATGTGGTTAGATACCAGCAAAGTTCCGATGCTGGATTCAAGAGGCCAGGTCATTGGTATCGTCGGTGTGTCCAATGACATATCAACGCTCATGATGGCAGAACAAAAATTAATAAATACGAACAAGGAACTTGTTTTTCAAAACGAGGAAAAAGAAAAGCGGGCAGCAGAATTAATCATTGCCAACAAAGAACTTCTTTATCAGAACGAGGAGAAAGAAAAACGGGCAGCAGAATTACTTAATGCCATAGATAAAATCAAAGCCAGCGATCGTAATCTTAAGGAATCACAGAAAATAGCAGGGCTGGGAACTTTTGAAGTTGATATCCTTACAGGAATCTGTATTACGTCTGAGATATTGAACGAGATATTTGGGATTGATGAAAACCATGATCCCTCCCTTAACAGTCGGGCAGCATTATTACATCCCGAAGACCGTGATATGGTCCTCAACCGATTAATGAACGATGTAAAAAGCAAAATACAACCTGCCGATATCGAATTTCGGATTGTTCGCCATAACGACAAGATCACCCGCTGGATACATGGATTAGGCAAATTAGAATACGATTGTGAAGGTCATCCCATTATATTACACGGTACTGCACAGGATATTACGGAACGGAAGCAATCAGAAGCAGAGATTCTGGAATTAAACCGGGACCTGGAACTACGTGTGCAGCAACGGACATCTGAACTGGAAGCAACCAAC